>DATHTR010000058.1:0-12511 GCA_035463095.1 Candidatus Angelobacter sp. | reverse complement strand
CCGCCGACCTGCGCCTTGTCGATCATGTAGATCACGCCCTCGGGGCAGACGTCGGCGCAGAGCCCGCACAGGATACAGCGCGGGCCATCGATGTTGATGTTGTGGTTGCACTGGAGGCAGCGCGTGCCCTCGGCGATCGCGCCTCGCGTGTCGTAGCCGACCTCGACGAGCGAGGTGAAGTCACGCCGCAGCTCCGGCGGCGCCATCGGGATCTCCTGGCGCCGGGTGGCCTCGTAGAAGCGCGGCATGTCGTGCTCGAGGCTCTGGGTGATCACCGCCCGGTTGATGACCGGCAGCTCCTCCAGCTCTTCGCCGCGCAGTCCGGCCAGCCAGCGGTCGACCGAGCGTGCGCAGCGTCGGCCGAGGCCGGCGGCCTCGATGATCGTGGCCGGCCCGGTGACGAAGTCCCCGACCGCGAACACGCCGTCGGCCCGCGTGCCGAACGTGTCCTGGTTGATCGTGATGTACCCGCGGTTGAAGTCGAAGGTGAGCCCGTTCAACGGGCGTCCATCCGCATCGGTGGGGGTCGAGCCGTTCAGGGGCGGCGTGCGCCAGCTCGACAGCGACCCGCCGTCGACGACGGTCCGGGTGTCGGTCACGCCGACGTGCCGATTCAACGGCGCGCCGTACTCGCCGAGGACGTTGTTGTCCGCCGCCTGGCTGGTGCAAGGGATGACCATGTCGCACGGGATCACGAACTCGCTGCCGGGGATCGTCTCCGCGCTGCGGCGGCCGCTGGCGTCCGGCGGTCCGAGCCGGGTGCGGACGAAGCGCATGCCGTTGACGTGCCCGTTCTCATCGGCGAGGACCTCGACCGGCGAGGCGAAGTACTCGAACTTCACGCCCTCGAAGTGGGTCTCGTGGATCTCCTCCTCGTCCACGACCATCTCCTCCGGGCCTCGGCGGTAGACGATCGTGCTCGTCTTGGCGCCGAGGCGCAGGGCCGTGCGCGAGGAGTCCATGGCCGTGTAGCCACCGCCGATGATGATGACGTGCTCGCCGACCCACTGCCGCTGTCCGAGGTTGGCGCGCTTGAGGAAGTCGACCCCGTAGATCACGCCGTCGAGCTCCTCGCCGGTGACGTTCATGGCCACCGGGTACATGCATCCGGTCGCCACCACCACCGCGTCGTGTCGCTCGCGGAGCTGCTCGAGGGTGATGTCGCGGCCGACCTCGACGTTGTAGTGGAACTGCACGCCGTGCTTGGCCACCCAGTTCACATCGAGCTCGATGACGTCGCGCGGCAGGCGGAAGGCCGGGACGCCGATGAGGGTCGTGCCGCCGCCGGAGGGGAGGGCCTCGTAGATGTGGACCTCGTGGCCCCAGCTGGCGAGCTCCTTCGCCGTCGCCAGTCCCGCCGGCCCGGCGCCGATGATCCCCACGCTCCGCCCGGTCGGCGGGTTGACGATCACGTTGTCCGGCATGTTGTTGCCGTAGTGCCAGTCGACGAGGAAGCGCTTCATGGCGCGGATGGCCAGCGGCTTGTCGATATCGGCCCGGCGACAGGCCTTCTCGCAGGGGGCGCTGCAGACGTAGCCGCAGATGGCGGCGACCGGGTTCGGGTCGCGGGCCAGGATGTAGCCCTCTTCGAATCGGCCTTCCGCGGCCAGCATCAGGTAGCCCCGGCAGTTCGTGTTGACCGGGCAGCCTTCCTGGCACTCGATATTGCACTGGAGCCAGTCGACGCCTACCTCGGCGGTCTGGAACCTCAGCGGGATCGCGGTATCTGAGATCACTGCGACGGGTCGCTCTCCGGGCTGCGTTGACCCAAGGGGCTAGAAGGAGCGGCGAGGCCGATGCTACCCGCTCGGCCACGCTCGGCGCAAGGTGACCGGGACGAATGGCCCGCCCGGAGACGGAGCTTCGGCACTGGCGTTCAGTTCGCGAAGTGCGCCGCCATGACGCGCCGGACCAGCGGCGCAGCATCGGAGCCACCGGTGCCGAGCGGGATGTAGGGCAGCACGGTTGCGACGCTGATCGACGGATCGTCCGCCGGCGCGAAGGCCGGGAACCAGGCGTGCGGGTCGGGCGTGCCGGTCTCGGCGGTGCCGCTCTTGCCGGCGACCGGGATGCCGAAGCCGGCGAAGGCCGGCGTCCCGGTTCCGTACGACAGGGTGGTCACCGCCTGGAGGGTATCGGTCACGAAGGCGAGATCGGAGGCGGAGACGGAGATCTCGCGCGCCACGGTGGGCTCGACCTCGCGCACGAGCGTCCCGTCCGGGAGCGTGGCGCGCGTCACGATGCGTGGCTGCCACAACGTGCCGCCGTTGCCGATCGCGGCATAGGCGTTCGCCAGCTGCAGCGGCGTGCCGAGGAACGCGCCCTGCCCGATCGAGAGCTGGATCTGTTCGAACCCCGAATAGCCACCGCGCCCGTTCGCCGCCAGCCATGCGTCGTCGGGGACGATGCCGGTCTCCTCGACGAGGTAGCCGATCCCGGTCGGGGCGCCGAAGCCGAACTCGAACAGGAGGTCGGTCAGGGCCGTCTCCGCGGCCTGGTACACCTCGAGGGACAACGGCATGTACGTCGTGTTGCAGCTGAAGGCCATCGACTCGGCCAGGCCCACCTGGCCCGGCAGCTCGTGGTCGAGGTAGTTGCGGAATGTGAAGGAGCCGTACTGCCAGGTGGGCGGACACGGCCGCGTGCTCGTCGGCGTGACGACGCCGACCTGCAGCGCAACGGCGAGGGTGAACGGCTTGAACGACGATCCGGCGGGGTACGCTCCCAGCACCGCCTTGTTGAAGATCTGGGCCGGTCCGGCCGGGTCCAGCGGCGTGCCGCCCGGGGTGGCCCCCAGGGTCATGGCGTTCGGGTTGAAGAACGGTGCCGATGCCAGCGCCCAGACGTCGCCGCTGCTCGGGTCGACGACGGCGGTCGCGGCCTGGGCGTAGGGGGCGATCGCCTCCTGGGCGGCGGTCTGGATGGCGGGTCGGATGGTGATCTCGATGTTCGCGCCCGGAACCATGTCGGACTCGTACAGGACCCGGCTGCCGTCGGGCCCGAGCGCGAGCAACGTCCATCCTGGAGTCCCCCGGAGCAGCTCCTCCGCGCCGAACTCCAGTCCACTGCGCCCGACCACGTCGCCGCCGCGATAACCGGCCTCGACGGGGAGGCGATCGAGATCCTCGGCCGTCACCTCGCTCACGTAGCCGATGACCTGTCCGGCAAGGGCCTCCTGCGGGTAGGCCCGGAGGCCGTCGTCGCGCGTCTCGGCCCACACCAGGCCGTCCGGCCCGACGATGCGGCCACGAGGCCCGAGCGTCCGGTCCAGCCGCAGCGTCCCGTCCTCGCCGAGCTCGGGGAACAGCACCTCCGGCGTCCAGCGCAGCTGCCAGCCGGCCGCGCCGTGGACGAACGTCAGGTCACGATCCAGGCGCAGGTCGCCGAAGCGCTGGGTGGCGGCCCGCAGGGTGACCGGCACCGCCAGGCCAGGCACCGGTCCCTCGAGCGGCGCGTCGGGATCGACGGTCGGGGCGGGCTCCGGCGTGGCGCTGCCGGCCGGCGAGGCGGACGCGTCCGGGACAGGCGTCGGCGAGGGCGTCGGCGGAGGCGTCGGCGCGGGGAGGTCGACCGGGCGCGGCGCCGGGGGAAGGCCGACGGGACGGGGCGTGCCCGGCGCCGCCTCGAGCGCCTCGAGCTCGGTCATCTGTGCGAAGGCGGCATGCAGGTCCGCGAAGCCATCGAGCGGGTAGCGGTCGCGGGCGGCGGGGTCGAGCAGCGCATGCATCCCGGCCCAGTCCTCGGCCGCCCACGCCGCGGCGTATCGCTCGGACAGGTCGACGGCCGCATCGACCGGTGTCACCGGGAAGGTGGTGGGTCGTGGGGAGGGATCCGGAGTCGGCTCGGTGCTGCACGCGCCCAGCGCGATGGCGACGCCGACCAGGACGAGCGCGCGCCGGGTCATCGGGCCAGGGTCACCCGCCGGAACCCCTCGGCGGCTCGATACCCCGCCCGCTCCCCCAGCTCCTCCGAGCGCCGCCGAACCCAGCGGGCAATGTCGTCGAAGGTACGGAACTGGCTCCCATGGCGCGCCAGTGCCGCGATCTTGCGCTCGAGGGTGGCGCCGATGTCGACGAGCTGGTTCGCCTCGTTCGTGCTCCACAGGTAGAGCTCGGCCACCTTCCACGGCTCGAGACCGGCGTCGAGATGCTCGCGGAAGTTCAAAGGGTCGCGGGCGGTGGGAAACACGGCATCGACCGTCACCTCGCCCACCGCGCGGTGATCAGGATGGTTGACCCACTCGTTGTTCACGAACAGCACGGTCGGGTCGTGGGTCATCACGATCTCGGGTCGGAACGAGCGAATGGCGAACGTGATGCGCTCGCGCAGCGCGAGCGTCGGCTGAACCTGGCCGTCCGGCTCGTCGAGGAAGTCGACGCCGGCGACCCCGATCTCGCTCGCCGCGTCCCGCTGCTCCCGCTCCCGGAGCGCCGTGAGCTCGGCGATGTCGGCGTCGGGATCGTCGCTGCCCTTGTCGCCGCGGGTGACGAGGAGGTAGCGGACCGTCGCGCCCTCGCCGACCCAGCGCGCCACCGTCCCGGCCGCGCCGAACTCGATGTCGTCCGGATGCGCAGCGACGACGAGGACGCGATCGGGGGTCGGCAGCGCATCGTCGGGCATCGGGTGGGCCGATGCTAGCAGTCAGCCGAGGGTCAACGTCCGCGCGCCGGCCGGGTCCAGGAGCTCGGCCACGTGCCGGTGACAGGTGAAGTACAGCACCTGGTGTCGTTCGGCGAGATCCGCGATTGCCGCCGCGGCTCGGCCGGCGCGATCGACATCGAAGTTGACGAGGATGTCGTCCATCACCACCGGCAGCGGCTCGGCGCTGCGGGCGAACTCGTCGATCAGCCCGAACCGGAGCGACAGGTAGAGCTGCTCCGCCGTCCCCCGCGAGAGCTCGTCGGTCGTGCGCGCCAGCCCGGTCTCGGTCTCGACCCGAACCGCGCCCTCGCCGGGCGGTGCCACGACTCGCGCGTACCGGCCGCCGGTGATCCGCTCGAACTGCTCGCTCGCGGCGCGCACCACGTCCGGCTGCCGTTCCCGCTCGTAGCGCGATCGGGTCTCGGCAAGCAGGCGCAGGGCGAGCGCGCGGGCCGCCCACCGGCGCGCGAGGGTGGCCGCCCGGCCCTCGAGCGAGGCGAGCTCCTGCCGCCGCATGCCGAGCTCCTCGGCCCGCTCGAGCTGGTCGATGCGCGCGTCGAGCGCCCCGATCCGGTTCAGGACCTCGCGCTCCTCCTCCTCCAGCCTGCCGAGCTGCTCGGCCGCCTCGGTCGAGGCCGCCTGGAGCTGCGCCGGATCCGCCGCCCGGGCATCGGCGGTCAGCCGATCGACCTCGTCGGCTCCGCCTGCCATCCCGGCCAGCTCGGCACGGAGCTCTCGCAGGCGCGCCGCCGCATCGCGGCGCGCCGCCGCCTGTCGGTCGCGACGGCGCAGCGCATCCGCGTCCGGGCAGCCGGTGCCGGTGAGGAACGCCGCGAGTGTGCCCTCTCGCTCGGCGAGGGCGGTCTCGAGCTGCTTCGCGCGCGCGATGTGCCGCTCGATGGACGCATCCAGCGAGCGTGCTCGACGCTCGGTGTCGCGCTCGGCGTCCAGTTGCTCCCCGATCCGGAGCGCGAACGCGTCACGGCCCGACTCGTCGGCACCCGGAGTCGTTCCGAGGCGCTCGGCCAGCCGGCCGAGTCGTTCGGACCATGCCTCCTCGTCCGACTCCAGCGCGGTCAGCCGCCGTTGATGGTCGTCCCGCTCGACCGCGGCTCGGCGCGCGACACCCGCGGCGGTGAGCAGCTGGCGAGCGACCTCGGGAGACAGGCCGGCGGGCAGGTTCGCATCGGACAGGAAGGAACTCCACGCCGCCTCCGCCTCGGCCAGCGCGACGCGGGCCGCCTCGATCTCGCGCTCCGCGGCCGTCAGCTCATGACGGCGAGCCTCGAGCGCCGCCCGTCCGTCGGCCGCGAGCGCGGCCCGTGCGCGGGCAGCGCTGACCTCGGATGCCGCCCGGCGCACCGCGTCGTCCTCGGCATCCGGGCTCAACCCGGCGCGCTCCAGGAGCACCCGGCGCTCGCTCTCGAGATGGGCCAGGTCGTCGACCGTCCCGGCTCCCCCGAACAGCCCTCGCAGCAGCCACCACGTCACTGGGCCGAGGCCCGCCGCGCCCAGGACGCCGAGCACCGGCTGGCCGGCAAGCGTCCCGATCAGGAGCACCGCCACGGCGACGACCGCCGCGGCCGCCGGTCCGGCCCACGCGGGGAGGCCCTGACCACTGCGCGCCTCGGCCACCGCACGTCGCAGGCGGAGGCCATCGAGCTCGTCGAGCGCGGCGGCCCGTGCGTCGAGCGCGGCCTCGTCCGGCGGGTCGCCCGCTCCGGCCTCGCGCGCAGCGATGTCCTGGGCGAGGTGGCGCGCCCGCCGCTCCAGGTCGGCGAGCGCCTCGCGGGCGGCGGCCGCCCGTCGCTCGTGCTCCCGTGTCCGCTCGACGGTACCGATCGAGTCGTCGAGGGCCACCAGCCGGGCTTCGGTTCCGAGGCCGGATCGCGCGACCTGCTCGTCGACGGCGTGGGTGTGGCGCGCGATCGCGGCCACCAGCTCGCGCCGGCGCTCGGCGGTGCCGGCCCGGGCAGCGCGAGCGTCGCGCACGGCGCCGATCTCGTCGGCGGCGGCCAGGATGTCGGCGTCAGGCGCGAGGCGCGCTCGGTCGGCACGCGCCGAGGCGAGCTCCATCTCGGCGGCGACGAGAGCGTCCCGAGCCTCGTCCACCGCCGCGAGGTGCCGGTCGAGCAGGGCGACCGCGTCGGGCGCGAGACGATCCAGCGTCTCGTCACCGTTCGCGAGCTCCTCGCCCAGGATCGCCGCCTCGGCGGCGGGCCCGCGTGCCGCAAGGAGCTGCGACAGGCGGGCCTGGCGCCGCCGCTCGCCGCGGATCGCCTCGCGCACCTCACCGGCGCGGGCGCGCAGGGCCTCGCGCTCGGCATGCGCCTCGGCATGCTCCCGCGGCTGCCGGCCGAGCTCGGCGATCTCGGCGCGCAGCTCCTCGATCCGCGCCAGGGCCCGGTTCAGCGGGCGCTCGCGCCCGCGAGGCAGGAACATCTCGTCCATCTCGGATCGCAGCCGCCGCTCCAGGTCGATCGCGCTCGTGCCGCCCAGTCCCGCACCGGCGCCGTAGATCCGGCCGCGAACGCCATCGGCCGAGAGGCTGCTGAAGGTCTGGAGCTCGCCCAGCCCGAAGGCGAAGATGTTCGTGAACAGGTCCCGATCGGCCCCGTGAAGCAGCCGGTCGAGCGTCTCCTGTCCGCCCTGGTTCCCGTTCGGCGCCCGGACCACGAGCGTGCCCGATCCGCCGCGATCTCCGTGCCGCTCCACGGTCCACACCTCGCCGCGACGCGTGCGGAGCACGAGCCGGCCCCCGCGCCGGCCGCCGGCGAAGGCCGGATACCAGGTCCGGCCGTCCCGGGTCGACTCGAAGCCGAACAGGAGGGCGCGGAGCGCGTTCAGCAGGGTCGTCTTGCCGGCCTCGTTCTCGCCGAGCAGGACGGTCAGGCCCTCGTCGAACGTCCACCGCACGTCGTGGAAGCGGCCGAAGCCGTCGATCTCCAGGCGCTCGATGCGCATCAGCGCTCGTCCTCGGCCGCGAGCAGCAGATCGATGCCGAGCGCCTCCGCCTCGTCGAGCAGCTCGCCGACCAGGGCCTCGTCGTCGGGCCGCACCGATGCGAGCAGCCGCCGCCCGCGCGTCGACTCCTCGAACAGCGGCGCCACGGCCCCGCGCAGGGCGCCCATCCAGCGCTCGTGCTCCTCCGGATCGGTGGTGCGCTCGGCGCGACGTGCCGCCGCCACGGTGCGGAGGAAGTCGCCGACGAAGTCGGCGGCACCGCGGCGCGCCTCCAGGTCGACCTCGGGACGCGTGGCGTCGCGGACGGACTCCACCCAGGCGAACGGCGGCGGTCCGACCGTCTCCTCGTTGAGCAGCTGGCGCAGGTCGTCCAGGTACCCGGTTCGGCGCAGCGTGCCGTGCATCGGGCCACGACCCACCAGCCGCAGGCGCACGATCAGCGACCGGCCGTCGGCGCCGTCGATCGCGCGGCCGATGGCCTCGCGGCAGGCGCGTCCGAGCCCCTCGTCATCGCCGATCTCGTCGACGGCCAGATCGATCGGCTGCCAGCGCACGACATCGGTCGCGATGAAGCGTGGCGTGACGCGCCGGGCGTCGTCGACCGCGACGATCCAGCACCCGCGGGCCCCGAGCTCGCCCGGGTCGCGGCCCTGGGGGATACCGCAGTACACGGCCACCGGGTCGTCCAGCACGCGACCCGGCTGGTGGATGTGGCCCAGCGCCCAGTAGTCCATGCCCGACGCTCGCAGGTCATCGACCGAGCACGGCGCGTAGTTGCCGTGCCCGGGCCGGTCCCCCACGTTGGTGTGGAGCAGCCCGATCGAGAACGGCGCGCTCGGATCGGCCCGGAAGGCGGCGGCGTAGTTCTCGGTCACGGCGGCGCGCGGATAGGAGCGGCCGTGGATTCGGGCGATCTCGCGACCGTCGCGCATCACCGGGACCGCCTCCACGGCATCGGTCCCGAAGCGGTGGACCGCACTCGGGAAGGCAAGCGATGGCGCCCAGGCGCGCCCGTCGAGCGGGTCGTGGTTGCCGTGGACGACGTAGCTGCCGATCCCGCCGGCGGCGAGCTCGGCGAGGCCGTCGCGGAAGCGTGTCTGGCCGAGGAGCGTCGGGCTGGCGAGCTCGAACACGTCCCCGGCCACCACGACGAAGTCGACGCGCTCGTCGATCGCCGTTCGCACGACGGCCCGCCACGCCTCGGTGGTGGCGGTGCGGAGGACGGGGAGGACCTCGGGAGGCGCCTCGGCGCTCAGGCCCTCGAGCGGGCTGTCGAGGTGGAGGTCACCGGTGTGCAGGAAGCGAAAGGGCTCGATCGACGACAAGGCCCGCCCAGCGTAGCCGATGGGCGTGACACCTCATCGGTCGCGGGGCGGGCCCGTGAACCACGTTCGGCGCCGGCTCGGCGCCGCAAGGTCGTCAGACGGTGCGACGTCCGCTCAGCAGCTGGAACACCAGCACGATGGCGGCAATCACGAGCAGCAGCCAGATGAGGCCACCGCCGATGTTGCCGATGAGGCCGAGCAGCCACAGCACCAGCAGAATGACGATGATCGTCCAGAGCATCGGGTTCTCCTATCTCGTTCCTGTATCCCTCCAGCGCACCCTCATGGGGCGCGCGATCTCCCCCGGTACGCACGAATTGTGCCAGCGGCGGAGCAAGCGCTCACTCGATCGGCGACCGACGCTCCTCGATGACCTGCACCACCAGCAGGACCGCCGCCACGAGGAGGAGCAGGTTCACCCACTGCCCGAGCCGCAGGATGACGCCCACGAGCCAGAGCACGAGCGCTGCGGCGGTGGCGATCCAGATCACGGCACCGGGTCGAGCAGCGTGACGAGGGCGAGCACGGCGAGCACCACGAGGAGAAGGATCGAGGCGACGATCACGCTGCCGGCCAACACTCGATGCTCGCCGTTCATGCGGCCAGGGCCTCGAGGAGCCGGTCGACATGCTCGTCCGGCTTCACCTGCGGGAGGACCCGCTCGATGCGGCCGTCGGCCCCGATCACGAATGTCGTGCGCTCGGTGCCCATGTACTCCCGACCCATGAACTTCTTCTGCACCCACACCCCGTACGCCTCGGCCAGCCGATGCTCCTCGTCCGCCAGCAACCGAAATGGCAGGTCGTGCTTCGCGCGGAACTTCGCGTGGCTCTTCACGCTGTCCGGCGACACGCCGAACACCGGGACGCCGGTCTCGCTCACCCGGCCCCAGCTGTCGCGCAGGCCGCAGGCCTGGGCCGTGCAGCCGGGCGTGTCGTCCTTGGGATAGAAGTAGAGGGCGTAGCGCGACCCGGCCAGTTCCGAGCTGGAGACGACGCTGCCGTCGTCCGCGCTCAGGCTGAAGTCGGGGGCCGGGTCGCCGGCATCCAATCGGCTCATGGTGCCCAAGTCTAGTCCCTGGGCCCGGTCATCTCCTCGATCGCGAGGAGCACCGGCGGCAGCGCTCGGGGCGCCATGCGAGCGGCGAGCGACGCGGCGAACGCGTCGATGGCGGCGTCCGGGGCGCCGGCCAGATCGTGCCCGCCGCCATCGATCAGCTGCAGGAGCGGATCGTTGCCGCCGGCTCGAAGGACGCCGGCGAGGAGCCGCGACTCGTCGGGGTCGGACCACGCATCATCGGCGGCATGGGCCAGCACGGCGGGCCGGTGGAGCATGGTCGCCAGCGCGAGCGCCGGCGTGTGGATGGCCTGCTCCCATCCGACCAGGGACAGCCGAACCGTGGAACCCGCAACCGGGATGGCGGCGACAGGCTCACGACGCTCCGCGCGCTCGAGCAGATCCTCGGACCAACGGTCGATGGCATCGACGATCGGGTGCTCACGGTCCTGCCGCGTGCGCTCCCGGTGGGCGACACCACGGCGCAGGAGGTCGCGCCATGACCGCGATCCGGGGGCGAGGAGGCCGATGGCGCCCACCGCCGGGTCGCCGATGGCGACGCTGAGCGCGATCACCGCCCCCTCCCCGTGCCCGATGACGGCCGTTCGACGCAGGTCCAGCTCTTCGCGGGACCGCATGGCGCCGATGGCGTCGCGTACGTCGTCGATGCGCGTGAACAGGTCGGTCCCCGCCCAGTCGCCGTCCGACGCACCGCAGCCGCGCGGGTCGTAGCGGAACGTGGCGACGCCGTGATCCGCGAGCGCATCGGCCAGGCGAGCGAGCGGCCCGTCCGGCGTGTCGGGCGCACGAGCGGCGAACCACTCCGGATGACGCGCGCGATCCCAGCTCCCGTCGCGATCTCGCGGCAGCCACGAGCCGACGAGCACGGCCCACGGCAGCCGGGCGCCGTCGGGCGCGTCGGGCAGGGCGAGCGTCCCGGCGAGCGAAGCGTCGCCGGCGCGGAAGCGGAGGTCCTCCGAGTGCGTCACCGCCCGATGGTACGCTCGACCGCCTGATGGCCAACCGCGAGCCGGTCTTCGCCCCGCCCCCCAACCCGGTTCCGTTCACACCCGACCAACGGGCCGACCTGCCGCGCACCGCCCAGGTGGTGGTCGTCGGCGGGGGCATGCTCGGGGCGTCGGCAGCGTTCCACCTGGCGCGAGCCGGGATGCGCCCACTGGTCATCGAGGCCAACGCTCCGGCCTGGGGGGCCTCCGGGCGGAACGCGGGGATGGCGCTGGCCGGCCTCGGCGGGCATTTCCCGAGGGTCACGAGGCTGGTCCAGGAGGCCGGCGGCCGCTCCATTCTCGACTACACGACCCGGTCGCTCGACCTGCTCGAGGCGTGGGATGCGGAGCTGCCCGGCGGCATCGAGTGGGACCGGACCGGATCGCTCGATCTGGCGCTCGACGAGGTCGAGGAGGCGCACGTGCGCAGGATGGCGGAGCTCCAGGCCGTCGAAGGGCTGGAGGTCCGGGTCATCGGCGGCGCAGAGCTGCGCGAGCTGGCGCCGGGCCTGGCCGCCGACGAGGTCCGCGCGGCGAAGTGGACGCCGCGCGACGCGAAGCTCAACCCGTTCCGGCTCTGCTACCGGCTCCTCGATGCGGTGCGCGGCATGGGCGGCACGGTCGTCACCGGGGTGCGAGCCGAGCGTCTGCTGGCGCGGGATGGGCGCGTGACGGGCCTCGCGACCTCGCACGGGGAGGTCTCGGCCGGGGCGGTGCTGCTGGCCACGAATGCATGGACCCCGTCGCTGGTGCCGCACCTCGCAGCGAACCTGACCCCGATCCGGGAGACGGTGTGCGTCACCGAGATGCTCGACGTGCGGATCGGGGAGCCGGGGTTCGAGACGAACCAGTGCAACGAGTACTGGCGACAGATGCGCACCGGCGAGGTCCTCATCGGCGGATACGCGGTCGCCGACGAGGGCATGGGCATCGGCTCGTACGACATCGGCGTCCGGCCGGTGGTGCCTCCACTGCTGGCCGGGCTGCTGGCCCGCCTGCACCCGGCGCTGCGCGACGCACGGATCATCCGCTGCTGGGCCGGGCTGCTGGACTTCGCGTCCCTGGAGATGCCGATGGCCGGGCCGCTGCCGGCCCAGGACGGGACACCACTGCCCGGAGCGTACGTGGGCGCCGGGCTCACCGGCCACGGGCATCCATACGCCCCGATACTCGGCCGGCTGCTGGCGGAGCTCATCGTCGACGGCACGCCCTCGACGCTGCCGCTGGCGCCGTTCGATCCCGCGCGCTACGTCGGGACCGCGCACGAGCCGACCTGGCTCGACCCGTTCACCGGGCACTCGTCGATCGCCGGCTAGCGCGCCCGGCGCGGCGCCCGCGGCGCGTGCGGCTCCCGGGATGCGTGCGGCGGCTGCGCCTGCCTACGCGTGCGCCGTCCGGGGGAAGGCATGACCGGCGCGCCCCTATCCGCCGATGAGCGGAGCCCAGGTCCCGAGGGCCAGGCTGACCCCGATGGCTCCCGCGACGAGCAGGATCGATCCGCCGATCCAGCCCCAGTCA
>DATHTR010000057.1:0-3567 GCA_035463095.1 Candidatus Angelobacter sp. | reverse complement strand
CGCGATCCACAGCCATGCGCCGCGCAGGGCCGTCTCATCCACGTAGCGGAGGAGCACGAGCGCGATGATGAGCATGATCCCGGCGTGGGCATGACCGGCCCGCCACAGGTCCTGGCGCACCGGGTTGTCGAGGTAGCCGGGAACCTGCCCGACGATCATGGTGAGCAGGCTTGCTCCGCCGAACGCCACGGCCGGGACCAGGATGAGGATGATGCCGGCGAGCCGGCGAGATTCGGGGGCCATCGGGCTTTCCTCCATGCGGGGTGGTCCTATCGCTGCGGCGCCCCAGAGGACGCTGCTTCAGCGCCTTCGAAACGCGAGCGTGCCGACGACGACCACCGCCAGGAGGCCGATCAGCATCAGGGGAATCGCCAGCCCGACTTCGGCCGGGCCGCCAGGACTACCCGGTGGCGACCATTCGGCGTCGATCGGCCACTCCGACCCGCCGCTGCCATCCTCGAATTCGAAGCAGAGCATGCGCGACCCGCCTGGCTCCGCGGCGTCGAAAGGCACCGGGTCCTGCGTGACCCAGATCCTCGCGGGCCGGTCCGGGTCGGGGAGCGGAGCCGCCGACCGGCCCACCAGGCCGAGCGCCGTGAACGTCGATCGGCCTGCGAAGGCGTAGCGATCCGCCCGGCATTCCGGGAGGGGCGGCTGATCGACCTCGGCCGCGTCGATCCTCTGGCCCGGGAGGACTGCACAGGCCCCCAGGACCGCGAGCATGCTCAGGATCAGCGTCGCTCGAACGTGCACATCGGCGAGCGTACACCCCGCCATCGGTGTGCAGGTCGGGCCCGATATGCCCTCTGCGACATCGTCGTTGGCGGCGGCGTTCGGGACCCACGCGGGTCGCCAACGGCGAGGGCCAGCCGCATGGTGGCGAGGGGCTCGACCCGGCATGCGCGATGGCTCCAGCAGGCCGCGCAGGTACCGGTGCGATGAAGCTCCGACAGATGACGCAGGCGCGACGTGACCGCCGCCCGATGACGCGAACGCCCCGGATCGTCGAGGGTGGGGAGCATGAGCACCGCTGTGAACCGCGCCATCCGCGACGGGCAGCCGGGCGACGCAGCGATCATCGCCGAGCTCGCCAGCCGGACGTTCCGGCAGACCTATGGCCCCCAGACGCGCGCCGACGACATGGAGGCCTTCCTCGCCGATGCGTACCTGCCCGAGAACATCGATGAACAGCTCGCGAACCGCCGTCATCGGTTCCTGCTGGCGACCAGTGACGAGACGGTCGTCGGATTCGCCCACCTGACCATCGGAGAGGGTTACCCTCCGGTGGTCGGGAGGTTGCCCGTGCTGCTTGCCGAGATCTATCTCGACCAGGAGCACAAGGGTGTCGGGCTCGGAGCCGCGCTGATGCGCCGGGCACTCGAGATCGCGCGCGATGCCGGCGCGGATGTTCTGTGGCTGGGTGTCTGGGAGCACAACGCGCCGGCCATCGAGTTCTATCGCCGATGGGGATTCACCGCCGTCGGATCGATGCCGTTCACCTTCGGCTCGGAGGAGCACCGAGACATCGTGATGGCGCTGCCGCTCACCGACACCTGAGTCAGCGGGGGTCGTCGGCGCGGGCGAGCCACAGCGTTGAGTGCTCGACGCCGATCACCTCGATCAGCAGGGACGGCGGCCCGTCGGGATGGTCGATGACCGCGAAGGAGTGGATGCTGCGCCGGCCCGGGATGTCGTCCGAGCCGAGTGACCCGCTGCCGGATGCACAGGCCCAGGCACCGCCGTCGGAGCTCGTGGCGGTCACGATCCGCATGTCCGTGTCGCTGCCCTCGGCCATGACGCCGAAGACGAGCAGGTGACCGCCGTCGACGGTGAGCAGATGCGGCTCGACCATGGTGCGCGCATCGATCCCGCAGGCATCGGGGCCGAGGGCCCGCGCATCGTCGGCGCCGTCCATGGTCGCCTCGAGGCGCGTCCAGGTCACGCCATCGGTCGAGGTGGCGAGGCCGATGCGGTTCCGATTCGGGGCGCCGCGCGCGGCACCACCGTAGGCCATGAGCTCGCCGTCGGCGCGGGACACGATCGATGGATGGTCGACGATGGCGGTGTCCCAACCGTCCTCCGCCGGCTCCAGGATGGGGGACGGGTGCGCCGTCCATGGGCCGTCGGGACCGGGAGCGGAGGCGCGCCAGATGATCGGGCGATCGCCGGTCGGCAGGCGACCCCCACCGACCATGACCCATGCCCCGTCATCGGTGACGAACGCCGATGAGGGAACGGGGCCCGCGCCGTCGAGCTCGAGTGGGAAGTCCTCCAGGACCGATGCCGCCGCGTTGCCGGACCACGCCACTCCGTCGTCGGACACCAGGTGCAGCACCCGCGGTGGCTCGGACGGATCGACGAAGAAGGCGACGGCGTACAGGTGCATGGTGCCGTCGAGGACCACCGTCGCGCCCGGCAGCAGGTAGGCGGCCCCGTAGTCGCGCGGGTCGATCACCGGCGCTTCGCCGTCGATCCGGAACGTGATCGGTGTCGGAGCTGATGGCGCCGGCGACGGAGACTCCGCTGCCGCAGGCTGACAGCCCACCATCGACGCAACGCAGAGCAGGACGGCCCACGGTCGGATCCCCATCGGCGCATCCTCCACCTTCCCCTGGGAGGAAGGTCAAGGCTTGACGCAGATGAGACGTTTCCATTGTCTTTTCGGGGGGGGGCAGAACCCGCTACACGGAGTGACACCTCGTGGACTGGATCATCGTCATCGTCCTGATCGTGCTGCTGCTGGCCGCCATCGGTCCGCGCGCCGGGTACTACGGCACGGCCAGCCCGCTCTATGACGTGCTGAGCCTGCTGATCCTGATCGGCCTGATCGTGTTCGTGCTCGATCTGCTCGGCGTCATCAACGTGTTCGGAATCGGCGCCTGACCCAGGTCCAGCCGATGACCCGAGCCATCGGCTGGCTGACGCGGATGGAGGCGACGTGAGCCCGCCATCGATCGAGCTGCGCGAGATCACCGATGCGAACCGCGACGCGGTGGCCGCCCTGGACGCCGGCCCGGCGCAGGGACGGTTCGTGTCGTCGGTCGCCGACTCGATCGCGGAGGCGCACGAGACGCCCGAGGGCAATCCCTGGTACCGGGCGGCGTACGTCGACGACGAGCCGGTCGGGTTCGTCATGCTGAGCTGGAACGTGACGCCGCGGCCACCGGACATCATCGGTCCATGGTTCCTGTGGAAGCTCATCGTCGACGAGCGGCACCAGGGTCGCGGCATCGGGCGAGCGATCCTCGAGGAGGTCGTCCGGCTGATCCGGACGGAGGGCGCGACGGAGCTGTTCACCAGTCACGTCGTCGCTGACGGCGGCCCCGACGGGTTCTACGAGCGGCTCGGCTTCGTGCCGACCGGGGCGTACGACCCCGACGGTGAGCGCATCCTGCGCCTTGATCTCGGCCCTCGCACATGACTCGTCCGCTGAAGGTCGGCATCCAGCTTCCCGAGGTCGAGCGCGTCGTGCGCTGGCCGGAGCTGGCCGAGATGATCCGCACGGCCGAGGGCATCGGCCTGGACTCGATCTGGGTGGGTGACCACCTGCTGTATCGCGACGAGGGT
>DATHTR010000056.1:0-8749 GCA_035463095.1 Candidatus Angelobacter sp. | reverse complement strand
GCCCTGCGCACGATGATCGCGTCGCTCGGGTTGGACCACGTGACCGCCGTCGCCGAACGGGCGGAGATCCTCGGGCGCGATCCGCTCCACCGTGAGGCCCACGACGTCGTCACCGCCCGCGCCTGCGCTGCCCTGCCGGTCCTCGTCGAGTACGCGCTGCCGCTGCTCGGCCCCGGCGGCACGCTCCTGGCCTGGAAGGGACCGATCTCCGACGAGGAGCTGGGCGCCGGTGCCGCTGCCGCGGCCCTCATCGGAGGGGGTCCGCCCGTTGTCGAGCCCGGGCCCGCGTCGCTCGGCGACCATCGATTCGTCCTGGTCCGCAAGATCGGGCCGACGCCCGCGCGCTATCCGCGCCGTCCCGGCGCGCCGTCCCGGAGTCCGCTGGCCTGAACCGGCCGGGGGAATCTCGGCCGGACGGCCGCGCCGGACCCCTGCGTATACTCTCCCCTCGCATGCGCATCGCCGTCCTCTCGGACATCCACGCCAACCTCCCTGCCCTCGAGGCCGTGGCGTCCGATCTCCCCGCCGTCGACCAGGTCTGGGTGCTCGGCGACACCGTCGGCTACGGCCCGCAGCCGAACGAGGTGATCGCCACGCTGCAGGCCATGGGCGCCCGCAGCGTCCTCGGGAACCACGACGGCGCGGCCATCGGCACCGTTGACGCGAACCAGTTCAACCCGGATGCCAGACGCGCGATCGAATGGACGGCCGAGGTGCTGGACGCCAACGCGCGGGGCTACATCGCCGCGCTGCCCGAGGTCCGCCGCGACGAGGATCTCACCGCCGTGCATGGATCGCCTCGCGACCCGATCTGGGAGTACATCACCAGCGTCGGCATCGCCGCCGCGAACTTCGCTCACTTCGAGACCCGGCTCTGCCTGTTCGGCCACACCCACGTGCCGTTCGTCTATCGAGCCGACGACAGCGCCGTGGAGGCCGTCCCCGGCCTGCCGGGCGAGCGGGTGGAGCTGGGCACGGCGCGCACCCTCGTCAACCCGGGAAGCGTCGGCCAACCCCGCGACGGACATCCCGACGCGGCGTACGCGATCCTCGATACGGCCGCCGCCTCTTCGCGGGACGTCGTCGAGTTCCGGCGCGTGCGCTACGACATCGACCGCACGCAGCGCCTGATGCGCGACGCGGGGCTCCCGCCTCGGCTCGCCGAACGGCTGAGCTTCGGCCGCTAGGCGCAGGTACGATACTCGGCGGATGGACTTCTTCCGACGCCCCGAAAAGCCCCCCGTGGCGTTCGAGCATCGACATGTGCTCGTGCCGCTGCTCGGCGTCGACGATGTCGATCAGCCCGCGCTGAAGCTCGCCGCCCTGCTGCTCGAGGGCCATGCCGGCGTCGAGGCCAGCCTGCTCCACGTCATCGAGGTCTCGTTCGACCGCAATCTCGACGCCGAGGACGAAGGCGCGATGACCCGGGCCGACGAGATCCTGTCGGGTGCCGAGTCGATGCTCCGCGCCCGTGGCATCCACGTGCGGACGAGCACGGTGCAGGCCCGGGCGGCAGGCCCGGCCATCGTCGACGACGCCAGCGAGACGGGGACCGATCTCATCGTCATGGGGCTGCGCTACAAGAAGCGTTTCGGAGGACAATGGGACGCGGGACGGACCGTCCCCTACGTGATGCGCAATTCGACCGCGCCGGTCTGGTGCCTGCGCGCCGAGACGAAGGAGCTGGCTCACACACCATGAAGGTCATCATCGTCGGCTGCGGCCGCGTCGGAGCCCGCGTCGCCGCCGAGCTCGACGGTCGGGGCGAGCAGGTCACGGTCATCGACCACAACGTCGGAGCGTTCAACCGACTCCCGCCGAGCTTCGGCGGCCAGACGATCCGCGGCAACGGCACCGACGAGGACGTCCTGCGCACGGCGGGTTCGGAGGAGGCGGACGTGTTCATGGCGCTCACCGAGGGCGACAACCGAAACGCGCTGGCCGCACAGGTCGCCAAGCACACGTTCGGCGTTCCGCGCGTGATCGCGAAGATCAACGATCCGCTCCGCGGCGAAGCGTACCGGGCCCTCGGGCTGGAGACGATCTGCCGCACGATCATCCTGGGCGATGCGCTCGTCACCGCCACGCTCGAGGGTGCGGAGGCGACGAACGGGTTCGTGGAGCCGCCGACGGCGGAGCCCCTGCGCGGCGCACCCCCACCCGGAACCCTTGCCGACCAGGAGGCACAGGCCGCCATGGACAAGGCCGAGGACGTCACCGCCGAGGCCGAGGTGGTGGGCGGCGGCGATGGCCGCGACGGAGGCTTCTGACCGATGTATGTCGTGGTCATCGGCGGCGGCAACGTCGGCTATTACCTGACCAAGGAGCTCCTCGCCGCCGGCCATGAGGTCGTGGTGATCGAGGAGGACGGCGGCCGCGCACGGCAGATCGCGGACGAGCTCGGCAGCATCGTGGTTGCCAATGACGGCTGCGAGGGCCGCTACCAGGCGGAGGCGGGCATGGGCCGCGCCGATGTCATGGCCGCGGTCACCGGCGACGACGCGGTCAACCTCGCTGCCTGCCAGATCGCGAAGATGCGCTTCAACGTGCCGCGGTCGATCGCCCGGATCAACGACCCGAAGAACGAGAAGCTGTTCCGTCAGCTCGCCATCGACGAGGTCGTGAGCCCGACCCGGTCCATCCTGGGCGTCATCGAGCACGAGATCCCGGTCCACGACCTGCTCCACCTCGCCGAGCTGGAGGGTGGCGAGGTCCAGATCGTGGAGGCCCAGCTCGACGGAGACTCGCCGGCGATCGGCCGCGAGCTGCGGGAGCTGACGTTGCCGGCCGGGAGCTCGATCGCGGTCCTCATCCGCGACGAGCGCGCCCAGACGCTGCGCGGCGACACCCGGTTGCGCGTCGGCGACAAGCTGCTGGCCGTGACCTCGGCCGAGAGCGAGAGCGACCTGCGCAGCCTCCTCATCGGGAGGTGAGCCGGCCCACGCCCGGACGCGTCCTCGGCTGGGCGCTGCTGGGCTGGGGCCTCGGCCACCTGGCGCTCGGGAGGACGTCCGTCGGAATCGGGCTGCTGCTGCTCGAGGTCGTCGCGATCGGGCTCGTCGCCTGGCTCACCGCCGGCCTGGCCGACACGAGCGCCTACCTCGTGCCGTTCCTGGCGGGAGTCGGGTTCCTGGTGGCGTGGGCCTGGCAGGCGATCCACGCCTACCACCAGGCCCGCGCGAGCGGCGCCACCGACCGCAGCGAGGCGGGCTCCCCCGCCCTGGCCCTGGCCTGGCTGACCGTGCCGCTCCTGGCCTGGGGCGCCGGCTTCTGGCTCATCGGGGCGCATGCCGCGACTCCGGCCGCGGCACTCGACCGCTTCGTCACCGCCTGGACCGATGACGAGCTGCGCGCCGGAACCTGGCCTGCCTCCCTGATCGATGCCGCCGACGCGGCCGCGGTCGGGCTCGGAACCGCGCCGGACCGGTTCCGCGACGTGCGCGTGCGCGTCGCCGCCGCGGACGGCCGGCATGCCACCGCCGTGGCGGAGGCGATCCACTACGAGCGTCGCGAGTCCCGATTCCTGTGGGTCTTCCCCGGCAGCCAGCTCGTCCCGGTGGCCGACCGCGAGGTGCTCACCCTGGAGCTCGAGGCGAGGCCCGCCGAGTTGCCGGGCGGAGGCGACATCGGCGCCGTGCGCTGGGAGGTGGTCGGCGCCCGGGCGACCTCGCCCTGAGGCAGCACGCGCCGCCGACACACCGATCGCAGGTCACGTGGCACCGCTGGAAGGGTTGGTCGGACTCTTGACAATGGCATTGTCAAGGCTTATGTTCTCGCTACGCGTATGAACCATTCCATCAGGCGTGCAGAGCGTTCGCGTGAAGGAGGCAAGACACCCATGGCGAACATCACCCGGTTCGATCCGTTCAGCGAGATGGTGTCGCTGCGATCGGCAATGGATCGCCTCTTCGAGGACTCGTTCGTCAGCCCGATGAGCTGGCGCGCGACCAACGGAGGGGAGTCCGTGACGCCGGCCATCGACGTCCACGAGACGGGCGACGACCTCGTGGTGACCGCCGTCCTGCCGGGCATCAAGCCCGAGGACGTCGAGATCACGATGACCGGCCAGACCCTCACCCTGCGTGGCGAGTTCAAGGCCGACGAGAGCGTCAACCGCGAGCAGTACCTGTACCGAGAGCGCCGCTACGGCTCGTTCAGCCGCAGCCTGCAGCTGCCGGTGCGGGTCGAAGGCGACAAGGCGGAGGCCACGTTCAGCGACGGCGTCCTCACCCTTCGCGTGCCGAAGGCCGAGGAGGTCAAGCCGCGACAGATCCGGATCAATGCCGGCAACGGCGAGACGGTCGCGAGCGACCAGGCGTCCTGACGTGCAGCGCGCGCGGCGTCCGGCGGCGTCGATCGGCATCGGCTCGGTCGGCACCGGGCGCCGCGACGAGCTGACGCGGCCTCGATACATCATCAGCATCGCGGCGGAGCTGGCCTCCTGCCATCCCCGCACGCTGCGCATCTACGAGGAGGAAGGCCTCCTCCGACCCATTCGACGCAACAATCTCCGCCTCTACAGCGAGGCGGACATCCAGCGCGTTCGTATCATCCGTTTCCTCACCCGACGGCAGCGAGTCAACCTCGCCGGCGTGCGGGTCATCCTTCAGCTCGAAGCGGCCGGCAAGATCCGGGTCTACGATCTGTTCGACGAGGACGATATCGAGCGTTTCGCCGCCGACCAGGCCGACGAGCGCGAGCTCGCCGACCCACCGGCTGAAGGAGCGACCCAGAGTGGCAACTGACGACCAGACCCCGAACCCGAATCCCGAGCCGGCCGAGGAGAACGGCACCGAGCTGGAGCGCCTCCAGGTCCTGCCACTCGTGGCGCTGCGCGACACCGTCATCTTCCCGGAGATGATCGTGCCGCTGCAGGTCGGCCGCGACCGCAGCGTGAAGGCGCTCGATCGCGCGGTCCGCACCTCCCAGCCGGTCGCGCTCGTGACGCAGCGCTCCAGCGAGCAGGAGGACATCGGCCAGGCCGATGAGCTCTACACCATCGGCACGCTCGCGAAGATCGCCCAGGTGATCCGACTGCAGGACGGCACGATCCGGGCGATCGTGCAGGGGCAGCGGCGCATCCGGCTGCTCGACCTGCTGCAGACCGATCCGCATCTCGAGGCGCGGGTCGAGGTGATCGACGACAGTCACACCAAGACGCTCGAGGTCGAGGCGCTCATGGCCTCGATCCACGGACAGATCGAGCAGTACGTCAACTCGGGGGCATCGGTGCCGCCGGAGGTGGCGGTCGCCGCGCGCAACATCGTCGACGGCGGGCTGCTGGCCGACATGACGGCCTACTCCCCGGAGATGACGACCGAGCAGCGCCAGGAGCTGCTCGAGACGATCGACGTGGCCGATCGACTCCGGCTCGCCAGCGGGTTCCTCGCCAAGCAGATCGAGGTGCTCGAGCTCAAGGGCCGGATCCAGTCCGAGGTCAAGTCCGAGATGGACAAGACCCAGCGCGAGTACATCCTGCGCGAGCAGATGAAGGCCATCCAGAAGGAGCTCGGTGAGGACGATCCGGGCGTGGCCGAGGCGAACGAGCTCCGTGAGAAGGTCGAGCAGTCGGCGATGCCGGACGAGGTCAAGGAGAAGGCCCTCAAGGAGGTCGACCGCCTGGCCCGCATCCCATCGGCCTCGCCGGAGCAGGGCGTCATCCGCTCGTACGTCGACTGGCTGGTGAGCCTGCCGTGGGGCGTCGAGACCGACGACAACCTCGACCTCGCCGAGGTCGAGAAGGTCCTGAACGAGGACCACTGGGGCCTCGAGAAGCCGAAGGAGCGGATCGTCGAGTACATGGCCGTGCGCAAGCTGGCCGAGAAGATCCGCAGCCCGATCCTGCTGTTCGTCGGCCCGCCCGGCGTCGGCAAGACCTCGCTCGGCAAGTCGATCGCGCGAGCCATGGGCCGCAAGTTCGTGCGCATGAGCCTGGGCGGCATCCATGACGAGGCGGAGATCCGCGGCCATCGGCGCACCTACATCGGCGCGCTGCCGGGTCGGGTCATCCAGAACATCAAGACCGCCGGTTCGGCGAACCCGGTGTTCATGCTCGACGAGATCGACAAGGTCGGCATGGACTTCCGCGGCGACCCGAGCTCGGCGCTGCTCGAGGTGCTCGACCCGGAGCAGAACAACAGCTTCCAGGACAACTACCTCGAGGTTCCGTTCGACCTGTCGAAGGTGCTGTTCATCGCCACCGCCAACATGCTCGACACGATCCCGCCGGCCCTTCGCGACCGGATGGAGGTGATCCAGCTCGCGGGCTACACCCAGCTGGAGCGGGTGCGCATCGCCGAGCGGTTCCTGGTCCCGAAGCAGCTCGAGAACCACGGGCTGACCGACGAGAACCTGCGCATCGAGGAGGGGGCGCTCGTCCGGCTCATCCAGGCCTTCACCCGCGAGGCGGGCGTCCGGAACCTGGAGCGCGAGATCGCGAACGTCGCCCGCAAGGTCGCGCGTCGCGTGGCCACCGACCCGAAGACGGCCGTGACCGTGAAGCCGGAGGACCTCGAGGACTACCTCGGGCCCGGGCGCTTCGAATACGGCGAGCTCGAGGCCGAGGACCAGGTCGGCATGGTCACCGGGCTGGTGGTGTCGGACGCCGGTGGTGACATCGTGCAGGTCGAGGCCACCCGCATGGAGGGCAAGGACGACTTCATCCTCACCGGCCAGCTCGGGGACGTGATGAAGGAGTCCGCGCGAGCCGGGATGAGCTACATCCGGGCCCGGCAGAAGGAGTTCGGGATCGAGCCCGCCACATTCGAGAAGACCACGGTCCACATCCACGTTCCCGCGGGCGCGACGCCCAAGGACGGCCCGAGCGCCGGCGTGACGATGGCGACCGCCATGGCCAGCCTGCTCACCGGCAAGCCGGCGCGTCGGGACCTGGCCATGACCGGCGAGATCACGCTGCGCGGACGGGTGCTGCCGATCGGCGGCCTGAAGTCGAAGCTGCTCGCCGCGCACCTCGCCGGTGTGAAGACCGTGCTCATCCCCAAGCGCAACGAGAAGGACCTGGTCGACGTGCCGGACGAGGTCCGCGATCAGCTGCGCATCGTGCCGGTCGAGAACATGGACCAGGTGCTGACCGAGGCGCTCATCGACGCGCCCCGGTCGGCGGCCCGCATCAAGGCCGAGCGTGAGGAGCGCCAGCAGCGGGTCTCGCGCCGGCCGCGCCGGCCGCGAGCGAAGAAGAAGGACGAGGCGCCGATCGCCGCCGGCGGCGACGCCCCGAGCGACCAGCCGCCGGCGGGCCAGCCGGCCTAGACATGGGACGCGGTGTCGCCCCGGACCGGCAGATCGAGGGCTCAACCCCCGGTCGGTCGGCCCTGGGCGGCACCGCGACGGCCGAGTCCCCACGATCGCATGCCCCGGGCGGCAGCCGCGGGGCCGAGCCCGCCGGACGCCTGCCGGAGCAGGGATCGGGCCACGGATGGCCGCACTGACCGATGGAGTACAAGGACTACTACGCCACCCTCGGCGTTCCGAAGACCGCGTCCCAGGCCGACATCAAGAAGGCATACCGCAAGCTGGCGCGTGAGCTCCATCCCGACACCAACACCGACCCGGCGGCCGAGGCTCGCTTCAAGGAGGCGAACGAGGCGCACGCCGTCCTGTCCGACCCGGAGAAGCGGAAGCAGTACGACGAGCTCGGCGCCAACTGGCAGGCCTACCAGCACGCCGGCTTCGGCTCTGGCGGCGCGACCGACTGGGCCGGGTTCGGCGGCGCACCGGGCGGCACGCGCTGGACGTACCGGACCACGGGTGGGTCGGCAGAGGACCTGAGCGGCTTCAGCGACTTCTTCCGCCAGTTCTTCGGCGGGACGGCCGGAGGCCCCTTCGGGTCGAGCGGCGGGACCGGCGCCGGTGGCTTCGAATACGTGGACCTGTCGGACCTCGGTGGTCGGCGCTCACGTCCGGCCCAGGTGGCCGCCGCGCAGGCGACGGCGGATGTCACGCTGGCCGAGGTCGCGACGGGCACCGAGCGCATGGTCAACGTGAACGGCCGCCGCCTGAACGTGAAGATCCCGGCCGGCGTCAGCGACGGATCGAAGGTGAAGCTGTCCGGGGCGGTCGACGGCGGCGATCTCGTCATCACCGTTCGCGTGACGCCCGATCCGCGATTCGAGCGTCGCGGCGCGGATCTCCACACCGAGCTTCCGCTGACCCTTGCCGAGGCGCTGCTCGGCGCCGAGGTTCCGGTTCGGACCCCGACCGGAAGCGTGAAGCTCCGCATCCGGCCGAACACGCAGAACGGACAGGAGATCCGCCTCGCCGGGCGGGGCCTGCCGAAGCGCGGCGCGTCGGGAAAGGGCGACCTCGTGGTCACGACCGCGGTCGTTCTGCCGAAGCTCGACGAGGATGCCCGCGGGGAGCTGGCCCGGATCCTCGAGGAGCACCGGCAGCCGGATCCACGGCGCCGGATGAACTGACCGATGCGCACCGATCGGTTCACCCAGCGCGCCTCCGAGGCGATCGTCACGGCCCAGCAGCTGGCCGAGGGCGAAGGCCATGCTCAGCTCGAGGTCGCGCACCTCCTCCTGGTGCTGGCCGAGCAGGCCGATGGTGCGGTGCCGGCCGTCCTGTCCGCCGCGGGCGTCGAGCCGGCGGCGATGGCCGCCGCGCTGCGCGGCGAGCTCGCCACGCTGCCGAAGGTCTCCGGCGCCGCTCAGCAGCTCCAGCTGTCGAACGAGGCGCGCCGCGTCCTGACCGACGCCCACGCCGTCGCGGAGCGGATGCGCGACGA
>DATHTR010000055.1:0-12152 GCA_035463095.1 Candidatus Angelobacter sp. | reverse complement strand
GTCATCGGCCGGCTCGGCAACTTCGTGAACCAGGAGCTGTACGGTCCGCCGACCTCGCTCTGCGGCAGCGAGTTCCCGCCGTGCCTGCCGTGGGGGGTGCAGATCGCGGCCGAGAATCGTGCCGGCACGCCATGGGACGCGTTGAGCTACCCGGTGGAGACGACGTCCTTCGTGCCGCTGTTCGCCTACGAGATGGCGCTCAACCTGGTCGGCATGCTGGCCATCCTGTTCGTCATGCGCCGCTTCGGCCATCGGCTGTTCGCCGGCGACGCGGCGCTGATGTACATCATCTGGTACGGGCTGGTGCGGACGGCGCTGGAGACGTATCGGGTCAACAACTGGGAGATCCTCGGCGTGCCCACCGCCATGTGGGTGGGCCTGATCGGCGCGGCGCTGGCCGCCGCCTGGCTCTGGTACCGCCATCGCCGCGGGTGGGGCTCGCCGATGATCCGGCCGGCCACCGAGCCGGAGGCCGATCCGGACGCGGAAGCGCCCGCCGCCGAGCCACACGCGGAGGCCAGCCCTGGCTGAGGAGCGGGGCATCCTGCCCGATGTGACCGCGGCGATCGGCGCCACGCCGCTGGTGGCCCTCGACCGACTGGCGCGCGGCGTGACTCCGCGGTTCGTCGCCAAGCTCGAGCACATGAATCCGGGGGGATCGGTCAAGGATCGGATCGCGATCCCGATGATCGAGGCGGCCGAGCGGGAGGGCCTCCTCCAGCCCGGAGGCGTGATCGTGGAGCCGACGAGCGGCAACACGGGGGTCGGGCTGGCGCAGGCGGCCGCGGTGAAGGGCTATCGGTGCATCTTCGTGATGGCCGACAAGCAGTCGGAGGAGAAGCGTGCGCTCCTGCGCGCCTACGGGGCCGAGGTCGTCCTGTGCCCGACCGATGTCGACCCCGACGACGAGCGGTCGTACTACCGGGTCTCGGACCGGCTGGCGCGCGAGACGCCCGGCGCATGGAAGCCCGACCAGTACCACAACGACGCGAACCCGCAGGCCCACTACGACACGACCGGGCCGGAGATCTGGGATGCGACCGAGGGGCGCGTCACGCACCTCGTGGTGGCGCTCGGGACCGGCGGCACGGTCACCGGCATCGGGCGCTACCTGAAGGAGCGCAACCCGGCGGTGGTCATCGTCGGGGCCGATCCGGCCGGGTCGGTGTACTCCGGCGACACGCCGCGGCCCTACCTGACCGAAGGGATCGGGGAGGACTTCTGGCCCTCGACATACGACACCGCGATCTGCGACATCGTCGTCCGCGTCAGCGACCGCGACTCGATGCTCATGGCGCGCGTGGCGACGCTGCGCGAGGGGATCCTGATGGGGGAGTCGTGCGGCACGGCGCTGTGGGGCGGGCTCCAGGTCGCTCGCGATCTCGACGACCCGGATGCCCTGTTCGTCGTGATCCTGCCCGATTCCGGGCGGAACTACATCGGCAAGCTCTACGACGACCGGTGGCTTCGGGACCGTGGCCTGCTCGGGCCGTACGAGGAGGTCGTCGACTACGACTGGCGCGGCACGCGCCCCGAGGTCGTGCTCCGCGGCGACGAGATCCCGAATCGGTAGCAGCGCCGGGCGACCGCACCTCCCCTGCTCCTTGTCACGAGCAATCTGCCCGCTGGACGGGTCGGCACGGCCGCGCGTCCGGCTGACACCCATCAGCCGAGGGCCGCGCAAGCCAAGCCGCCCGGCGGGGAGTATCGTTGAGGCCTCATCGAGGCACGAACGAAGGAGCGTCATGACGCACGTCGCAGAGCCGCCGGCCGCCGGGGGGCAGGCGACCGAGCTGGAGCGGGTCAACCACTGGATCAACGGTCAGCGGGCGGCCGGCACGAGCGGCCGGCACGGTCCGGTCTACAACCCGGCAACCGGCGAGCTGGCGCGCGAGGTCGACTTCGCCTCGGGTGAGGAGGTCGACGCCGCGGTGCGCGCCGCCCACGAGGCCTTCCTCGCCTGGCGCAGCACCAGCATCAGCAAGCGGACCGAGATCATGTTCCGGATCCGCAACCTGGTCGAGCAGCACCGCGAGGAGATCGCCGCGCACCTGACGCGCGAGCACGGCAAGGTCCGCTCCGACGCGCTCGGCGAGGTGGCACGCGGCCTGGAGAACCTCGAGTTCGCGACGGGCATCCCGCACCTGCTCAAGGGCGGCTTCAGCGAGCAGGTCTCCGGCGGCATCGACGTGTTCCAGATCCGCCAGCCCCTGGGCGTGGTGGCCGGCATCACCCCCTTCAACTTCCCGGCCATGGTGCCGATGTGGATGTTCGCCAACGCCATCGCCTGCGGGAACACCTTCATCCTGAAGCCCTCGGAGAAGGACCCGTCCGCATCGGTCTACCTGGGGGAGCTGCTCAAGGAGGCGGGGGTTCCGGACGGCGTCTTCAACGTCGTTCACGGCGACAAGGTCGCCGTCGACCGGATCCTCGAGCATCCCGATATCGCCGCGGTCAGCTTCGTCGGCTCCACGCCGATCGCGCGCTACATCTACGAGACCGGCACGAAGCACGGCAAGCGAGTCCAGGCCCTGGGTGGCGCGAAGAACCACATGATCGTCCTGCCCGACGCCGATATCGAGATGGCCGCCGATGCCGCGGTTTCCGCTGCCTACGGCTCAGCCGGCGAGCGCTGCATGGCGATCAGCGTCGTGGTCGCGGTCGGCGACGTGGCCGATCCGCTGGTGGATGCGATCGAGGAACGCCTGCCGAAGATCAAGATCGCTCCGGGCCACGAGGAGGGGGCCGAGATGGGCCCGCTCATCACCCGCGAGCATCGCGACAAGGTGGCGAGCTATCTCGACTCGGGCGTCGAGCAGGGCGCCACCCTGCGGGCGGATGGCCGCCAGCACGTCCTCTACGACGCCGAGTCGGGTGGGTTCTTCCTTGGCGTCAGCCTGCTCGACAACGTGACGCCGGAGATGGAGTGCTACCGCAACGAGATCTTCGGCCCGGTGCTCGAGGTCGTCCGCATGCCGGACTACCCATCGGCCCTGGAGCTGGTGAACGACAACCAGTACGGTAACGGCACCGCGATCTTCACCCGTGACGGGGGGGCGGCGCGCCAGTACCAGTTCGACGTCAACGTCGGCATGGTCGGCATCAACGTGCCGATCCCGGTACCGGTGGCCTACTACAGCTTCGGCGGCTGGAAGGCGTCGCTGTTCGGCGACCTGCACATGTACGGGCCGGAGGGCATCCAGTTCTACACGCGCGGCAAGGTCGTCACCGCCCGATGGCCCGATCCGGGCACGTCGTCGGTGGATCTCGGCTTCCCGCGCACACGCTGACGCCCGACCGTCACGAGGAACGCATGAGCGACGCTTTCGAGACGCTCGCCGTCCATGCCGGCGCCGAGCCCGATTCACACACCGGCGCCGTGGTGCAGCCGATCCAGATGAGCACCACCTTCAAGCAGGACGGCGTCGGCGGCCTGCGGTCAGGGTTCGAGTACGGACGATCCGGCAACCCGACCCGCCTCGCGCTCGAGGAGACGATCGCCACACTGGAGGGCGCGAGCCACGGGCTCGCCTACGCCTCGGGGCTGGCCGCCACTCAGAACCTCTTCTACCTGCTCCAGCCCGGCGACCGGCTCCTCATGAGCGATGACGTGTACGGCGGCACGTGGCGGCTGGCCGACAAGGTCTGGCGTCGGTACGGCATCGAAACCGATGCCGTCGACCTGCGCGATCTCGACGCGGTGGCGGCCGCGTTCGCGGGCGAGCACGCGCCACGCATGGTGTGGATCGAGACGCCCTCGAACCCGCTGATGAAGATCGTCGACATCAGCGCCGTGGCCCGGCTGGCGGCCGTCGGCGGCGCCCTGACCGTGGTCGACAACACGTTCGCGACCCCCTACCTCCAGCAGCCGTTGACCCTCGGCGCGGATCTCGTCCTGCACTCGGCGACGAAGTACCTCGGGGGCCACTCGGACGTGATCGGCGGTCTGGTCGCGACGCGATCGGACGAGCTGGCCGAGCGTCTGCGCTTCCACCAGAACGCCGCGGGGGCGGTGCCGAGCCCGTTCGACTGCTTCCTCGTCATGCGCGGCATCCGGACGCTGGCCGTCCGGATGGATCGGGCCTCGGCAAACGCCGCGGAGCTCGCAACGTGGCTCGCCGACCGTCCGCAGGTCGAGACGGTCCATTACCCGGGCCTCCCGGACCACCCGGCCCGCGAGCTCGTCGAGCGGCAGATGCGCCTGCCCGGCGCGATGCTCAGCTTCGAGCTGCGCGGCGGCGAGGAGGCCGCGCGCGCGTTCGCCGGCGCCACGCGCCTCTTCACGCTTGCCGAGTCGCTCGGCGCGGTCGAGTCGCTCATCGAGGTGCCGGCGCCGATGACGCACGCCTCGGTGGCCGATTCCCCGCTGGCCGTCCCGCCGTCGCTCGTGCGCCTCAGCGTCGGGATCGAGGCGGCCGCCGACCTCTGCGCGGACCTCGAGCGCGGCTTCGCAGCCCTCGGCTCGTGACCGAGGAGCCGAGGACACCGGACCCCGAGCACGGGGGCGGGCCGACCGAGTTCGTCGAGGGAGAGGGCGGCGAGCTCGTCGAACGTCTGTCCGGTGGGACGGCCACCCTGCTGCTGATCTGGCTGATGGGCATCGGCGCATTGTCGACGCTGCTCGCGACGTGGCTGTTCGTGTGGATCGTGAGCGGCGAGCGGCTCGGCATCGATGCGCTGTTCGGCGGCTTCGGGATCTATACCTCGATCGCCGGCGCCAGCGGGCCGTGCGTGCTGTGGCTTGCCGGCCGGGCACAGGGCCACACGCTCCGCTGGTTCCTGGTGACAGCGGCAAAGATCGCGCTCGTGATGCTCGGCCTGGTGCTGCTCGTCTTCCTGCTGCTGCTGGTCGTGATGGCGGGCGTCCTTCCCGGTCCCGGCGTGCTGCCGGCCGGAGCGGTCATGCTGGTGCTCGCGCTCGCGCTCAGCGCGATCTGGGGACTGGCCACCTGGGGCGCCGATCGCTGGATCGCGCGGGCACGCATCGCCTGAGGGTCAGATCTCGTACGTCTGATCGGGCTCCGCCACGCGGACCTCGCCCTCGAACGCCGCCTCGGCCTCGCGACGAGCTTCCTCCCCGTCGCCCTCGACCGGGAGGTGGGTCAGGATCAGCCGGGCAGCCCCGGCGCGCCGGGCGGTCTCGCCTGCCTCGGAGGGGAGGAGGTGGCCACGCTGCTCCGGCGCCTGGGCATCCTCGTCGAGGGTCCGCAGCGTCGCCTCGCTGAGCAGGAGATGGGCGCCATCGGCCAGATCCTCCAGGCCGCCGCAGGGCGCCGTGTCGGCGGTGTACGCCAGCCGGCGGCCGTCGGCCTCCATGCGGAAGCCCCAGCACGGGATGAAGTGGACGGTCTCGACGGGGGTCATCTCCATGCCGGCGAAGCGCATCGGCGAGGAGCCGTCGTGCTCGGAGAGCCGGAACGAGTCCTCGAAGTGGCGTGCGTTGCCCACCCCCTTCGCCAGGTCGAGGAGCTGGTCCGCCGACCCGGGCGGCATGATCACCCGCAGCCGGTCATGGTGCGGTCGGGCTCGCCAGGGGTAGACGTAGCGCAGGGTGACGAGGTCGAGCATGTGGTCGGCGTGCATGTGGCTGACGACGACCGCATCGAGCTCGTCCGGATGGTGGCGTCGCAGCAGCTGGGCCACCACACCAGGCCCGATGTCGACGAGCACCCGGGCTCCGCCGCCCTCGACGAGGTAGCCGGCACAGGCCTCACCGGGGTTCGGTGAGGCGGGCGATCGCCCGAGGACGGTGAGCCGCATGGTGGGCGTGGCTCAGCGATGCTCGATCGGCACGTAGTCGCGGGCGGTTGCCCCGACGTAGACCTGCCGCGGCCGCCCGATCTTCGTCTCGGGTGACTCGATCATCTCCTTCCACTGCGCGATCCAGCCCGGGAGCCGTCCGATCGCGAAGCAGTTGGTGAACATGTTCTTCGGGAAGCCGATGGCTCGATAGATGAGCCCGGAGTAGAAGTCCACGTTCGGGTAGAGCTTGCGGCTGACGAAGTACTCGTCGGAGAGCGCGATCTCCTCGAGGCGCTGTGCGACCTCGAACAGCTCGTCGTCGGCGCCGGTGGCGGACAGCACCCGCTCCGCGGCGCGCTTGATGATCGTGGCGCGCGGGTCGTAGTTCTTGTAGACACGGTGCCCGAACCCGGCCAGGCGGAACGAGTCGTCTGGATCCTTCGCCTTGTCGACCCACTTCTGAAGGTTGCCGCCATCGTCGACGATCGCCTCCAGGGTGGTGATGACCGCCTCGTTCGCGCCGCCGTGCAGCGGGCCCCACAGGGCGCTGATGCCGGCGCTGATGCTGGCGTACAGGTTCGCGTGCGTGCTGCCCACCAGGCGGACCGTGGAGGTCGACGCGTTCTGCTCGTGATCGGCGTGGAGGATGAGGAGCAGGTCCAGCGCCTCGGCCACCTGGGGGTTGACCTCGTACGCCTCCGACGGCACCGCGAACATCATGTGCAGGAGGTTCGCCGCGTAGCCGAGGTCGTTGCGCGGGTAGACGTACGGCTGGCCGATCGCCTTCTTGAACGACCACGCCGCGAGCGTCGGGAGCTTCGCGATGAGGCGGTTGATGGTGATCTCCACCGCATCGGCGTCGAAGATCTCGTGGGCATCGGGATAGAAGGTGCTCATGCCGACGGTCCCCGAGGCGAGCACGGCCATCGGATGCGCGTCGTGCGGGAACGAGTCGAAGAAGTGGCGCATCTCCTCGCGGATGAGGGTGTGGTGCGTCACGTCCGCCACGAACCGGTCGAGCTCGTCGCGGGTCGGCAGCTCGCCACGGATGAGCAGGTAGGCGACCTCCAGGAAGGTCGACTGCTCGGCGAGCTGCTCGATCGGGTAGCCGCGATAGCGGAGGATGCCCTGCTCCCCGTCGAGGAACGTGATCGCCGAGCGGGCGGCGCCGGTGTTGCCGTAGCCGGGGTCGAGGGTGATGTACCCGGTCCCGCTGCGGAGCTTGCCGATGTCGACCGCGTCGTCGCCTTCGCTGCCGCGGATGACCGGCAGGTCGAGCTCCTGGTCGCCGATGCGCAGCGAGGCCGAGTCGGTGCGGGCCGGCGAGTCGGCGGTCATGCCAGCAGCTCCTCGACCGCGGCGCGCTCCTCGAGCAGCTCGGCGGTCGTGGCCTCGATCTTCTCCCGGGCGAAGTCGCCGTGCTCGATGCCCTGCACGATCTCGACGCGGCCGGGCGCGGTGGCTCGCAGCGGGTAGCCGAAGACGAGGCCCTCGGGCACGTCGTAGCCGCCAGTAGCGGGAGCCGGGACGGCGGAGCTGAACGCATCGCCGGTCGGCTGGGTGATGTTGCGCACGGTGTCGACCACCGCGTTCGCGGCGCTCGCCGCCGAGCTCTGCCCGCGAGCCTTGATGATCTCGGCACCCCGCTGCTGGACGTTCGCGATGAACTCGCCTCGCAGCCAGGTCTCGTCACCGATGACGTCGGGTGCCGGCCGGCCGCCGATGGTGGCGTGCCACGCGTCGGGGAACTGGGTGGAGGAGTGGTTGCCCCAGATCGCGAGGTCACGGACCTCGTGGACCGGGACGCCGGCTTTCTGGGCCAGCTGCGATCGGCCGCGGTTCTCGTCGAGCATGGTCATGGCGAACCATCGGTCCTTCGGCATCCCGTGGCGGGCGGCGGCCGTCGATCCGATGAGCGCGTTCGTGTTGCACGGGTTGCCGACCACGAGCACCCGGCAGTCGTCGGCCGCGTTCCGGGCGATCGCCTCGCCCTGCCCGGTGAAGATCCCGCCGTTGATGGCCAGCAGGTCCTTTCGCTCCATGCCCTGCTTCCGCGGGACCGCGCCGACGAGCAGCGCCCAGTTCGCGCCGCGGAAGGCGGCGTCGGTGTCGGCGGTGCAGTCGACCCCCTCCAGCAGCGGGAAGGCGCAGTCGTCGAGCTCCATCCGAACGCCGTCGAGGGCGGGGAGAGCGGCCTCGAGCTCCAGGAGCTGGAGGCGGACGGGGACATCGGGGCCGAACATCTGGCCCGAGGCGATGCGGAAGAGGAGTGCGTAGCCGATCTGACCGGCGGCTCCGGTGACGGCAACTCTCACGGTGGAGTCGGGCATCGGTCTCCTGTGGTTGAGGTCGCGCACGAGTGTAGCGCAGGACCCGTGCCGCGCGACCTCGGCCGACCCGGTCAGACCTGGCGCAGGAGCGCCTCGCGACGGAACCCACGGGACGCCGCCAGCAGCACGGCACCGGCGATGGCCCACACGATCGCCCCCAGCACCACCGCGAGCAGCGCGTCGAGCACGAGCAGGCCGGCGAGCTGGGCGACCACCAGCGCCACCACCGGCAGGACGATCGCGCCGCCCAGCTGGTACGCCTCCTGGAAGGTCCGGACGCGGGCGGAGACGACGACGAGGACCGAGATGGCCAACGCACCGACCGCCGGACCGAGCCAGGCGACCACGATCAGCCACAGCGGCGAGAGCGCGAGGGGGCGGCCGACCGTCGGCGCGGCGAGGACGTTCACGATCAGCGCGTACACGACGTAGCTCGCGACGGACACGACCACTGCCGCGATCCACGGACCGAGGAGCTTGGCCAGGTACAGCTCGCGGTCGCTGATCGGCGAGTAGAGCAGGGCCTCGAGGGTGCGCCGCTCCTTCTCGCCGGCGAAGCTGTCGGCCGCGATCACCGCGCAGACCATGAGCGGCACGATGAGGAAGAAGGTGGCGAACTGGTACTCGAACACGTACGCCATGACCTGCGACTCGATCGGACCGGGGCCGAGGGACTCGACGATCCGGTCCGGGAGCATGTCGAGCAGCGGCTCGAACTCGGTGAGGAGCTCGCCGCCGGCCCGGATGCCGAAGGCGGCGAGCACCGGGAACACGATGAAGAAGAGCAGCGGGACGACGATGAGCGGCACGACGACCGCCCGCGCGCGGGCGACGAGCGTCAGGTCGCGCCGCACGATGGCCACGATCGCACGCCGGTTCACGGGCCGGCCTCCTCGTACAGCGCGACGTACGCCTGCTCGAGGGTCGGTTCCTCCGGCGTGACGCGGTAGACCGATACCTCGGCCTGAACGAGCCGAGCCACCAGGGCCGGGACGTCATCACGGGCGATGCCCTCGACCCGGAGCCTGCCGTCGCCACGCTGCGTGACGGCCGCGCCTCCCTCGCCGGCCACCCGGAGGGCCGTGGCGAGGTGCTCGCCATCCACCTCGAGCTCGAGCCCGACGCGGAGCGCCGCCAGGCGGGCGACCTCGGCCGGCGTGCCGTCGGCCACGATCCGGCCCCGCCGCAGGATGATCACGCGGTCACACAGCTCCTGCGCCTCGGCGAGGTTGTGCGTGCAGAGCAGGATCGTCCGCTCGTGTGCGGCCGCGAGCGATCGGACCATGTCGCGCACTGCGAGGGAGGCGATCGGGTCCAGCGCCGCAGTGGGCTCGTCGAGGAACAGGAGCGGGGGATCGTGGAGGAGGGTTCGGGCCAGCGCCAGGCGCTGGCGCATGCCGCGGCTGTAGCCGCCGATCCGGTCATCGGCCCGCGACCCGAGCTCGAACTGCTCGAGCAGCTCGTCCACGCGCGCCGCCACTCCCTCGGGCCGCACGTTCCACAGCTCGGCCCAGAAGCGCATCGCCTCGCGAGCCGTCATCCGATCGTCGAGCGAGGGGGTCTCGGTCAGCACGCCGGTCCGGGCCCGAACCTCGGGCCCCCGCTCGAGCGGCTCCATGCCCAGCGCCCGGACGGCGCCCTCGGACGGAGCGAGGAGGCCGTTGAGGACGCGGATCGTCGTGGTCTTGCCCGCGCCGTTGTGGCCGAGCAGGCCGACGACCTGGCCGGGCGGGATGGAGAAGCTGACCGAGTCCAGCGCGGTGAGGTCGCCGAAGCGGCGGGTGAGATCGCGAGCCTCGAGCACGGCGGCGGTCATCGGTGCTCGAGCCCGGCCCAGTCGGCCACCGCCTCCGCCATGGATGGGAACGCGATCCTCGGCAGCCACTCCGCGATGCGCGACCGCCGCACCCAGGCGTGGTCGGAGGACTCGAAGTCGAGCCGGACCGGCGCCTCCGGATCGGTGGCGCGTGCCCGGAAGACGGCGCTGACCGCGTTCGCCGCGGGCGAGTGGTAGACGCCGGCCAGGCTCACCAGCGCAACTTCCAGCCCGCACTCCTCGTGGGCCTCGCGCCTGGCGGCGTGCTCGAACGACTCGAGTGGATCGAGATAGCCCGCCGGGAGATCCCATGCGCCGAGCCCGGGCTCGACCGCACGTCGCAGGAGCAGGAGCTCCGGATCGGTCTCGTCACCGCGCTCGAGCAGCACGGCGGATGCCGGTTTCGGGTTCGCGTACCAGCGCCAGCCGCAGCGATCGCAGACGATCGGCTGCTCCGCTGGCTCCGTGCAGCGCGGGCAGGCGGGAACGGTGCTGGACACGACCGGCAGCGTACCAGCCCGCGCGCCTCAGTCCGGCTCCGGGCCCTTGTCGGGGAGGAGACCGCGCACGCGCGCGGCGAGGTCGTCGCGGGCGGCGCGGAACGCAGCCAGGCGCGCGTCCGGGTCACCGTCGGCAGCGGAGGGGTCGTCCACGCTCCAGTGCGCCTGGTTCGCGACGCCCGGAAGGGTGGGGCATGCCTCCCGGGCCTGATCGCACACCGTGATGAGCCAGTCGAACCGCTGACCGAGAAACGGCTCCAGCGTCGTGCTCTCGTGGGCCGAGATGTCGATCCCGATCTCGTCCATGACCTTCACCGCCTCCGGCCGCACCCTCGTCGCCTCCGTCCCGGCACTCGCGACCTCGTACCGGTCGCCGCCCCACGCGCGCAGCATGCCCTCCGCCATCTGGCTGCGGGCCGAGTTGTGGGTGCAGACGAAGATGACGCGCTGGCGTCGTTCGGCGCTCATGGACCGATCCTACGCGCGTTTCGTCAAGGCCAGATCAATGTCCACTGCTGTGGATAACTTGTGGACAAGTCCAGAACCGCCCGCGAAAGCCGTGGACAAGCGGGATTGCGCCTCGGTGGACGGCGCGGATATGCTGCCGTCGTCCCGAAGGGGCAGCCAACGGCACCAGCGATTGCATCAACGGTCCGGCGGCGGTTCCTTCGGGACATTTCGTTGTGCCCGGCCGGCGCTGCGCGGGCGCAGGAGTCGGCTCGCGCTCGCGCGAGTCCGCTCTCAGTCGGCGTCGAGGTCGCGCTGGAGGCGGCGGACCACCTCGGCGGTCTCGTCGTCCGGGGCGCGGCCGGGCTCGGAGGCCGGGCCGGCGAACGTGCCGAACTGCCGGTCGCCGGCATCCCCCAACCCCGGCACGATGTAGCCGCGCTCGTTGAGGTGCGAATCCAGGGCCGCGACGTGGATGTCGACGTCGGGATGGGCCTGCGACAGCGTCGCGACACCCTCCGGCGCGGCGATGAGCGAGACCTGCTTGACGCGCGCCGCTCCCCACTGCTTGAGGATGTCGATCGTGGCGGCTGCTGACCCGCCGGTGGCCAGCATCGGATCGAGGACCAGGCAGACCTGGACGGTCGCCGCGTCGGGCAGCTTGTTGTAGTACTCGACCGGCTTCAGCGTGCGCTCGTCGCGGTACAGCCCGATGTGCCAGACCTCGGCGGTCGGCAGCAGCTCGAGCATGGCGTCGACCATGCCGAGGCCCGCGCGAAGGATGGGGATGAGCCCGACCCGCGGCTCGAGCTGCGCGGCGGTCATCGGCTCCAGGGGCGTCTCGATGGGCTGCGGGCGCGTGGCCAGATCGGCCATCGCCTCGTAGCCGAGCAACCAGGTCAGCTCACGCACGATCTCGCGGAACTTCTTCGGCTCGGTGGTCCGGTCGCGCAGGATCGCCAGCTTGTGTGCGACGAGCGGGTGCTGGCTGACGTGCAGCGTCGGAGGCGGCTGGCTCGACATCTGGCTGATCATAGACCGATGCCTCCCGTCCTCGGCGACCCATCGGCCGATGCCTATCTCGACCGGCTCGCCGAGCGGCTGCGGACGGTGCTCCGCGGCCGGCTGCTCGGAGCGTGGCTCGTGAACTCGGCGGCGAGGGTCGATTACCTGCCGGGTCGCAGTGACCTGGACGTGGCGGTGGCGGTGGGCGATGCGCTGCCGGGGCGGCTCAAGCTGGCGTTGGCTGACGAGCTGCGGCACGCCGCCCTGCCGTGCCCGGCGCCGCGGCTCGAGCTGGTGGTCTACCGGCGCGAG
>DATHTR010000054.1:0-5624 GCA_035463095.1 Candidatus Angelobacter sp. | reverse complement strand
AGTCATGGTCGTCGAGCATCCGCGTCAGGCCCAGGAGGGTCGCTTCCTCGACCCAGTCGATCGAGACGGCACCCGCCTTCACCAGCGGATCGAGCGCCGTCGTCAGCCGGACCCGTTCCCGCTCGGCGTCGATCGGCTCCGCGTCCGACGGGGCCGACACCAGGCTCAGGATGCGGAGTGGCAGCGTCAACTCGAGCGGCGGGCGCGGCGTGCCGATGTCGAGTCGCCGGACGATCGGCGTCCAGCGCGAGATGGCCAGAAAGGCCGGCTCGTCATAGAGGTACTCCCACGGCAGGCGCAGCAGCTCGGGGGTGCCGGTCAGGCTCAAGGTCACCCGCAGCGGGCTGCGGGTGTGACGCGCCTCCTGCAGGGAGGATCGATACGCCTCCCGGACACCCTCGTCCTCGAAGACCGCAGCGAACAGCCGCGTGCCGAACTCCTTGGCCAGCTCCGACTCCGGTGACTCGACACGCCGCACGCCGCTGCGCCGACCCATGCGGAGCACAAAGTTCTCAAGCTGGAGCTCGGAGAACGGATCAGTGAATCGCCCGCTCGCACCCGCGCTTCCGGGACCGCGAGCGACGACCCGATACGAGCCGGGCGTCGAACCGCGCTCGAACCGCAACTCGAGCTCGAGGGGGGTCACGGCCCCAACCTCCGGGTTTCGCCCGTGTTCGGGCGCTGCGTCGGTCGGTCCCCGGCGTCAGCGTCCACTCCGGCAGCCACTCGGGACCTCCCGCCGGCGTGTGCAACACCTTCAGGCTACGGCGTGAGTCAAGTTCCACGTGACCGCTTCACCGCCACGACGCGGATAGGTCATGGTCCTCAGTGGAAGGGGCGCACCTCGACCGGCACCCGACAGGCGACGGCGGCCTTGCGTCCCCACGCCAGCGCCTCGTCCAGGTCGGCCACGTCCAGCACCCACAGGCCGCCCACGTATTCCTTGGTCTCCAGGTAGGGGCCATCGGTGACGAGCACCTCGCCATCGGGCTGCGCTCGAAGGGACCTCGCGCGGCTCGGTGGGTGCAGGCCGCCGACGAGTACCCTCACACCGGCGGCGACCATCTCGTCGTTGAGGGCATCGATGTCGCGGGACATCGCTTCGTCCTCCGCGACCGAGGGGTCGTAGCCTTCTGGGTGGTGAATCGTTACCAGGTACCGCGTCATGACTCTCCGCTCTATCGGGCTCCTGGCGGGACCGGTGTCCTGCCCTGTCACTGTACCGACGAACGGGCGGACCGAATTCAGACAGCGGAGCGGGGCGGGCCGGGGCGCGGCGTCGGCGACCCACCGCACCCCCGGATCCGTTCCATGACCGCAGAACCGGCCGAGGCCGCCTACGACGGGTACGCCGCCGAGTACCGCGACTGGTGGGCCCCCGTCATCGCCCCGGCGGCGCTCAGCCTGCTGGACCGGCTGGACGATCTGGTCGGAACCGATGCGACGCTGGTCGACATCGGCGCCGGGACCGGGACCGTGGCGGTGGGCGCGCTGCGCCGATGGCCGGGCATTCGCGCCCTCGCGGTGGATCCCGCGCGTCGGCTGCTCGAGTGGGCCGTATCCGATGCCCGCGCGTCCGGCGTCGCGGATCGGCTGACGGTCATGGTCGGCGACGCCGCCGCCCTGCCGCTGTCCGACGCGTCGGCCGACATCGCGACCAGCACCTTCGTCCTCCAGCTCCTCCCAAATCGCCGAGCCGGCGTCCGCGAGGCATTCCGCGTGCTGCGGCCGGGTGGGGCGTTCGCTCACCTCACCTGGCGCTCCGACGAGGACCCGTTCGAGCCGGAGGATGTCTTCGACGATGCGCTCGACGCCCTTCGCATCGAGCCGCCGTCCCGGTCCCCCGGCGTCGGGGCGTCCTACCCGTCGCCGGCGAGCGCGGCCGCCGAGATGCGACGCGCCGGCTTTCGCGACGTGCGCGCCCGCGAGGCCTGGCTGGTGCATCGATTCACACCGCAGTCGTACCTCGACGTGGCCGAGCACTGGACCGAGGACGATGCCTTCGCCTCGCTCGACGAGTCCCGGCGCGCGGAGCTGCGCGCCGAGCTGCTGCGGCGCCTCGAGGCCCTCGACCCGGAGGCGCTCGTCTGGCGTCGGCCGCTGGTCAGCGTGACCGGCCGGAAGCCGGCCTGATTTCGAGGGCGGAGCACGCCTGGATCCTCACAGCCAGCCTCGCTCCCGGGCGACCCGCGCGGCGGCGACGCGGTTGGTGGCGCCAAGCTTGCCCATCGCCTCGGAGAGATAGTTGCGCACGGTCCCTTCCGACAGGTGGAGGCGGTCGGCGATCGCGGCGTTGCCGAGGCCCTCGCCGGCCAGCCGGACGACCTGTCGCTCCCGCTCGGTGAGCGGGTCGGGCTCGCTCCACGCGTCGGCCGCGAGCTCCGGATCGATGGCTCGCCGGCCGGCATGGACGGCACGGACGGCCTCGACCAGCTTCTCCACCGGTGCGTCCTTCAGGAGATACCCGGCCGCGCCGGCGTCCAGCGCTCGCCGCAGGTACCCCGAGCGGGCGAATGTCGTCACGATCAGCACGCGCGTCGCGAGGCCGCGACGTCGGATCTCCGCGGCCACCTCGAGGCCGGTCAGGCCCGGCATCTCGATGTCGGTGAGCAGCACGTCCGGCAGGAGCGCGTTCACCAGGCGGAGCGCCTCGTCGCCATCGGACGCGGAGCCGACGACCTCGATGTCGGGCTCGAGCGCCAGCAGCGTGCCGAGTGCCCCCAGGACGAGGATCTGGTCCTCCGCCAGGACGATGCGGATGCTCACGAGGCCGGCACCCGAACCCGGACGCGCGTGCCGGCCGACCCGTCGACGACCACCTCGCCCCCGACCGCCGAGATCCGCTCCCGCATCCCGGCCAGGCCCGAGCCATCGGCCCCGATGGTGCCCCGTCCGTCGTCGGCCACCTCGAGCACCACGTCGGACCCATCAGCGGCCACGGCGATCGTCGCCCGTCCGGCGTGGGCATGCCGGATGACGTTGGTGACCGCCTCGCGCAGGGCGAGGGCCAGGGCCGACTCCCGCTCGGGATCGAGCGACGGCAGGCTCGCCCGCTCAACGGTCACGGCCACGTCGGCGGCCGCGAGCGCGCGCTCCGCGCCCTCGAGCTCCGCCTCGAGCCCGCGAGCCCGGTAGCCGCTCACCGCGGAGCGGACCTCGGTGAGCGCCTCGCGCCCAATGCGCTCGATGTCCCCGATCTCGGCGGCCACCCGGTCCGGGTCGGCGGTCAGCAGCCGCCCCGCGAGCTCCGACTTCACGATGATCACCGACAGCGTGTGACCCAGCAGATCATGGAGGTCCCGCGCGATCCGCTCGCGCTCGGCGAGCGCGGCCAGCCGCTCGATCTCCTCGTCGGCGCGGACGAGGCGCCGCCTGGCGCGGTCGCGCTCGGCGTCGAAGATGCTGGCCGTCCCGGTCACGATGGTGAAGATCAGGGATGGGGCGAACGCTGCGAGCCGGATCGGCATCGGGATCGGCGAGACGAGCACCATGAGGCCGATCAGGCCGACGAGGCCCGCGATCACGGTCACGGCGCGGCGCACCGGCACCAGGTGGGCGGCCGCCGCGGCGGCGTAGACGAGGAAGACGCTGGCGCCGCCGTTCGCGAACGAGCCGATGAACGCAAGCGCGGCAATCGCGCCGATGAGCTGCAGCTGCCGGCGCTGACCGTGCCGACGGAACGTCGCGAAGTAGATCGGCAGGAAGGCGACGATGAGCGCGATGGTGAGGACCCAGTCGATCGGCCCGGCGGTCGGGTCGAAGATGGGCTGGAAGACGAGCGAGCCGAGGTAGACCAGCCAGATGTAGCGGGTCCACCTCGTGCCGTCGGCCGGCTGCTCGCTCATGGGTTCCTCATCCGTAGGTCTTGCCCTCGTCGCGCCGGAACCCCCACGCGGCGACGACCAGGAATGCGACCGTGAACCCTGCCAGGGCCGCCAGGTGGAGGAGCGGGCCGCCTCCCTCGGATGCGCCGAACGTGCCGAGCGCGAGCTGGGCGAAATGATACGGCGGCAGGAACACGGCGGCGGCATGGACGACGTCCGGGAGCTGCGTGATCGGGATCCACAGGCCGGACGCGAAGGCCATCGGCAGGTAGACCAGGTTCAGGACGGCGGGCGCCGAGTTGGGGCCGACGAGGTACCCGAAGGCCAGGCCCATGGCCGAGAACGGCAGCGCGCCGGCGACCAGCACGAGGGCCAGGCTGACCCATCGGTCGATCGACATCTCCACGCCGCCGAGCGTGGCGCCGAGCCCGAACAGCGCGAGCACGATGATGCCCGAGACCGAGGTGGCCATGACGACCTTCGCCACGAAGTAGGCCAGCGGCGGCATCGGCGCCACGCGCTTCAGGCGCATCCAGCCCTGGCCACGCTCGGTGGCCACCGACACGCCGAATCCGAAGAGAGCGGCGCCGATGACACCGAATGCACCGTAGGTCGCGAGCATGTAGGTCGTGACCCCGACCCCTCGCGCCGTCTGGTCGGCGAAGGTGAGCCCGAAGATCACGTAGAACATCAGCGGGAAGACGAGCGTGCTGACGGCGAACATCGGCACGCGGGTGAGCTTGAGGAACTCGTGGAACGCCTCCGTCCGGTAGATCCGGACGAGGCTCGCCCCGCGGACCGGCTCGGGCCGGACGCGGGCATCGGTCAGGGCGGTCATGCGGCTGCCTCGCTTTCGACGGTCGGTGGGGTCGTGAGGGCCAGGAACGCCTCCTCGAGGCTCGGCTCCACGACGGTGAGATTGGACAGGGTGGGATCGGCGGCGAGGAAGGCTCGGAGCGCCGGCTCGGCAGCCGAGACGAGAAGCTCGATCCAGGTGCCGTCGCGGCTTGCGCGCTGGACGCCCGGGAACCGCTCTGCCTCGCCCACGGGCACAGAGCTCTCGGCGCGGATGCGTCGTCCGGGGACGAGCGACTTGATCTCGGTCGGGGTGCCGTCCGCGATGACGCGGCCATGATCGATGACCACGATCCGGTCGGCCAGGGCGTCGGCCTCCTCCAGGTAGTGCGTGGTCAGGACGACGCCGCGGCCCGATGCCTTGAGGCCCCGCAGGGTCGACCACAGCGAGCGACGGATCTCGACGTCGAGGCCGGTGGTCGGCTCGTCGAAGAAGACGAGCTCGGGATCGCCGGCGAGCGCGATCCCGAACAGGACGCGGCGCTGCTGGCCTCCCGACAGGTCACCGAAGAGCCGATGCTCCAGCCCGCCCAGGCCGGCGGCCTCGGTGATCTGGGCCATCGAGAGCGGCGCCGGATAGTACCCCCGGAACTGGGCGAGGAGCTCGCGGACCCGCAGTGTCTCGGGCACGCCCGAGGCCTGCAGCATCACGCCGATGCGGCGCCGGGCCTCGAGGTCGCGCGGATCGCGGCCGAAGAGTGTCGCGGTGCCGGCGGTGGGACGAGTAAGGCCGGTCAGGATGCTGATGGCGGTCGTCTTGCCGGCGCCATTCGGCCCCAGCACCGCCAGCAGCTCGCCCGACCGGATGGTCAGGTCGACGTCGCGCACGGCATCCACCGCCGCCGCGCCGGTGCCGAATCGCTTCGACGCTCCACGCAGCTCGGCAAGCACCGCCCGCTCGTCGGGTGTCGGTGTGGTCGGGATCGACCAGGGTTCAGTAGCCAT
>DATHTR010000053.1:0-25482 GCA_035463095.1 Candidatus Angelobacter sp. | reverse complement strand
TGACCGGTGGGAGGTCGTCCCCCACCGTCAGATCTCGACGAGGCGCTGGACCTGCTCGATCGCCGACGCGCGCCCGGTCGAGGGATCGGCGCTGATGACCACCGCATTGAGCGAGACGGGGCCATCGGCCACCTGGAAGCGCGTGGGCAGGTGCCGAGTGAACCGCGGGAGCACGCTGTCCAGGCTGAAGCCGATGATCGAGTCACGTGGTCCGGTCATGCCGATGTCGCTGATGTACGCGGTCCCCCCGGGCAGCACCCTGGCGTCCGCGGTCGGGACGTGGGTGTGCGTGCCCACCACGGCGCTCACGCGGCCGTCGAGGTACCAGCCCATCGCGTTCTTCTCGGAGGTGATCTCGCAGTGGAAGTCGAGGATACGGAGCGGCGGGAGCGGCACAGCCGCCCCATCAAGCAGCTCGTCGAGCTTGATGAACGGAGAGTCGAGCTGGTTCATAAACACGCGACCCATGGCGTTCATGACCGCCACCTCGTCGCCGTCATCGGTGTGATGGACGAGCCAGCCGCGCCCGGGGGCCTCGTCGGGATAGTTGATCGGGCGCAGGACGGGCCGATCGGTGTCGAGGTAGTCGTAGATCTCGCGCTTGTCCCAGATGTGGTTGCCGCTGGTGATGACGTCGATCCCGCCGCCGAGCAGCTCCTCGGCGAGGCTCGGGGTCAGGCCCGCGCCAGCGGCCGTGTTCTCGCCGTTGGCGATGACCATGTCGAGCTCCAGCTCGCGCCGGAGATCGGGCAGCGCGTGCATGACCGCCACGCGGCCCGGCTTGCCGATGATGTCGCCGATGACCGCGATGCGGACCTCGCTTCCGCCCGGCCCGGTCACCGCGCGTAGTCGACGGCGCGCGTCTCCCGGATGACGGTCACCTTGATCTGTCCGGGGTACTGCAGCTGCTCCTCGATCTTCTTGACGACGTCGCGCGCCAGCCGGCTGGACGCGATGTCGTCCACGTCCTCGGGCCGCACCAGGATCCGGATCTCACGCCCTGCCTGGATGGCGAAGCAGCGCTCGACGCCGGGGAAGCTGAGCGCGATCTGCTGCAGGTCGTCGAGGCGCTTGACGTAATTGTCGAGCGTCTCGCCGCGGGCGCCGGGACGCGAGGCGCTGATCGCGTCGGCGATCTGGACCACCGTCGCCTCCACACTCTCCTGCTCCACCTCCTGGTGATGCGCGGCGATCGCGTTGCAGACGATCGGCGTCACGCCGAATCGTCCGGCGATGTCGGCCCCGATGGCGGCGTGCGGGCCCTCGACCTCGTGGTCGACGGCCTTGCCGATGTCGTGGAGCAGCCCGCCCTTCTTCGAGTCGGCCACGTTCGCCCCGATCTCGGCCGCCAGCAGCCCGGCGAGTCGCGAGGTCTCGATGCAGTGATTCAGCACGTTCTGCCCGTAGCTGGTGCGGTACTTCAGGCGGCCGACGAGCTTGATCAGTTCGGGGTGGAGGCCGGGAACCCCGGCCTCGTAGGCGGCCTGCTCGCCGGCCTGGCGCATCACCACCTCGATCTCGGAGCGGCACTTCGCCACCGTCTCCTCGATCCGGCCGGGGTGGATGCGACCGTCGCTGATCAGCTTGTTGAGCGCCATGCGCGCGACCTCGCGCCGCACGGGGTCGAAGCCCGACAGCACGACCGCCTCGGGCGTGTCGTCGATGATGAGGTCGACCCCGGTGGCCTGCTCCAGGGCGCGGATGTTGCGGCCCTCGCGTCCGATGATGCGGCCCTTCATCTCCTCGTTCGGGAGGTTCACGACCGTGATCGTCGCCTCCGAGGTGTGGTCGGCGGCGATCCGCTGCATCACCGTGGTGAGCACCCGACGCGCCCGATCCTCCCCCTCCTCCTGGGCATGCCGCTCGATCTCGCGGACTCGATGCTGGGCTTCGGCCTGCGCCTCGTCGACGATCTGGCCGATCAGCGACTGGCGCGCCTCCGCCACCGAGAGGCCGGAGACGCGCTCGAGCTCGGACAGCTGCTGCTGCTGGAGCTCTCGCACGCGGGTGATCTCGGCCTCGAGCTCGGACTGCCGCTGCCGCAACGCCTCTTCACGCTCGTCATGCGCAGCCACCTTGCGGTCAAGCGCCTCCTCCCGATCGAGGAGCCGGCGCTCGGTCCGCTGGAACGTGGCCCGCTGCTCGCGAGCCTCGTCCTCCGCGGCCCGGCGCAGGTGCAGCGCCTCGTCCTTGCCTTCGAGGACGAGCTCCTTCTGCTTGGCACGGGCCTCGGCGACGAGCCGTTGTGCGTACTGCTCGGCGGTGCGCACGGCGTTCGCGGCCACGACGCGGCGCGCCATGAAGCCGACGATGACGCCGGCGATCGCCGCGACGGCGGCGGCGATGACGATCCAGAGTTCCGACATGTCCGGCTCCTTCGTGGTCGTTGGAGCCCCAGATGGGCGAAATGGTGGTGCCGGCACCGGGTCCGACCCTGATGTCGAGGCCGGTGCTGGACCGGGCGAGTGTAGCGCAGATCGACCGGCCCCTCCTCCGAGGGCACCGGGTTCACGTCAGCTCGCGAAGACGCGCCCGATGAGCCGAACATGGTCGAGGTCACGCGGAAGGAAGTCCTGCAGCATCACGCGCTGCGCGCCGGCTGCCTCCAGGGCGCGGACGCGCTGGTGGGCCTCGTCGGGCGTCCCCATCACCCAGCGGGGTCGACGCTCGGCCAGCCATGCGTCACCATCCGCATCCCGCTGTCCGAAGGCCTCGAGAAGGTCCGCCACCCGGGCCCGCAGATCAGCCTCGGAGTCGGCGACGAGCACGCCGGTCATCGCCGAGTACACGACGGTCTCCGGGTCGCGATCGACGTCGGCGCAGGCCCGCCGAATGCGCTCGTACGCCGCCGGCGCATCTGCCGGCGAGGCGGAGATGAGATTGAACTCGTCGCCGAACAGCGCCACGAGGCGTGCCATCCGCGATCGGCCTTTGCCGCCGAGGATGACGTGGGGATGACGCCGTCCATGGCGCGCGACCTCACCGTGCCGCTTTGCGTCACGCACCTGCCAGTGCTCGCCGTCGAACGACCACCCCTCGCCCTCGGTCCACAGCCGGTGGATGATCGCCATCTGCTCCTCGAGCATGTCGTAGCGCTCCCCGATCTCCGGGAACGGAATGCCCAGCTGCGCATGCTCCGCCTCGTTCCAGCCGGCACCGAAGCCGGCCTCGATCCGTCCATCGGCCATCTCGTCGACGGTCTGGATCACCTTGGCCAGGTTGCCGGGAATGCGGAAGGTCACCGGCGACACCAGGGTGCCCAGCCTGATGGCGGTCGTATCGCGAGCGAGGCCGGCCAGGGTCGACCAGGCGTCGGTGGTGTGCAGCCCTGACTCACCGGGAAAGCTGGCGTAGTGATCGGACCGGAAGAACGCCTCGATCCCGGCCTCCTCGGCAGTACGGACCAGGTCGAGCAGCTCGTCGTAATGCAGCCCCTGCTGGGGCTCGGTCATAAGGGCGTAGCGCATCGGCACAGCCTAGTCGCATGGCCGGCCTGCCTCATGAACCATTCGCGCCGTCGGGGGGAGACCGTCCGGTCAGTCCTCCCCGAGGTCGCCGGTGGATGCCGCCCGGATCGTCGAGCGAGCGGTCTCGGGATCGAAGCCGCGGCGGATGAGGAACATGCCGAGCCGCTGGACGGCCTTGGTATCGTCGGGCATCGGCCGGCCGCGCAGGTGACGCTCGAGCGCGTCACGCGCGCGGGCCTCCTCCGTGCCGGGCAGCATCTCGTCCTCCGGCGACCGATCGGGTGAGGCGTGATCGAGGCGGTAGGCCTCGATCACATCGCGCGGAACGCCTCGCTGGCGGAGCTCCGCCTCGATCATGCGACGACCGCGCGGCGCGTGGCGATCGCGCTGTTCGCCCCACCAGCGTGCGAATGCGGCGTCGTCGACGTAGCCCAGCGTGGCCAGGCGCTCCAGCACGCGGTCGGTGATGTCACTCGACACTGCAGCCCGGCGGAGACGCTGCGCCACCTCGTGTCGCGTTCGAGGACGTGTGCCGAGGAAGCGCAGGGCGATCTCCATGGCCGCCTCCGGGCCCGCGGGCTCCGGTGGCGCGATGCGACGCTGCCGGCCGGACATCGCGCGTCCTACTGCGCCTCGCTGATCCCTTCCGGCCCGACCTCGATACTGGCCACCTTGCCGCGGATCTCGTCATCGATCGACGCCGCGATCTCCGGGTTCTGCCGGAGAAACTCGCGTGCGTTCTCGCGACCCTGGCCCAGACGGGTGTCCCCGTAGTTGAACCAGGCCCCGGTCTTGGTCAGGATGCCGGCCGCGATGCCGACGTCGAGCAGGCCGCCCTCGCGGCTGATGCCCTCGTTGTACATGATGTCGAACTCGGCCACGCGGAACGGGCTGGCGACCTTGTTCTTCACCACCTTCACTCGCGTGCGGGAGCCGACCGCATCGGTCCCGGTCTTGAGCGTCTCGATGCGCCGAATGTCCATCCGCACGCTGGCGTAGAACTTCAACGCGCGGCCGCCCGGCGTCGTCTCCGGGTTTCCGAACATGACGCCGATCTTCTCGCGCAGCTGGTTCGTGAAGATGAGCGCCGTCTGGCTGCGGTTGATGGCGCCGGTCAGCTTGCGCAGTGCCTGGCTCATGAGCCGCGCCTGCAGGCCGACGTGGCTGTCGCCCATGTCGCCCTCGATCTCCGCGCGGGGCACGAGCGCCGCCACGGAGTCGACGATGACGACGTCCACCCCGCCGGAGCGGATGAGCGTCTCCGCGATCTCGAGCGCCTGCTCACCGGTGTCCGGCTGGCTGACGAGGAGGTCGTCGACGTTGACGCCGACGTTCTGGGCGTACTTCGGGTCGAGCGCGTGCTCAGCGTCGATGAAGGCGACGATCCCGCCGGCGCGCTGAGCGTTGCCGGCAATGTGGTAGCAGAGCGTCGTCTTGCCGCTCGATTCCGGACCATAGATCTCCGTGATCCGTCCCCGCGGGACGCCGCCGACGCCGAGCGCCAGGTCGAGCGCGACCGATCCGGTCGAGATGGCGTCGACGTTCAGCGCCTCGCGGTCGCCGAGCCGCATGATCGAGCCACGGCCGAACTGCTTCTCGATCTGAAGGATGGCGGCGTCCACGGCTCGGCTGCGCTCGCCGTTTCCGTTCTTCTCTGCCTGGGACTGGCCAACGGCCACCGGTGCTTCCATGTTCGCCTTTCGCTCCTCGCTCCTGCTCTGCCCCGGCGGCGTCAGCTCACCCCTCGTCGGGAGGGTTCGGTTCCTGGGGCTCCGGTGCGCGCTCCTTGCGCTTTGGCTTGACGACCTCGACCTGGCGCATCGGCGGTTGATAGCTGGGCGCCACGGTTCCGGCTGGTCCCGGGGCTGCCTTCGCCTGCTTCTTCCGCTTCGGTTCCTTGCGCGGTCGATCTCGACCCTTTGCCATCGCTCGAACCTCCGATGTCGTGAGCAGGACGAGCGTGCGTGCCATCCTGCCCGCCCGTCCTGTACCGGGCGCTTACGCGGCGCTTATCACGCCGAACCAGGACTGATTCTACGCTCCGTTCCGTGACAGCTCGGGCGACGCGATGCGCGCCCGCACGGGCCATTCTACACCGGCGTCATACGCTGTCATACGCGCCGGTGACTTCCTGGTCGTGGCGATTGGGTAACAGAGACGGCGGCCGTGGGAGCCCTACCGTGCGTAGGCATCGTCCACCCGTCGGCGAAGCTCCTCGAACGACCCGTCCGCCAACGATCGACGCAGCCGGCGCATGAGGTCGAGCGTCCACGTGAGGTTGTGGATCGTCGCCAGGCGCGACGCCAGGAGCTCACCCGCGCGGAACAGGTGCGCGAGGTACGCGCGCGAGTGGTTCGTGCAGGCCTCACAGGCGCAGCCCGGATCGATCGGCCCGGGGTCGTCCTGGAGCGCAGAGTTGCGCAGGTTCAACCGGCCGGCATCGGTCCAGACCTGGCCGGTCCGCGCGACCCGTGTCGGCAGGACACAGTCGAACAGGTCGATCCCCCGCTCAACGGCCGTGAAGAAGTCGGGCGGCGATCCGACGCCCATCAGATAGCGTGCCCGCGGATCGTCGCCGAGCGCGTCGGCCACGACCTCGAGCGTGGCAGCCATCTCGGCCTTCGGCTCCCCCACCGACAGGCCGCCGACGGCGATGCCGTCGAACGGAAGTGCCGCGATGACCTCGGTCGACGCGCGCCGGAGTTCCGCATCGACGCCGCCCTGGATGATGCCGAACACCGCCTGGTCGGGGCGGCCGCGCGCCGCGAGCGAGCGTTCGGCCCAGCGGTGCGTCCGCTGCATCGCCTCGCGGACGTCGGGCGCGCGCGGATCGACGAGCTGGTCGAAGGCCATCGCGACATCGGAGCCGAGCAGCGCCTGGATCTCCATGGCCCGTTCGGGAGTGAGCCGATGGGTTGACCCGTCGAGGTGCGAGGTGAACGTGACGCCGTCGTCGTCCACGCGGCGCAGGTGCGCGAGGCTGAAGACCTGGAATCCGCCGGAATCGGTCAGGATCGGTCCATCCCAGCCCATGAACCGGTGGAGTCCGCCCAGGCGGGCGATGCGCTCCGCCGTGGGCCGCAGATTCAGGTGGTACGTGTTGCCCAGAATCATCTGCGCGCCGGCCGTTCGCAGATCCCCGGGCGTCAGCGCCTTCACCGTCGCCTGCGTCCCCACCGGCATGAACTGGGGGGTGTCAACGACACCGTGAGATGTGACAATGCGACCCAGCCGGGCATGCCCGACCGGGGTCGGCTCAAAGGTGTGTGTGATCGTGGCCCGCGTTGACACCGCCCCAGAGCATAGGTGCAGCGGATAGGCTACGTGCACTACGGAGAGGTGATGACCGCGTGCGACTGACCGAATGGCCGCGCATGCCGTTCCTGAACGACGAAGTGAAGGAATGGATCGCGCTGGAGCTGGAGAGCCTGGGCGTCGAAGATCTGGCGGTGTATGCCCTCGAGGCCGGCGCGGAGGGTGACGAGCGCCGGGTGATGGTGGCGACCGAGATCGGGCTGCTCGACCACCGCTATGCCCCGTTCGGCTCGTCGGCCCGCTACCGCCTGGCGATGCTGATGTATCCATGGCAGGTCCTGCGGGGCGTCGAGCTGCGCGCCGATACCTTCCGCCTCTGGGCTCGCGAGCACCGCACCCGTTGGTCGTTCCGTCTCCACCACCCGCACTTCGAGGCCGCCACCGAGTCGCCGGATCTCGGACAGGCGCTGTGTGACCTGGCGCGCGTCTGCGCGGTGATGGCCGAGCCCTTCGGGGTCCCCGCCGGTCGAGCATCGTCCGAGGTCCCGGGCGCCCATCCCGGCGGGCCGCGCCCGCTCCCGCCCTCCCCCGACGGGTCGGCGGGCCCGACGCCCGATGACCAGCCGGAGCCTGCACACGCCGCCCGGGCCGATGGTGCGTCCGACGGACGCCCGGATGCCCCCGAGTCCACGAACGTAGACGACCAGCCCGCCGCGACGGCCACGGCGGTGCGCATCGGGGAGGGTGAAGAGGTGATCGACCTCTCCGACGAGGAGCGCGAAGCGATCCCGACCCGTTCGGACGACCAGGGCTGACCGACCGTCAGATCACCAGCATCGCATCCCCGTAGCTGAAGAACCGATATCCCTCGCCGAGCGCGGCTCGATACGCATCGAGCAGGACGTCTCGCGCCCTGAACGCGTCGGGGTCGCCGCTCATGCCCGCCTGCACGAAGGCAGTCACGAGCAGCAGCAATGAGCTGCGCGGCAGATGGAAGTTCGTGATCAGCGCATCCGTCGCGCGGAAGCGGTGAGGCGGCGTGACGTACAGATCGGTCCATCCCGACCGGGCATCGGTGCGTGCGGCGGTTTCGAGCACACGCACGGCCGTCGTCCCCACGGCCACCACCCGGTCCGCATCGGCGATGGCTCGGCGCGTCGCCTCCGGCACCTCGTACCACTCGCGGTGGATGTGGTGCTCGTCCACGTACTCGCCTTCCAGCGGCCGAAAGGTGTCGAGGCCCACGTGCAGCGTGACGCTCGCGCGGCGCACGCCCGACGCCTCCAGGGATTCCAGCAGGCCCGCGGTGAAGTGGAGGCCGGCGGTGGGCGCCGCAGCCGACCCCGGCGACTCCGCATACACCGTCTGGTAGCGCTCGGCCGGCGTCGAGCGATCGGTGATGTACGGCGGCAACGGGAGCTCGCCGGCGTCGGCCATGACGGCCAGCGGATCGCGCTCGAATCGCACGGCCCGTGTCCCGCCTCCCAGGCGCTCCCCCACCTCGACTCGATCACCCGACGAGAACGTGATCACCGCGCCGGCGGCGAGGCGGCGCGACGGGCGGACGAGCCCCTCCCAGCGCTCCGGATCGGCGTCCATCGGGCGCAGGACGAGGATCTCCACCGCGCCGCCCGTGGAGCGACGCCCTCGCAGCCGCGCCGGGATGACGCGCGAGTCGTTGACGACCAGCAGATCGCCGGGTCGGAGCCATGCCCCGATCTCATCGAACCGGGCGTGGGCCACATCCCCCGGGCGGGAACGATCCAGCACGAGCAGCCGGGAGCGATCCCGCGGCTCGGCCGGGACCTGGGCGATGGCCCCCTCCGGCAGGGCGTAGTCGAAGTCGTCGACCTTCAGTCGTGGCGCGTCCATGCGCCGGAAAGCGTAGCGCCCGGCCGGTCGGCCCGGCCGGGCGCCATCGGTCACAGCCGGCGGGTCAGATCAGGGTCTCGATCCACGGGACCATGAAGAACAGGACGAACGCGATCGAGGTCACCCACATGAGCGGATGGATCTCCGACGCTCGCCCTCGAACGACCTTGAGGAACACGTAGGCCACGAAGCCTGCGGCGATGCCGGTGGTGATCGTGTAGGTCAGCGGCATGACGATGGCGGTGACGAGCACCGGGAACATCTCGTCGATGTCGCCCCACTCGAAATCACGCGCGATCATGAACATCAGGAACCCGACGATCACCAGCGCGGGGGCCGTCGCCTGGGCCGGCACGATGCCGGCGATCGGGGCGATCAGGATGGCCAGCAGGAACAGCACGCCGGTCACCACCGCCGTCAGGCCGGTGCGTCCGCCCTCCGAGACGCCGGCGGCGGATTCGATGTACGTGGTGTTCGAGCTCACGCCGAAGGCGCCGCCGAGGATCGCTCCGGCGGAGTCGACCGTCAGGACCTTGCCGATGTCGGGCAGCCGGCCGTCCTGGTCCACCAGCCCAGCCTGCTCACCGACGCCGATGACCGTGCCCATGGTGTCGAAAAAGTCGCTCAGCATGAGGCTGAAGATCACGAGCGCCACGATGAGGAACGGCGCCGCCGTCCAGACGTCGAGCATGGCGCCCAGCGGCTGGAAGATGGTCGAGAAGTTGTTCGGGTCGAAGTCGAAGAAGTAGCCGCCGAGCTCCGCCGGCAGGACCGCCGTGTTCTCCTGGAAGCCGGAGTTCTCCGTGCCGACGATGGCATTGAGGATCACCGCGATCACGGTGGTGACCACGATGCTGATGAGCAGCGCGCCCTTCACCCGGACGGCGATGAGCGCCAGGGCGATGACGAGGCCGATGACGAACGTCAGGGTCGCCACGTTGACGATGCCTCCCGGCGCCATCGGCGGGTTCGGCACGCCGCTCGCCACCGAGAAGCCGCCATTGACCAGGCCGATGAACAGGATGAACAGGCCGATGCCGACGGCGATCGCCCGCTTCAGATTCATCGGGATCGCGTTCATGATCGCCTCGCGCAGGCCGGTGAGCACGAGGATCAGGATGATGATGCCCTCCCACACGATCACGGCCATGGCCTGCTGCCACGTGAATCCGCGCGTCAGGATGAGCTCGAACGCGACCACCGCGTTCAGGCCGAGTCCGGCGGCAAGCGCGAACGGGTAGTTCGTCGCCAGGCCCATGGCGATGGTCAGGATGCCGGCAGCCAGCGCGGTCGCGACCGCCACCGGGATGAAGGGCGGGCCCGCCTCGGCCAGCGGCCCGGAACTGAGGATGGTCGGGTTCACGAAGATGATGTAGGCCATGACCATGAAGGTGGTCAGGCCCGCCCGCACCTCCGTGCCGACGTTCGTCCCCCGCTCACCAAGCCTGAAGAAGGAGTCGAGTCCACCGCCGCTCGATGGGCGCGGCGCTGTCGCCTCGCTCCGGGACGCATCCGATTGGTCCACTCGGGTTCACCCTCCGCTGTCCGCTGCGCACCCGAGACGCCCGACACCTGTGGGCGCTGGTGCCGGGGCGCAGCCTACTCCGCGGCGCACCGCTTCGCGGGTCGATTCTGCACGCCGAGGGTCGGGATCGGTCAGGCGTCGAACAGGCCGGGCTGCTGCGCGGCAACCGACCCGGCGGGAGGGGTCATGCCGAGGTGCTCCCAACCCGAGGCGGTGAGTTGCCGGCCGCGCGAGGTGCGGGCCAGCAGACCGATCTGCATGAGGTACGGCTCGACCACGTCCTCGATCGTCTCGATCGGCTCCGAAACGGTGGCCGCCATCGTGGCCAGGCCGACCGGACCGCCGGCGTGGTGCTCGGCCATGGCCGTCAGCAGCTGGCGGTCCATGGCATCGAGGCCGCGTGCATCGATCTCCAGCAGGCCCAGCGCGTCCGCGGCGAGCTCCGTCGAGACGTTCCCGTCGCCGCGCACCTGCGCGTAGTCGCGAACGCGCTTCAGCAATCGGTTCGCAATGCGCGGCGTCCCCCGCGACCGGCTCGCGACGAGGGAGGCGGCGTCCTCGGTCAGCGGGACGTCGAGCAGCTCGGCGGAGCGGCGCAGGATGCGCTCGAGCTCCGCATCGGTGTAGTAGTCGAGGCGGTAGGTCGCCCCGAAACGGTCGCGCAGTGGGCCGGTGATGCTGCCCACCCGCGTGGTGGCACCGATGATCGTCACGTGCTCGATCTGGAGCCGCACCGTGCGGGCACCCGGACCTTTCCCGAGGACCACGTCGAGCGCGAAGTCCTCCATGGCCGGGTAGAGAATCTCCTCGACGGCATGGCTGAGCCGGTGGATCTCGTCGATGAAGAGCACGTCGCCCTTCCCGAGGGAGGTGAGGACGGCAGCCAGGTCGCCGGCCCGCTCGATGGCCGGGCCGGACGTCGTGCGGATCTGGGCCCCCATCTCCGCCGCCACGATGTTCGCGAGCGTGGTCTTGCCCAGCCCGGGCGGGCCGTAGAGCAGGACGTGGTCGACCGGCTCGGACCGATGCTGCGCGGCGTCGATCAGGATCGCCAGGTTCTCCTTCACCCGCTCCTGCCCTGCGAACTCGTCGAGCCGCCGCGGTCGAACGGTCGACTCGAGCGCGAGCTCGTCGGGAGCGACCTCGACGCTCGTGACGCGCTCGATGGTCATCGGTCGGTCGCGGTGGTCGCCGAATCGAACATGTGAGCGATTCTACCGCCCGCCGAGCGCCTCCCGGGCCCAGCCGCGCACGAGCTCATGGTGCTCGGACCACGCGTTCCAGGTTGCCACCCCCCAGCGACGAACGAGAGCTCCGTGCTCCACCCCGCTGCGAGCCTCGAGCACGTCGGCGACCGTCATCGGGTAGCCCACCGGCGGCTCCAGCCAGGGCCAGGGCCGGTCGGCGCTGGCGAGGCGCTGGGTGATGGCGTTGAGCCGCTCCACCGGCACCTCGAGCTCGAGCCAGTGGCAGAGCGCGACCAGGTGAACCGCCACCGACTGCCGCTGGCGCCGCTCGTCGGTGCCCGGATGCTGCACGGCGTAGACGTCCACCGTGTGCCGGTGGACGCGGCCGTAGGCGATGTCCCCGAACTCGCGGGCGAGGAGCTCGCCGAAGGCCGCCCAGCAGGCTGGCGAGGCACCGATGTACGGATGCGTCTCGTCCAGCTCCTGCGGCAGGTATCGTTCCCCGCACCCCGGGCACGTCTCGGTCATCCGCTCGAGATCGGCCGGCGTGTCGACGTCCGGCATCGGCGCACCGACGTCCACCGCGGTGAGCTCGGTGTGCGAACCGCGGAGAAGGTCGCGGAGCCCCACGTCCCCACTGAGGGCATCGGCCAGGCCGAATGCCTCTCGCTCGAGCAGCACCGGCGGCCCGAGGACGTCGCCGCCGCGCGTCGCCACCAGCGGCGTGCGACCGCGCGCGCCAACGAGCCGGGCGATGAGCGCGGCACCGACCGTCGGCTGGTCCGCCAGCAGGACCACCGCCGCCTCCGCCTCGGACCCCGCCGCGGCCAGACCGAGCTGCAGCGATCGGCTCAGGCCGGCCGACGGTCGGTCGTTGGTGACGGTCCGGGCAGCGGCGGGTGCGCTGACGCCGGGCGGGACGACCGCGATCACCGGGTCCAGGCCCGCGGCCGTGGCAGCGTCGACCGCGACCCCGAGGAGCGTCCGGGAGCCGACCCGGACGTCGGCCTTGGGCCGCCCGAATCGCGTACCAGCTCCCGCGGCCAGGATGACGGCCGCCACGGTCGAGGGATCCATGACGACCATTAAACCGGAGCCGGCGCGATGGGGGCGCCGGGTACACTCGCCGCATGCCGACGCCGGACCGGTTCGACGCGATCCCGAAGGTCGAGCTCCACTGCCATGTGGAGGGCACCGTTCGACCTGCCACGGTCGTCGAGCTGGCGCGGCGTCACGGCCGCTCCCTGCCGACCGAGGATCCCACCGAGCTGTACCGCTACGACTCGCTCGACTCGTTCCTCGAGGTCTTCTGGCTCGTCCAGTCCCTGATCGGCGACCGCGAGGACTGGGCACGCGTCGCCTACGAGTCGATCGTCGACGCCGTCCCCCACGGGCTTCGACATCGCGAGATGTTCTTCACGCCGGCGCGGCACCTCGCGGCGGGGCAGTCCCTGGCGGACGTCGTGGCCGGACTGACCGAGGGAGTCGAGGCGGCCGAGCGGGAGACCGCGACCCGGTGCGACCTGGTGTGCGACATCGACCGCTCCTTCGGAGCCGATGCGGCGCGAGAGCTCGCGTCGCAGCTGGCGACCCTGCGACGCAGCGGGCGCGCGGAGCGCGTGATCGGCATGGGCATGGACTCGACCGAGCGCGGCGTCGACCTCGGGTCCTTCGCCCCGGCGTACCGCGTGGCGCGCGACGCCGGCCTGCGGCTGACCGGCCATGCCGGCGAGGACGGTGGGCCTGACAACATCGCCTCCGCACTGGACCTCGGAGCCGAGCGAATCGACCACGGCATTGCCATCGTCGAGGACGACCAGCTCGTGCGGCGCGCGGTCGAGCAGCGCATCCCGCTCAACGTCTGCCCGACATCGAACGTGGTCATCGCCAACCGCTACGCCGCGCTGGCCGACCACCCGCTGCGCGTCATGCGCGAGGCCGGCCTGCTGGTGACGATCAACACCGATGACCCGGCCATGATCAGCCTCGACCTCGGGACCGAGTACCGTGCGGTGGCCGAAGCCCTCGGGTACTCGTTCGAGGAGATGTGCGCGCTATCGATCGAGGGCATCGAGGCGACCTGGCTCGACGAGTCCGACCGGCGCGCGCTCCGAGCGTCGTTCCACGCCGAGATCGCGGCCATCCCGGCCGCCTGACCCGCATGTCCTCGGCCGAGCCGCCACCGTTCGACCTGCTGATCGAGAACGGGACCGTCGTCGACGGCAGCGGCGATCGGGGCTTCGCCGCCGCGGTCGGCGTCCGGGACGGGCGCATCGAGATCCTCCACGGAGAGGCCAGCGCCGTGCGCGCCGAGCGCCGCATCGACGCCACGGGCATGGTCGTGGCTCCCGGATTCATCGACCTCCACAGCCACTCCGGGCTCATGATCTTCGCGGATCCCCTCCACGCGCCGAAGGTTCGGCAGGGCGTCACGACCGAGGTCATCGGCGTGGACGGGCTCTCGTACGCTCCGATCGGCGATCCGGGCGATCTCGAGGCGCTGGTGGCGATGAACGCCGGGCTCGACGGAGCCCCCCAGGAGGCGCGTCCCTACGACTGGGCCACGGTCGAGGCGTACCTGGACCGGCTCGATGCGCTCCGGCCCAGCCTCAACCTCGCATACCTGGTCGGCAACTCGGCGCTCCGCATCGGCGCCATCGGCTGGGCGGAGGCCCAAGCGTCCGCACCACAGCTCGCGAACATGCGCTCGATGCTGCGCGAGGCGATGGAGCAGGGCGCCATCGGCCTGTCGTCGGGCCTCGACTATCCACCGGGCGCGTACGCCGATACCGATGAGCTTGCCGGCCTCACCGCCGAGGCGGCGAAGCACGGCGGCTTCTATCACACGCATGTCCGCTATCCGCTCGGCGACCGATATCTCGACCCGTTCCGCGAGGCCATCGAGATCGGGCGACGCGGCGAGGGCCCGGTCCACATCACCCACTTCTATCACCGTCAGACGTTCCCCGGAGGTCCGGGGCCGATGCTCGCGCTCGTCGACGAGGCACGACACGAGGGCCTGGACGTGACGTTCGACACGTACCCCTACGAGTGGGCGAGCACTCGCCTCCTGATCATGATTCCGCCCTGGGTGCAGGACGGCGGGCCGGTGCGGACGAAGGAGCGTCTCGCCGACCCCGAGGTCAGGGAGCGCATCCGGCGCGAGATGAGCGAACGAGGAGTCCTCTTCGCGGGGCGCCGCGCGTGGGACGACGTGCGGCTCGGCGCCTTCCGCACGCCGGACCTGCTGCCCTGGGAAGGGCGGACCCTTGGCGAGGTCATCGCCGATCGCGGAGACGATCCGGTTGACGTCCTGTGCGACCTGCTGCTCATCGAGGACCTCCGGATCAACCAGGTCACCCCCGGTCCCTGGAGCGAGACCCTGCGCGAGTTCATCCGCCACCCGGTCGGCATGATCGGCACTGACTCGACCTTCGTGGGTGCGAAGCCCTCGCCGCGCTCGTACGGGTCCTTCCCGCGCGTGCTCGGGCAGTTCGTGCGCGAGGAGGCGCTCCTCTCGCTCGAGGAAGCGGTGCGCTCGATGACGTCCGCGGCGGCGGCCCGCCTGGGGCTGAAGGACCGTGGCCTGGTGCGCGACGGCTACGTGGCCGATCTCGTCGTCCTCGACCCTGATCGCGTGCGAGCGACCTGCACCTACGAGGACCCGTGCCTCTTCCCCGAGGGCATCGAGTGGGTCCTCGTCGCCGGCGAGCCGGTCGTCGCGGACGGAGAGCACACCGGCGCGCGCCCCGGGCGGACCCTGCGGCGAGCGCGCTGACCGGGCGCTGGCACGGTATCTGCCGACGGTCGGTGCATGGTTGCGAACCGCCGGCGGATCGCGGTCGTCAACGACGACCCGAGCTTCCTCGAGCTCGTGAACGACGTGCTCGAGCAGGAGGGAGCGTACGAGGTGTTCACCTACCGTGACGAGGAGACGTCGCTGGCCGAGCTCCGCGCCATCCGGCCGGAACTGATCATCATCGACATCCTCGTCGGCGGCACGCCGAGCGGGTGGGAGCTCGCGCTCCTGGCGGGGGCCGACGCCACGCTCGGGCCAGTGCCGATCATCGTCAGCACGCCGGACCTGCCCGGGCTGGGACGGCGCGTCTCCGAGCTGCGAGAAGTCGCGAACGTCCGAGTCCTGTCCAAGCCGTTCTCGCTCGACGAGCTCCGTGCGACGGTCCACGAAGCGGTGGCGAATCGGCGGGAGGCCGATCCGGGCGCCCCGGCGGCCGGCTGAGGTCCCGCATGGGGGAACGCGACGCGACCACCCAGCGACCGGCCATCGATCGGGACGTCCTTCGCGTCCGGACCATCGCCGTCACGTTCGCGGCTGCGGTGCGAAGCGCGCATCGCGACCTCGACGTCGAACCCGCGGAACGCGACGCCCTGGTTGAAGCATGGCGTGCGTGGTGCCTCGAGACCCTCGACGGGTATGCGGCGGAGGCGGCGCGGCTCGTCGAGTCGCGTGGGACCGACGCCACGGCGCGGCGAGCGATCGAGGCGGAGCTCCAGGCGGCCTACCGGACGGTCCGGGGCGCCTGAGCGCTCGCACGGTCCGCTAGGATCTGCCGATGGAACGGCCGACCAGCGCCACCACGCGAACCACGCCGCCGGGCCTGGCCTTTCCGGAGACGACGCCGCTCATCGTTCCGCCCGGGACCCCGACGCCGGGCCGCGCACGCCCGAGCCTGCCCCTGCGCCGCGAGGGCCCTGCGAAGCTGACCGGCGAGGCGAGGTACGCGGACGATCTGGTCTTCCCCGGGGCCTGGTACGGGGCAACGATCCGGTCGACCGAGCCGCACGCCAGGCTGCTGGCCATCGAGCTCGATCCCGCGTTCGACTGGAAGCGGGTGGTGGTCGTCACCGCGGACGACATCCCGGGCGACAACATCGTCAGCCTGATCGACAGCGACCAACCGGTCCTCGTGCCGGTGGGCGGCGAGATCCGCCACCAGGCGGAGGCATGCGCATTGATCGCCGCGCCGGACCGAGCCACGTTGCGCGCAGCGAAGCGGCACGTGACGCTGCGCACCGAGCGCCTGCCCGCCGTCTTCGATCCACTCGACGCGGAGCGAGAGTTCGCTCACTACACCCTCGAGGCCGGGAACGCGGCGGCCGCCATGGAGAACGCGGCGGTCGTGATCGAGGGGACGTATCGCGTCGGCCACCAGGAGCAGCTCTACATCGAGAACCAGGCCATGATCGCCGTGCCACGCGAGGACGGCGGCGTGACCGTTCACGGCAGCCTCCAGTGCCCGTACTACATCCACAAGGCCATGAAGCGAGCGCTGGCCATGGGCGACGAGCTCGCGGTCGTGGTCCAGGCCGAGACCGGCGGCGGCTTCGGCGGCAAGGAGGAGTATCCGAGCGTCATCGCGCTCCACGCCTCGCTGCTGGCGCTGAAGTGCCACAAGCCGGTCCGCATGATCTACGACCGCCACGAGGACATCAGCGCCACGACGAAACGCCACCCGGCGGTCATCCGATACCGGTCCGGCGTCTCGGAGTCGGGCGAGCTGGTCGCCCAGGAGATCGAGGTCATCATGGACGGCGGGGCGTACTGCACGCTCACGCCCGTCGTCCTGTCCCGCGGCGTGCTTCACGCCGGGGGGCCGTATCGGTGCCCGAACGTGCGCATCACCGGTCGTGCGATGGCCACGAATACCCCACCGAACGGCGCGTTCCGCGGCTTCGGCGCGCCGCAGACCGAGTTCGCGGCCGAGATGCAGGTCAACCGCATCGCGGAGGCGCTCGACGTCTCGCCGCTCGACCTGCGGCGGCGCTGGGTGTACCGCCAGGGTGACACCACGCCCACCGGCCAGGTGCTGCGGGAGTCGGTCGCCGGCATCGAGGTGCTCGAGGCGGCGGCCGAGGCATCGGGCTTCGACCGAGCGCACGCGCAGACGCGCGCCATGCGCGAGGGCAGGACCGATGGCGCGAGGATGGCGACGGGCATCGGCCTGGCGCTGGCCTGGCACGGCGCCGGGTTCACCGGCTCGGGCGAGGTGAAGCTGGCCTCGGTCGCCTCGGTCGAGCTGACCGACGACGGGCGGATCCGGATTCTCACCGCCTCGACCGAGATGGGCCAGGGAACGAAGACGATCTTCCCCCAGCTCGTGGCGGATACGCTCGGCGTCGAATACGACGAGGTCGAGATGGCGCCGCAGGACACCTCGATCGTCCCGGACTCCGGACCGACGGTCGCCTCGCGGACCGCCATGGTCGTCGGCGGCCTCGTCATCCGCGCCGCCGAGCGGCTCCGCTCCCGGGTCGAGGATCAGACCGGCCGCCCCTTCGCTTCCAGCTACCGTGAGGCGGGCCCACTTCGCGTCGACGAGCAGTTCGTCCCTTACCCCGGCGAGCCGTTCGACGACGAGACCTACCGCGGCGACGCATACCCGGCCTTCGGCTGGGCCGCCTGCGTGGTGAAGCTGGACGTCGATCTCGATACCGGCGAGGTGGCGGTGCGGGACTGCGTCGCCGCCGACGACATGGGGCGCGTCATCCATCCGATCCTGGCCGAGGGTCAGATCGAGGGCGGCACACTCCAGGCCATCGGCTACGCCACGATCGAGGAGATGAAGCTCGTCGACGGGCGGTACCTCAACGACCGGATGGCGACCTACCTCATCCCGACCTCGCTCGACGCGCCGCGCATCCGCTCGATCATCGTCGAGGCACCGTACTCGGGCGTCCCGCATGGCGCCAAGGGGATCGGCGAGCTGCCGATGGACGTCGGCGCGCCGGCGGTCGTCGCCGCCATCCATGACGCCACCGGCGCCTGGATTCATGATCTTCCCGCGACCCCGGAGCGCATCCTGGCCACCCTCACGGACGGACCGATGCCGCCCGCCCCGGGGGTCTCGCTCGAGGAGCCGGCCCCGCGGACGCCACCGATCGAGGACCTGCCGCCGGGCGGCGACGAGATGCCGTTCCGCGCCCCGACCGATCCGGGTGAGGAACGATGATGCGCAGCCTGTCATCTCCCGCCCTCGGCGGACTCGAGCACGATCAGCGTCGCACGCCCCACCACCCGCGCATCGGTGCAGGCGGGTACCGATGACCTTCCGCTTCACGGTGAACGGCGAGCCGGTCGAGGTGAAGGCCCTCGGGTCGCGACGACTGCTCGATGTCCTCCGCGAGGACCTGGCGCTGACCGGCACGAAGGAGGGCTGCGGCGAGGGCGAATGCGGCGCGTGCAGCGTCCTCCTCGACGGCGCCGTCGTCGATGCCTGCCTCGTGCCGGTCAGCCAGGTGGACGGCGCCTCGGTCCGAACCGTCGAGGGGCTGGCGGACCAGGGCCGGCTCAACACCCTGCAGCAGGCGTTCCTGGAGACCGGCGGCGCCCAGTGCGGGATCTGCACGCCGGGGATGCTCATGGCCGGCGAGGCGTTCCTCGCCAGCGGCGCGGCCCCGACCGATGAAAACATCCGGGAGGCCATCGCCGGCAACCTGTGCCGCTGCACCGGCTATACCAAGATCATCGAGGCAATCGCGCTCGCCGCGCAACGGAGACCTGCTCCATGACCGAACGACCGGAATCCCTCGACGAGGCCATCGAGGACCACGACATCACCCTCGCCCTGACGCCGGCCCAGCTGCTCCTGCTGGTCGCCGGTGTCTGGCTGCTCGTTCGCTTCCTCCGCGGCCTCCGCCGCTGAGACCGCCGAGCCGATGCCGAACGCCGTCGAGCCGCCGAGCGAGTCCCCCACCTCGCTTGCCGATGCCTACGTGCTGCTGGCCGATGGCGGTGCGGCGCCGTGGCGGCCGATCGCCGGCGGCACCGACCTCATGGTGCAGATCAGCGGCGAGCTCGGCGAGCCACCGGCGCGTATCCTCGACCTCTGGCGGCTGGACGAGCTGCGTGGCATCGAGCTGCAGGACGACGCGCTCGTCATCGGCGCCCTGACCACCTACACCGACCTGCGCCGCTCCCCGGAGGTCGCCCGCCTCGTCCCGGTGCTGGCCGAGGCATCGTCCACCATCGGTGCGGCGCAGATCCAGAACCGCGGGACGCTCGGCGGCAATGCCGTCAACGCCTCTCCCGCCGGCGACACCCTCCCCGTGCTGCTTGCCCTCGACGCCGAGCTGGTGCTGGGATCGACCTCCGGCGAACGGACCGTTCCGGCCTCGGAGTTCTGGCCGGGGTACCGCACCACGGCTCGACGTCCGGACGAGCTGCTGGTGCGCATCCGAGTCCCCGTGCGGCCGGGGCGCGAGGCACGATTCCGGAAGATCGGCACACGCCGGGCCCAGGCCATCAGCAAGGTCGTGATGGCACTCGCATGGCAGGCCGAGCCCGACGGCGTGTGGCGAAACGTCCGGGTTGCGCTCGGCTCGGTGGCGGCGACCCCGGTTCGGGCCGCGGCGGCCGAGGCGTCCCTCGAGGGCACGCGACCCACACGCGAGGCGGCGGACGCCGTCGTTGCCGCACTCCTGGCCGAGATCAATCCGATCGACGACGTGCGCTCGACGGCCGACTACCGGCGCGCGGTCGCCGGCCGCGCCCTCCATCGGCTGATCCGGGATGCCGGCGGCTGGTGAGCCCCGTCCAGCGACCCTCGCGCGACGAGGTCACGGTCTTTCCCACCGCGGCCCACTTCCGGGCCTGGCTGGAGGCGAACCATGACCGCGTCGACGCGCTGTTCATCGGCTTCTACCGGAAAGGCGTCGGTGCCCGAGCCATGACCTACCCGGAGGCTGTCGACGAGGCGCTCTGCTTCGGCTGGATCGACGGAATCACCTATGGCGTCGACGATGAACTGCGGGCCGTGCGTTTCACGCCGCGCCGCCGCACGTCGAGCTGGAGCGCGGTCAACCTGGCCAAGGTGCAGGCGCTGAGCGCCGCGGGTCGGATGCATCCGGCCGGCATTCGGGCGCACGAGGAGCGCGACCGACGCAAGGACCAGATCTACTCCTATGAGCAGCCGCCCCGCGAGCTGCCGCCCGACATGCTGGCCAGGCTGCGAGCCGATGGCGCCGCCTGGACCCACTGGCAAGCAGAGACGCCCTCGTACCGGAGAACGGCCACCTACTGGGTCACCGACGCAAAGCGCCCCGAGACTCGCGAGCGCCGCTTCGTGATGCTCCTCGAGGAGAGCCGGTCCGGCGGCCGGCCCCGGCCCTTCCGCGTGGCCTCACAGGAACGGACGAGTCAGCGCGCCTCGCGCGCGTAGAGCTCGGGCAGGAAGCGTTCGAGGTTCCCGACCTCCTCGACGTTGTGCTTCAGCCAGGCGTGGGCCATCGGCACCCCGAACACCATCGGCCGAACGATGCGGTCGAACAGGAGCCTGCCGAACCGCGTGTCGGCGCCGAGCTCCATGCGGGAGCGGTAGCGCGTCCCGCCCTCGGCCGGGACGAACCAGTGCTCCAGCGAGAAGACGGTCGATCCGATCATGGAGCGCTCCAGTCGAATCCCCGTGTCGTCGAGCTTCGTGACGACCTCGACGCTGTCCACCAGCCATGCCGGATTGCGGTCGAATGCCTCGACGATCCGGAACCGTGCTCCGACCCCCACATGCTCGGGGTCCCCGCCGACGAGGTGCCACGCGATGTGGTCGCGTGGGTGCCAGACGCGGTAGCGGTCGTAGCGGCGCCCATCGACGACCACGTCGCCGCCGATGTGCCGGAACCACCAGTCGAGCATCGTCGGGGTCACGCCGGCCACGAGGTCGTGCTCGATGGTCATCACCAGCCTTCGATCGTGGAGGCGGAGATCGGTGGTCGCATCCGCCGGTGACTTCATCGGCCATGCGAGGTCGAGCGGTGGCGGCAGCGCGCGACGCCTGATCATCGCCGGGACGATACACGGCAGCGGCACGGGCGGATGGCTGGGACAATACGCGCATGTCCGAACCGGCACCGCCAGCCCAGGTCACCCGAACCGACGTGGCCCACGCGGACGAGATCCTCACCAGCGAGGCGCTCGACTTCGTGGCGCAGCTGCACCGGCACTTCCAGCCCGAGCGGCTGCGACTCCTGCGGGACCGCGCGGCGCGGCAGGCGCGCTTCGACAACGGGGAGCTGCCCGACTTCAAGCCGAACCCCATCGAGAGCGAGGATCCCGAGTGGCGCGTGGCGCCCGCGCCAGCGGACTTCGACGACCGCCGGGTCGAGATCACCGGCCCGGCCGAGCCGAAGATGATGATCAACGCGCTGAACTCGGGCGCCTCGGTCTTCATGTGCGACTTCGAGGATGCCCTCTCCCCGACCTGGAGCAACATCGTCACCGGCCACTGGGCGGTGACCGAGGCCGTCCGGCGGCGCCTGACGTTCGACGGCGGCGAGAAGCGGTACCAGCTGAACGACGAGGTCGCCACGCTCTGCATCCGTCCGCGCGGCTGGCACCTCGACGAGGCGCACGTGCTCGTGGACGGCAAGCCGATCAGCGCGAGCATCTTCGACTTCGGGATCTGGTTCTTCCACAACGCACGAGAGCTGCTCGAGCGCGGCTCGGGGCCGTACCTCTACCTGCCGAAGCTGGAGAGCCACCTCGAGGCGCACCTGTGGAACGAGATCTTCGAGGCGGCCCAGGCGGCGCTCGACATCCCGCACGGTTCGGTCCGAGCGACGGTCCTGATCGAGACGATCCTCGCCGCGTTCGAGATGGACGAGATCCTGTTCGAGCTGCGGGACCACGCCGCGGGCCTCAACGCCGGCCGCTGGGACTACATCTTCAGCATCATCAAGAAGTTCCGGGCGCATCCCGACAAGGTCCTGCCGGACCGCGCGCAGGTGACGATGACCGTCCCGTTCATGCGCGCCTACACCGAGCTGCTGGTGCGGACGTGCCACCGGCGCGGCGCCCACGCCATCGGCGGCATGGCGGCGTTCATCCCGTCACGGCGCGACGCGGAGGTCAACGAGCGGGCCATGGCGGCGGTCCGCGCCGACAAGGAACGCGAGTCGGCCGACGGCTTCGACGGCACCTGGGTGGCGCACCCCGACCTCGTGCCACTGGCGCGGGAGGTGTTCGACGGCGTCCTCGCTGAGCGCCCGAACCAGAAGGAGCGACGGCGCGACGAGGTCGCGGTGTCGCGCATGGACCTGCTGGACACCCGCGTCCCGAACGGCGCGGTGAGCATCGACGGTGTCCGCGCGAACGTGAGCATCGGTCTCGCCTATCTCGCATCGTGGCTCGCGGGCAACGGCGCCGCGGCGATCAACAACCTCATGGAGGACGCGGCCACCGCGGAGATCAGCCGCTCGCAGCTGTGGCAGTGGCGCGTTCAGCGCACGCCGATCGATGACGGTGGAACGCTGACGCCCGACCGCTACGTGGCCATCCGCGACGAGGAGCTGGCGACGCACCGATCCGCTGCTCCGGATGCGCCGTGGGACGAAGCCGCCGCCCTGCTCGACGAGCTGGTCCTGTCCGATGCCTTCGCCGAGTTCCTGACCCTGCCGGCCTACCCTCGCCTGGAGGAGGCGGTCAGCTGGGAGCGGCGCGGCCGGTGATGCCCGTGATGGCGGCGCCGGGTGCGGCGAACGATCGGAACGGCCGAGGGTCCGCACCGGCCAGGTAGGCTGCGTAGATCGGACCGAGGTCGGCATCGGTGCTGCGCTGCAGGTGCCAGAGCAGCTCGCGACCGGACGCGAAGCCGTGCCGGTGGGCATCCAGCCATGACCGCACTGCATCGAAGAAGCCTTCATCCCCCATCGCGGTGCGCACCGCGGTCAGGAACTCGCTCCCGCGGTAGAAGACGGAGTGGAAGTAGCCGTCGCAGCTCGTCCAGTCGCCTCCGGTCACCGCGTCGGCCGGCCACGCGAAGACCGGACTGTCGACCGGGAGGGTGCCGCAGGCGTTCTCGCCGATCCCCATCAACAGTCGAGCGCTGAAGTCGGCCCACGCCTCGTCGAGCCACGGCTCGGCCTGTTGATCGCTTCCGACCAGCGCGTAGAACCACTGGTGGGCGACCTCGTGGAAGATCACGTACGGATCGGTGACCTTGTCCCGCGTCAGGTGGATCTGCCGCGGATACTCCATGCTGAACCCGCCGGCCGATCCGACCTCGGCCAGGACGAGGTCCGGCCACGGATAGTCGCCGAAGCGATCCTCCATCCCGGCCAATCCCTCCACGGCCAGGTCGGCCGTTCGTGCTCCGTCCACGGTCTCGACGTACGCGCGCACCTCCGTCCCGCCCGCATCGCGCGTCACCAGCCGAAAGCGCGGATTGATCACGACCGAAAGGTCCCGGACGTCCTCGGCCTCGCAGGTCCACTGGCTGCCGCTCATCTCCGGAGCCTCGGTCACGCCCGGACAGGCCACGGCGTCGCGTGGCAGCTCGGTTCCGGTGGTGAGTCGAAGGCGGATCCGCTCGGCGCTGAAGGTCACCGTCGAGTCCCCCATGCCGTAGACCTCGTGCCGGGTCGACAGGATCGGGAACCACTGCCCGAGAGAGAGGACGCCGTTCGCCAGTGAGGTCCGGGCGGTGAATGCCGGGGTCGCCAGCCCGACCTCGAGCGAGAACGGGATGCGGACCAGGGCGCTCCGGCCGGGGGCCACATCCAGAGGGATTCGGAGCGCGATCGACGTCACCCACTCGGCGTCCACCGCCGCGCCGTCGACCGACACCGGCCCTTCGGCGGTCACGAAGCCCTGCGCGCGTGGGATCAGGGCGAAGTGCGCGTGACGCATCGGCCAACGGGAGCGGTTCGTCAGCTCGGCCTCGACCACCACGTCCACTGCTCCCGACGCGAGGTCCACGTTCGCCTCGATCTCGTAGCGCTGCCCCACCTGGGTCGGCGGCACCGCTTCGGCGGGCAGCGGCGTCAGGCACACCACCGATGCCGCCAGCAGCAGCGCGGAGAGGAGCAGGGTCGACCGCCGCAGCATGCGGCCATGTTGAAGCCCCTCCCGAGGCCTGTCATCCTCGTGGCAGACCATGAGCGCTTCCCATCGACGCCGCATCGGTCGGTGGCCGATCGCCGCCCTGCTGGCCCTGACCCTGTTCGTGACCGGCTTCGCCGTCGTCGAGGGCAACGTCCTGAACATGGGCGAGCGGTGGGACCGGTGGACGGCGCGCATCGGCATGATCATCGACCCGCCCCCGGACCGGTCGACGCTCCCCACCGTGGTCGTCCCCGCCACCACCGCGCCCGCCGCCACGCCGACGCCCGACCCGACGCCCACCGCGACCACGGAGCCCTCGGCCACCCCGCAGCCGACCCCGACCCCGATTCCCCGCGAGCCGGTGGACCTCGCCCTCGTCGAGGACCACGAGACCGTCTTCGCCAGCCAGCTCACGACGGAGGACTGCGCGGTGGCCGCAACCCAGATGGTCCTCGCCATCCTCGGCCTCGGCGATACGTCCCAGGCGTTCCAGCAGGAGATCAAGGACCGCATCGGCGAATGGGAGTCGCGGCAGGACAGCCTGAACGGCGGTTGGGGCCCCTCCGCCGTCGGCCTGGCGCTCGCCGCGTACGGTGCCGACGACTACGAGGTCCGCGCCTACGAGACCTACCCCGATGCGCTCCGTGCCTCGGCCGTCGCCATCACCGAGCTCGACAAGCCGGTCGTCATGTTCCCCTGGTGGGGCGCGCACAGCTGGGTGATGACCGGCTACCGCGCAGACGCGGACCCGACGCTCTTCGACGACGCCGAGATCACCGGCGCCTACATCCTCGACCCCTGGTACCCGCGCGTCTCTTCGATCTGGGGTCCGTCCGACCGGCCGGGCACCTTCGAGGACCTCGGCGAGCTGGAGCGCAATTGGCCGGCCTTCCAGGGCCCGCCCGGCTACGAGTCGATCGGACCCGGCTGGACCCGACCGGAGGGCGCCTACCCCGATCGTGACGGGCGGTTCCTCATCCTCGTGCCCACCACGCCCCGCGGCTAGCCCGCCGCGGCCTGCAGCGTCCGGAGGCGCAGCGCCAGGGACCCCGCCAGCAACGCAGCCTTCGCGACCTGCCCGATCGTGAAGCCGAGCGGGATCGCCAGCACCTCGAACTCCGGCAGCAGGAGCAGCGTCGCCACGATCGTGATCGCCAGGCCGGCGAGCGACGAGATGACCTGGAGCAGCGTGTTGTGGGTGGCGTAGATCGCGCGGCTCAGCAGGTGCGCCAGGCTCTCGAACGGCACGGACAGGGCAAAGGCGGCCAGCACGGCCGCCGTCCGCGCCACGTCGTCCGGACCGAATGCGCCGCCGCCGTAGAGCGTCCCGATGATGAGCTC
>DATHTR010000052.1:0-16711 GCA_035463095.1 Candidatus Angelobacter sp. | reverse complement strand
CTGTCTCGACGTTCCACACCGAGAAGGCGATCCAGACCATGCCCGGCGTCGCCGACCTGTGCCGTACCGCCGTCGAGAAGGCGGTCGATGCCGACCCCGCGCTGCGCGCCCGCGTGGAGGCCGCCAGTGCCTCGGCGAACGAGGCGGTCGACGCCTTCGTGGCATGGCTGCGCGACGAGCTCCTTCCCACCGCCGATGGCGACTTCCGGCTGGGCCGCGACCTCTACGAGCGCAAGTTCCATCATCGGCTCAAGGCGACCATCGGCCCCGACGAGCTCGAGGCTCGGGCCGCGAAGGCCTACGACGACGTGCGCGCCGAGATGCTGCGCCTTGCCCGGGAGCAATGGTCGGCCTGGATGGGCGACGAGCCGATGCCCGACGATCCCGATCAGCTGACCCGCCAGGTCCTCGACGCCATCGGTCGCGACCACCCGAAGGCCGATGAGCTGCTCGACTTCTGCCGTGCCGAGCACGAGCGCATCCTGGACTTCGTCCGGCAGCGAGACCTCATCGGCCTGCCGGACGACCCGCTCCAGATCATCTGGACCCCGCCCTTCCTGCGCGCCTTCGGCGGGGCGATGCTCATCCCGCCCGGTCCGCTCGACCGGGGGCTGGACAGCTTCTTCGCCATCACGCCGCCGAACGAGGAATGGACCGATGAGCAGGTCACCTCGATGCTGCGGGAGAACAACAGCCGCTCGCTGCGCATCCTCACCATCCACGAGGCGACTCCGGGCCACTACCTGCAGCTGGCCTGGTCGAACCGATGCGACTCGCTCGTCCGCGCCGTCTTCGGCTCCGGCGTGTTCGCCGAGGGCTGGGCCGTGTACGTGACCCAGGTGATGATGGACGTCGGCTACGGGGCCGATGACCCGGCGCTCATGCTCGCCCATTGGAAGTACTACCTCCGGGCCACCACGAACACGCTCATGGACATCCGCATCCACGCCGGCTCGATGACCGAGGACGAGGCGATGTCGATGATGGTGGACGGCGGCTTCCAGGAGCGCTCCGAGGCGTCGGAGAAGTGGAACCGCGCGCGCCTGTCGTCGACCCAGCTGTGCTCCTACTTCCTGGGCGGCGCCGAGATGACCGAGCTCGAGGCCGAGGAGCGGCGTCGCCGCGGCGACGGCTTCGAATGGCGACCCTTCCTCGAATCGGTGGTGAGCCACGGCACGCCGCCGATGCCGGTCATCCGCGACATCCTCTACGGCGACTGACCGGCTGTGCTCCCCGGAGTGGCCGGCGAGCGTTGGATGAAGAGCCCGATGCATCGGGCGCGGTGACCTATCGGCCGTCGAGGCCCCGGGCGAGGTCGAGGAGCGAGGGCTGACCCCTGGCGGGATCGGCGCGCAGCATGCCGAGCAGATCGACGTGGCTGCGGTTCACGAGGAGGGCCACCGTGACTTGCTCGTCGGGCAGGTGGAGCAGGAGCGTGGTGTAGGTGTTGAGCAGCCCGGTGTGCCCGTAGCCGGTCAGCCGGCCGACCTCGATGCGCTGCGCCCCGAGTCCGTAGTCGTGGTCGTTGACCGTGAGCATTCGTGTCCGGCTCGGCGGCGTCAGCACCTCCCCGGCGTACAGCGCGTCGCCCCAGCGGGCGAGATCCGCCGCGGTCGAGGTCATCGCGCCCGACGCCCAGAAGATCGTCACCCACGCCGGCTCCAGCGGATCACCCGGCGCCCCGGTGAGCATCCGGGTCGAGTCGAGCCCGAGAGGCGCCAGGAGGCGGGACGTCAGCACCGCGTCCAGTGGCTGTCCGGTGAGCCGCTCGACGATCAGCCCCAGCAGGAAGTAGTTCGTGTTGGCATAGGCCCATCCCTCACCCGGCTCGTACCACGGATCGCGGACCGCGCCGAGGATCTCGTCGGCCGTCCGGGCCCGTCCGGGCGCATCCTCGAGCCAGCCACGGCTCGTGTCGTTGAACACGTCGGCGAGGCCGCTGGTGTGGTCCAGGAGCTGACGGACGGTGATCTCGTCACTCACATCCACGGCCGGGAGATGCCGGCTCACCGGATCGTCGAGCTCCAATCGGCCCTCCTCGGCGAGCCGCAGGATGGCCGCGGCCACGAATGTCTTCGTGACGCTTCCGATGACCATGGTCGAGTCCGGGCCGAGCGGCGTTCGTCCGTCGCGCTCCCGGCCGCTCGCGCCCGTCCACAGGAGCTCTCCGTTCCTCACCGCCGCGAACGCGATCCCATGGGCTTCACCGTGGGCGCGCGCGGCATCGAGCGCGCGGACGAAGGACTCGGCATCGACCGTCGCTGACTCGGGCGCGGGGAGAGACGGAAGGGGGGCCATGCCGACAGGCCCTCCGGCCACGCGCCGATCGAGATCGAGTCCGGCTCCGATGTCGGGTGCGGGAGTCGGGGGCGACTCGTCCAGCCAGCGCAGAGCGGCGGGCGCGGCGGGGGGCTCGTCGCCGGCAAGCGTCGGTGCTCGCAGCAGCTCCGGCGCCAGGAGCGCGAGGAGGGTCAGGAGGAGCGCCGCCGCGGGCGTGCGTCGAAGACGGGGGAGCCGGCGGGTCCGCCTCCCTCGGACCGGGATCGCTCGGGCCTGTCGCAGCGGTCGTTTCGTGGGCCCATCATGCCCGATCAGGGAGGGCGGCACCAACCCGAATCCGCACCGGCTGCGACTTGCCGTGGACCGGTCACTTTGTTAACATTGCTAACCAATGACGATCCCCGAACCGATGCGGCGGCTCCGCCGCGCGGTCCCCACCCTGGCGCCCTCGAGACGCCGCCCCGACCGGGCGGCGTCAGCGCTGCCACCTGCGCGCGGTGCGGCCTTCGCGCGGGGGTTCGCTGCCATGCGTCATCCGAATTACCGGCGCTACTGGTTCGGGCAGATCGGCAGCCTGGTCGGCGCGTGGATGCAGTCGGTGGCCCTGCCGTGGCTCGTGCTCCAGCTCGGGGGCTCGCCGATCCAGCTGGGCCTGGTCATGGCCTTCATGTTCGGCCCGTCGCTGTTCCTCGCGCCGCTCGGCGGCGTGCTGGCGGATCGGCTCGACAAGCGCCGGGCGCTGGTGGCCCTCAACCTCGTGGCGATGGCGCAGGCCGCGACGCTGTTCGTGCTGGCCTTCAGCGGCGTGGTCGAGATCTGGCACGTCTACCTGCTGGCCCTCGTGGCCGGGTTCGTGAACTCGGCGGAGATGCCGGTGCGCCAGGCCTTCGTCGCCGAGCTCGTCCCGCGCGAGGACCTCACGAACGCGATCGCACTGAGCTCGACCTCCTTCAACCTCTCGCGCGTCGTGGGACCGGCGGTGGCCGGCGTGACGATCGCGGTGTTCGGTGTGTCGGTGAACTTCGGGGTCAATGCGGTGAGCTACCTGTCGGTCATCACCGGCCTGCTGCTCATCGAGGGGCGGACGCTCCATCGCGCGCCGCGCCCGACCTCGTTCCCGTCGATCCGGGAGAGCCTGGTCGAGGGATTCCGCTACGCCCGCGCCACGCCCACTATCCTGTGGCCGCTCGTGCTGCTGGGTGGCGTGGCGGTGCTGGCGATGAACTTCCAGACGCTGCTGCCGCTCTTCACCCGGGACGCGCTCGGGCTGGACTCGGGCGGGTACGGCGCGCTCTTCGCCACGATGGGCGCCGGGTCGCTGCTCGGATCGCTCACGCTGGCCTTCGCCACGAGCCAGCGGCCGCTGATGGGCTACCTGATCGGCGCGGGCGCCGCGTTCCTCGCCTTGGCCTTCGTGCTGGGCTTCGTGCGCGCGCCGATCCTGGCCTTCCCGGTCGTGGCCGCCATCGGCTACGCGTCGATGCTGATGGTCAACACGGTGAACGTGACGGTCCAGAACAGCGTCCCCGATCCGCTGCGAGGGCGGGTGATGTCGCTCTACGTGACGGTGTTCGCCGGGTCAGCCCCGATCGGCGGGTTGGTGGCCGGCTTCCTGGCCGAGGGCTGGGGCGCTCCGTTCGCGTTCAGCTTCGGCGCGGCGCGGGCCTTCGGGGTCCTCGGACTCGTGGGCTGGAATCTGCGCGGTGTCCGCGTGCCGCGCCTCGGGGCTCCACCGATCCGCGAGGTGCGTGAGCCCATCGGCGAGGCACGGACCCGAGCCGCCTGATCGGCGGTCGACGCGCACCCGCGGGCTCGTTAGCATGATCAACTTCCGCAGGTGACCCATGGCTGACCACCTTCCCGGCGGCCGTCCGGACCAGCCGCGTCCACTTCCGCTGACCGCCGCCCTCGGTGGCCTGAAGCGCGGCTTTGCGGCGCTCGGCGTCCGGAACTATCGGCTGTACTGGATCGGGCAGGTCGTCAGCCTGATCGGCACCTGGATGCAGCAGGTCAGCCTGCCGTGGCTCGTGCTCGTGCTCGGCGGATCTGGCCTGCAGCTCGGGTTCGTTGCCGTGCTCCAGTTCGGACCGGCCATGGTGCTGGCGCCGTTCGGCGGGGTGCTCGCCGACCGGATCGACAAGCGGCGGGCGTTGATCGCCACCCAGGCGGCCGCCGCCGGCCAGGCGTTCGTCCTCTTCCTGCTGACCTTCAGCGGGGTGGTGGAGATCTGGATGGTGTTCGTCATGGCCTTCGTCCTCGGCCTGGTGAACGCGGTCGACATGCCGCTCCGCCAGGCGCTGGCGGCGGACCTGGTCCCGCGACACATCCTCGCCAACGCCATCGCCCTCAACTCGATGGCGTTCAATTCGGCGCGCATCGTGGGCCCGGCCCTGGCCGGCGTCATCATCGCGGCGGGCACGGCGCTCACCGGATCGGCGATCTCCGGGGTCGCGGCCAACCTGGCGATCAACGTCCTCACCTACACCGGGGTGCTCACCGGCCTGCTGCGCATGAACCCGCGCGAGATCCGCCAGCACGAGCGCCCGGAACGCCACCCGCCGGTCCTCCACAGCCTGCGCGAGGGCCTGTCCTACGCGCTCCGGACGCCGATGGTGCTCTGGCCGCTCGTCCTGCTGGCGGGCATCGCCGCCTTCGGGTTCAACTTCCAGATCCTGCTGCCGCTGTTCACCCGCGAGGTCCTCGACCTCGATGCCGATGGGTACGGGGCCCTGTTCGCGGCGCTCGGCATCGGTTCGCTCTCGGGCTCGCTGACGCTCGCCTTCATGCGCCAGCGGAAGGCGATCCCGATCATGCTCATCGGCGGGACGGCGTTCGCCGCGCTGCTCGTGGGGATCTCCCTGTCGTCGACGGCCTGGATGGCCGCGCCGTTCGTCATCGGCGCCGGCTACGCCAGCATGCTGATGATCAACACCATCAACGCCACCGTGCAGGCCAACGTGACCGATGCCCTGCGCGGGCGGGTGATGGCGCTGTACGTCACCGTGTTCGCCGGCTCGGCGCCGCTCGGCGGCCTGTTCGCCGGTGCCGTGGCCGAGGCGTTCGGCACGCCGCTCGCCTTCGTCGCGGGCTCGGTGCTGTCACTGGCCGTGCTCGGCATCGTGGCCTACGGCCTGCGTCGGGCCGCGCGGTCCGGCGACCTCGGCGTCACCCTGATCGACAGCTCCTCGCGGGCGCCGGCGGCAGCAGGGCGGGAGGCACGCTCGCCGTCAGCGGCGCGCTGAATGCGCGGGCACGAGCACCTGGAGCTCCTCCAGGGCCGACTCGACCGCGGCCCGTCGGTCCTCGGGGATGGGCTCGAGGAGCTCGCGCGCGGCCTCGAGCAGGTCGCGGCGCATCGCCCGGGCTCGCCGACGGCCTTTCGGCGTGAGGACCAGCACCACGGCGCGGCCGTCGTTCGGATCCGCCCGGCGCTCCACCAGGCCGGACTCGACGAGAGAGGCGGCCAGTCGCGTGACCACCGGCGCGGTCACCATCAGGCGGCGGGCGACGTCGGCCTGTCCCTGGGGCCCCATCGTGTCGATCATGCGCAGCACGTTGTACTGCTGGTAGGTGAGCTCGCTCCACGCGCGACGCCGGCGAGCGTGCGCGATGAGGTGACGCATCACCGGTGCGACGGTCGCGATGAGCGTGGCCTCGAGGCTGGGCGCATCGATGGCGGATGGGCGAGAGGTCGGCATCGGCATGGATCGTAGCAGCCCCACCCGGCCCGGCCTCGCGCTCGGCCTGATCTCGACCGCCCATGCCGTCATCCACGCCCAATCCGCCCTGCTGCCGCTGATCTACCCGATCGTCATCATCGAGTTCGGGTTGAACGCCCGCGACATCGGCACGTTCATCGCCATCACCACCTTCGTCGGCGGCACGATGCAGCTCGCCCACGGCGTCCTGACCCGATACGTGGCGCGTCCGTCTCTGCTGGCCGGCGGGCAGCTGCTGTTCGGCGGCAGCCTGATCCTGGCCGGCTTCGCGCAGTCGATCGCCCACCTGCTGGGATCGATCAGCCTGGCGCGCATCGGATCGAGTCCCCAGCACCCGGTCGGGAACGCGCTGCTCTCCGACTTCTATCCCGCCCGGCGCCGCGGGTTCGCGATCAGCGCCCACATCGCCGGCGGCAACATCGGGACGGTGCTCGTGCCGTTCGTCGGCGGCGCGCTCCTCCTGGCGGTCGGGTGGCAGGCGACGCTCATGCTGTTCGGCATCCCGGCGCTGGTGATGGGCGTCCTCATCGGCCTGCTGGTGCGGGAGGATCACGCGGCCTACCGGCAGCGGGCGCGCGAGTCCGGATCGGTCCGCGCGCATGCCCGCGAGGTGGTCGGCCGGCGCGACCTGCGCCTGATCCTGCTCGCCTCGCTGGTGGCAGCCGGGGGCCGCGGCCTCGACATCGTGGCACCGTTCATGGTGCTCTACCTGTCCGGGCCGCTGGGCCTGGACGAGGGCACCGTGGCCATCCTGTACGCGCTGCTCCTCGTGGGGGCCGTGATCGGTCCGCTCCTCGCCGGCATCCTGTCGGATCGCTTCGGCCGGCGACGCGTGCTCGTCACGTACTACGTCCTGTCGGCGGTCGGGATCATGGCCTTCCTGGCGGCCGGCGCCAACGTGCTGCTCCTGGTCCCCCTGCTCCTGCCGTTCGGGACGGCGGTCTTCAGCGAGTCGCCGGTGCTGCAGGCCTACCTGGCCGATCGGGCCGAGGGGCCGATGCGCGACGTGGCGTTTGCGATCTACTTCACCTTCGCCTTCGGCATCGGCGCCTTCTGGGCCTTCGCGATCGGCTCGATCGTCGAGGCATTCGGCTACCCGGTCGCCTTCACCGTCATGGCCGGCTCCTACGTGGCGGCGGCGCTCCTGCTGGTGGCGGTCCGTGAGGGGAGGCCGATCCCGTCGAGAGCGTGACCGACATGCGTCCACTCTGTCCGGGCAGCGTGAACGATCGAGTGTTCAAGGCTCTTGAACACCCGGCATCTGGTCGGCCCTAGCAGACCGGCACGCTGTCGCAGATGTCGTCGACGCGTGCGTCGAGCGCGTCGATCTGCGCCAGGACGCGGTCGATACGACGCACGAGCATGGCGTAGTCGGGGTCGTCCGAGCCGCCCGCCGGTTGGCCGACACTCCCATCCGATCCGGACGTGGCGGGGAGGAGCTCGCGGATCTCCGACTCCAGCCCGTCGAGCTCGCGGCGCAGCTCGGCGGCCGTCACGCCCGGCTCCCGGGCCTCGACCTCGGCCTGCAGCATGGCGACGCGCTCCTCGGCGCGGTCGAGGTCACCGCGCAGGCCGATGACCTGGACGAGGAGCAGCACCACGACGAGCGTGGTCGCCAGGCCGAGGACGACGAGGATGGGACCGATGGGTGAGCGCATGGGGCCGTGCCATGCAGGACGCCTGCCCGATCACGCGGCGAGCTGCCCGATATTCGTTCGGATTGCCCTGGAGCAGGACCATCAGCCACGTTGTCGTTGATTCGGCTGGTTCCTGGTCGTGGCGTCCCGCTGCAGGGGAACCGGTCAGCAGGCAACCGGCCCATCCGTGGCCGATCGTCGCGCTGTGGGATAACCCCGCTGTGGGTCAGGCCTCCGCGATGAGCGCGCGCCGAGCCTCACCGTCGTCGGCGGCCAGCTCGGCCACGCGCTCGCGCGCCACATCGGCCACGATGATCTCACCGACCTCGTCGCTCACCGCGGTGAACAGCCCACGGGCCTGGAGCCGCTCGGACTGGATCCGGTTGTCCTCGGTCGGGGTCACGTAGTGGACCGATGCTGCGCCGTATCGGTGCAGCAGGAACAGCTGGAGCAGGGTCATCAGCCGCTTGCGGCGCAGCTCCGGCGTGGTCGACTGGTCGCGGACCGAGAGGATCGTGCGGCCCCGCCGGTCGGTGATCGTGGTGAACACGACGTGGGCCAGCTGCCGGCCGTCGTCATCGACAGCCGCGAGCTCCAGGACCTCGGAGCCGGCCGTGTGCGGGCGGAGGCGGACCTGGGGCGCCGCCAGACCATGGTGATCGGCCCACTCGGCCAGCCAGGTGGCCAGCTTCTTCGGCGGCACCTCCGTCTGGACCAGGTGCTGGACCTGGGTCGACCCGGCGCCCATGGCCTTGGTGGTGGCGGTCAGGCCGGAGGTCGCCAGAAGGGCGGCATCGGCCCGCGGCCCGCCGACGAGCGTCTGGGGCGTGCGGTACGGCGACTCGAGCAGGCGCAGCTTCCTCTGGAGGCGCGCCAGCGCCAGCATCCCGTCATCGCGGAGGGCGGTGGTGAACTCCTCGGCGGCGAGCCCGTCGATCTGGTGGCCCCCGTACGTGATGAAGTTGAACACGAAGCCGAGCTTCCCGAGCTCGTCGGGGAAGGCGGCCATCTCCTCGTCGCTCATGCCGGTGGTGTCCCAGTTGAACGACGGCGACAGGTTGTAGGCGAGCATCTGCTCCGGATGGACGGCGTGGATCGCGTCCGCGAACTGCCGGGCCTCTGCCAGGTCCGCGGTCTTCGTCTCCATCCACAGGATGTCGGCGTAGGGTGCGGCCGCGAGCGACTTCGCGATCGCGTACGGGATCCCGCCGCGGACCTGGTAGTAGCCCTCGGGGGTCCGGGCACGCTCGGGGTCCCAGTGAACCGACAGCCCCATCTCCGATGCAGCCGCGCGGGCCGCGTCCCACGAGGCGCTGGCCGCGAAGGCGCGCCAGTCGTCGATCGACATCGGCGGCTCCGCGCCCTCCTCGATGCGGAACGCGAGCGCGTCCTCGATCGCCTCGCTCAGTGTCTTCAGCCCGGCCTGGGTCTGCCAGACCTCCAGGAAGCGGTCGACGGCGCGGTCGAGGATCTCCTCGCCGCTGCCGGTCTCGGTGCGCGCCAGCTGGTCGATCGCCGCGGCGAGGCCCGTCTGCTCGAGCCAGGCATCGGCGGCGGACGCGCTCGCCGGGTCGATGGCGTAGAGGCGGTGCCCCTCCATCTCGGGCACGCCCGCCGCCTCGAGGCGGCGCATGACGGCGAGGTGGGCCACTCGATACGGCGGCACCTTCCGAGTGGTGACGCCGAGGATGAAGGGCTGGTCACGCTCGTCGCCCGACCCGTCGAGCAGGTTGGCGGCCTCGGCGTCGGTGCGGGCCACGATGATGCCGGCCACGCCCATCACGTCGAGCTGGAAGCGGGCCGCGTTCAGGCGCTTGATCTGCTCGTCGCTCGGCACGAGCACCTTGCCGCCCTGGTGGCCGCACTTCTTCGCCCCGGGCTTCTGGTCCTCGATGTGGTAGCCCGGGACGCCGGCCTCGACGAAGCGGCGAACGAGGTTCCGGACGTGGGCCTCGCCGCCGTGCCCGGTGTCGGCATCGGCGATGATCCACGGCGAGTAGTCGATCTCCGGCGTCCTCTCCAGATCCTCGGCGCTCATGTGCATCCGCGCGAAGCGCTGGTTCCGGTCGGCGGCGAGCAGCGCCCGGACGATGCCGGCCGCCTCCTCCGGCACCTGCGACAGGGGATAGCTGGCAAGGTCCGGCCCCGGATCCTCGGTCGCCGATCCCTTGGCCGAGGTCGCCCAGCCGCCGAGGTAGATGCCGTCGATGCCGACGCGCTTCATCGCCACCGCCTGCCCGGGTGAGTAGGGCCCGAAGGTGGTGATCGCCCGACGCTGGGCGAACAGGTCACGCAGGTGCGCGTGGAAGCGATCCGCGGCGACGCGGGCCACCGGGAAGTCGGTGGTGATGGCGCCGCGCTGCTCGACCACCTGGCGGGCTGCGTGGAGCCGCTCGATGCCGTCGAAGCGGGCGGAGCCCATCCAGGCTCGAACCTCGGCGATCTCGTCGTCGATCGGGCGGGTCTCGGTCAGGGCGGTCGGGGCGGCGACGGACATGTGTGCTGGATCCTCAGTCGTTGTCGTGGTCGCGGTCGCAGAGCTCCGGGCAGCGGCACTCGGCCAGCTCGGCCACGGTCAACCGCTGCGGCTCGGCCGGCGACTCCGGCCGCCAGAGCAGCCAGGGATTGGTATCGGGGCGCGATGCCGACGGCAGGCGCGCCGGGGTGGGGGACATCGGCGTGGTGAACATGACTCCACCCTGGCGCCTGGAGTAACATCAGTCAAGACGATTCTTGTGATGGATACCATCAGCATGACCGATAGATCCGTTCTTCAGCTTCCGCAGATCGAGGCGTTCGCGGAGGTCGCGCGCCAGGGAACGATCAGTGCGGCAGCCGAGGCGCTCTACATCAGCCAGCCGGCGCTCACGGCGCGCATCCAGGGGCTCGAGCGAGCTGTCGGCTCCGAGCTGTTCACGCGCGGGCGGCAGGGGAGCCGTCTGACCGAGGCCGGTCGGGCGCTGCTCCCGCACGTCGAGCGGGCCCTCACAGCGGTCGAGCGAGGGCGGCAGGCGGTCCACGACGTCGTCAGTGGCAGCGGCGGGAGGCTCACCATCGGCGCCGCGCCGGCAGTGAGCACCTACGTCCTGCCCAGCATGCTGCATCGGTTCCAGGCGACCCACCCCGGTGTGCAGCTGTCCGTACGAAGCGGCCACTCGGAGGAGATCCTCGAGATGGTGCTGCGCGAAGAGGTCGAGATCGGCCTCATGCGCCCGATCCAGCACGCCGACGTCATCAGCTCCCTTCTGTACGAGGACGAGCTCGTCCTCGTCGTGCACCGCGGCCATCCGTTCGCGTCCACCGCGCAGATCCGGATGGACCAGATGGCCACCGAGCACCTCATCCTGTTCGACCGCACCAGCTCGTACCACGAGCTGACCTCGTCGCTGTTCCGGCAGGCCGGCATCGCTCCGCGCGGCTACCTGGAGGTCGACAACATCGACGCCGCGAAGCGGATGGTCGAGCAGCGGCTCGGGATCGCGCTCCTGCCGCGCACGAGCGTCCAGGCCGAGATCGGCACGGGGCGCCTCTTCCCCGTCGAGGTGGTGGACATGGCGCCGGTAAAGCGACAGATCGTCGTCGCGCGCCGGCGCGACGCCGGCGAGGTGGGGCCGGCCGCGGCGGCGTTCCTGCTCACCCTCGACGGCCTGCGGCCGGACGAGGAGCGCTCGCACCGGTTCCTCGCCTAGGTGGGTCGTGCCCGGGTCGCGCTGCAGGCGATCGCGCCGGCCCGACGCCTCACCCCAGCAGGGCGGTCACGAGCACCGCGATCCCGGCCAGCGCGAAGAGCACCGCGGACCCGATGCGCACCACGCGCGGCGACAGGCGCGCGCCGACCTGGCGCCCGATCACCACCGCGACGAGGTTGGCGGCCACCATCCCGCCCGTCGCGCCGATCCAGGTGGCGAGCGGATCCTGGCGCGCGGCCAGCGCGAACGTGGCGAGCATCGTCTTGTCGCCCAGCTCGCCGACGACGAACGTGGTCGCCACCACCGCCGCCAGGCCGATGCCGGTCCGCCGGCGCGTGGCATCGGCGGCTTCCCGCTCCTCGTCGGCGTCGTCGTCTCCGCGCATGGTCCAGGCCGCGACGCCCAGGAAGGCGAGGCCCGCGACGACGCCGATGAGCGTCTCCGGCAGCGCGGCGCCGGCCACCGCCCCCAACGCCACCGAGAGTCCCTGGACGACCGCGGCCGCCACCACGATCCCGGCGATGACCGGTACCGCCGCGTGCCGCGTGGCGAAGGCGAGGACCAGGAGCTGGCTCTTGTCGCCGAACTCGGCCACGAAGATCGCCCCGGCGGCGAGCACCACGGCGGTCAGGAACGGGAGCATCGGGCTCGATGCTAGCCGCATCCGGAGGACGCCGACTTGGCCCGCTCCTGGGCGTATCGGGCAGCCAGTGCCCGATGTTGTATCGCCGGTGGGACGAACAGCCACCGTCGGGCCTGAGCGTGCCTGCCCATGGTCCACGCGTGGGAGCAACGGCCACTGAGTGGCCGTTGCTCCCCGTGGCGGACCAACGCGAGCGATTGAACACGTCGCGCGGGAGCGTCGTGCGGCCGGGTCTAGAATCGGGTCATGACGACCGAAGACCGGACCGACGCCGCCACGATCGAGAACCTCCTGCGCGAGGAGCGGACGTTCCCACCGCCGGCCGGGTTCGTCGCCGACGCGCTCCTGGACGATGCGGACATCTACCAGCGCGCCTCGTCCGAGGAGGGGTTCCGGGACTTCTGGACGGCCGAGGGCAACCGGCTCGAGTGGATGGAGCCATGGACCGAGCTCTACACCTGGGACCCGCCGTACGCGAAGTGGTACCTCGGCGGGAAGCTGAACGTCAGCGTCAACTGCCTCGACCGGCACGTGAACGCCGGCCTCGGTGAGCGCGTCGCCTACTACTGGGAGGGAGAGCCCGGCGACACGCGCACCATCACCTACGCCGAGCTGCTCGACGAGGTGTGCCGCTTCACGAACGCGCTGCGCGAGCTGGGCGTGAAGAAGGGCGACCGGGTCGCGATCTACATGCCGATGATCCCCGAGCTGCCGGTGGCGATGCTCGCCTGCGCACGGATCGGTGCCGCGCACTCGGTCGTCTTCGGCGGCTTCAGCGCCGATGCCCTGGCCGGGCGCATCGAGGACGCCTCGTGCAGCGTGGTGATCACTGCCGACGGCGGCTACCGCAAGGGCGCGGTCGTGCCGCTCAAGCGCAACGCGGACGAGGCGATCGCGCGGACCTCATCGGTCAGGCATTGCGTGGTGGTCAAGCGCACCGGCGAGGACGTCCACTGGTACCCGGATCGCGACCGCTGGTACCACGAGATCATCGAGGCCCAGCCGACCACCGCCGACCCGGAGCCGATGGACGCCGAGGACCTCCTCTACCTCCTCTACACCTCGGGCACGACGGCGAAGCCGAAGGGGATCATGCACACCACCGCCGGCTACCTGGCCGGGGTGGCGACCACCCATCGGACCATCTTCGACATCCATCCAGAGACCGACATCTACTGGTGCATGGCCGACATCGGCTGGGTCACCGGGCACAGCTACATCGTCTACGGCCCGCTGGCGAACGCCACGACCGGGATCATCTACGAGGGCGCCATCGACTTCCCCGAGAAGGATCGATGGGCGCAGATCGCGGCGAAGTATCGGGCCACGATCCTGTACACCGCCCCGACCGCCATCCGGGCGCTCATGAAGTACGGCCACGAGCAGTTCGCCGATGACGACCTCTCGTCGCTGAGGCTGCTGGGCTCGGTCGGAGAGCCGATCAACCCCGAGGCGTGGGCGTGGTACTGGAAGTACATCGGCGGCGAGCGCTGCCCGGTGGTCGACACGTGGTGGCAGACCGAGACCGGCATGATCATGATCACGCCCCTGCCGGGGATCACCACCCTGAAGCCGGGGAGCGCCACCTTCCCGTTCCCCGGCGTCGTGGCCGACGTGGTGGACGAGGCCGGCGAGTCGGTCCCGCTGGGCGGGGGCGGGTACCTCGTCCTGGAGCGGCCGTGGCCTGCGATGCTGCGCGGCATCTACGGCGACCCGGAGCGCTACGAGGCGACGTACTGGTCTCGCTACCCCGGGCGCTACTTCCCCGGCGACGGCTGCAAGCGCGACGAGGAGGGCTACTACTGGCTCCTCGGCCGGGTCGACGACGTGATGAACGTCTCCGGCCATCGCATCTCGACCACGGAGGTGGAATCCGCGCTGGTGGCGCATGCCGCCGTGGCCGAGGCGGCCGTCGTCGGCCGCACCGATCCGATCACGGGGCAGGCGATCTTCGCCTACGTCATCCTCCGATCCGGGCACGAGGCATCGGACCAGCTCTCGAAGGATCTCCGCGAGCACGTGGCCGAGATGATCGGCAAGTTCGCCCGCCCGGCGCAGATCATGTTCACGCCGGACCTGCCGAAGACGCGTTCCGGGAAGATCATGCGACGGCTGCTGCGCGACATCGCCGAGAAGCGGGATCTCGGCGATGTCACGACCCTTGCGGACGCGAACGTGGTGAGCACCATCCGCGACCAGTCAGGGACCGGCGAGGACTGAGGGCTCCCCCGCCGGAGTCATCCGCAATAGAGATGCGCGTACGGCTCAAGGCCCGCGCCGGCATCACTCCAGTGCTGGTTGCTCATCTCGTGGGCGGCGACCCCCTGCATCGTCGGCGACCCGATCCCCAGGGTCCCATCCAGGACCGCGCTCGGGTACATCGTCTGGCGGTCACCCCCGGCCGCCGGACGCAGGGTGAGTTCCGTCCCGTCAAACGACTCGACGACGACGCACTGCACGGCGTGCATCATCTGGTAGTACTCCATTCCCTGCGGCCGTCGGCTGATCCGGATCTCGAGGCAGCCGGTCACGCCCTCGTTCTGTGCCGAGAGAGCAAAGACCGAGCGCAGGTTGGTGGATGAGCGATCGTTCGACGACATGCTGGTCAACACAGCCGGATGAACGAGCGTCCTGACCTTGACCCGCGACTCATGGATCGCGTCCACGCCGGGGTCCGGAATCATGCGGCGGATTCCTTCGCGGAGCTCGGGGCGGCCGCAGGCACTGACGTACGAGTCCACGTACACGGTCGCGGTGCCGTCGGCCTGAGCCTCGGCACCGATGCATGCCTCGGCTCGCGTGCCCCACGCGAGCTCGAAGAGGCCCAGCTCGGTGTCGGTGAAGCGCGCGGCAGGGAGCGCGATGCCGCCGATGCGAATGGGATCGCGAGCCCGGAGCCCGCCGTCGGCGACATCGAAGACCTGATGCTCCACCTGGCCGCAGTGCTGCAGGTACGGGTCCTCGACGATGATGCTGATGAACGGGCTCGACTGCGGCCCGCTGGCCGCCCAGCCGTCCGCCCCGCCGAGCGACCGAATGCGGTACCAGAGCAGGCCGTCGCTGCCAACCGGCTCATCACCGCGCAGGAAGATCGCCGCACCGCGGACGAGGCGATAGTCCGAGGCCGCCTGGAGCGAAGGTTCGCGGCGCACGTTGAGCTCATCGACCGAGACCGTGGCCCAGCCGCCCCGGGCCAGCTCCTGTGGCGGACCGGCCGGGGTCGGAGCCGGGGTCGGAACCGGCGACGCTGTCGGGCTGGGCGTCGCCGATGGCGTCGGCTCCGGAGTCTCGCTCGGCTCCACCGTGGCGGACGGGGTTGGGCTGTCGGTCGGGCTGGCCGACGCTCCGGCCAGCGCCGGCTCGACGTCAGGGGAGCGGGTCAGCAGCGCCACCGCGAAGCCCACGACGACCAGCCCGGCCAGGCCAGCTCCGCCGAGCGCCAGCTTTCGGCGCCGGCTCATGGCACGGCGGGGTTCGGCATCGATCGGCTCGGAGAAGCGCGTCCTGGTGACCGGTTGCTGCGCAGCGGCGGCCACCACCGGCGGGGATGACGGGATCCGCCGTTCGGCCCCAGCCGCGCGATGGGCACGCGTCGAATCGTCGTGCCAGTCGGTGGGCTCGGGGCGACGCGGCGGGGCCGTCGCCCGCAGCTCCTCGTCCTCGTCATCGGGGCGCGAGAAGATCGACGGGCGGTCGTTCGGGTCGGGTGGGCGGGTCGGGTCCATGATGCTGCTCCCTGTTGGCACCGCCTCCAGCCGGTGCGTGTCGGCAGGATGCCCCCCGCCTCCTGCGGCTGGACTGCGGTAGGAGTGCGGGAGCGCTGGTCAACGTCGGCCGCGGAGCAGCGATACGCGGAGACGTCGGACGCGGCGGTTGCATGGGCGGCGTGCGGCCACGCGTCACACCCAGGTGACGAATCGGACGTGGTGGCCGTCCTGCGTGCGGTCTCTCACATGAAGGTCACACCCCGCAGCGTGACGTGCGCGCCGGCGCGCCGCTCGTGCGCGTCGGTGTCACCCACGGGTGACACAGCGCTGGCGGCAGCGGCCTCGCGTGCGGTTCGTCACATCAGGGGGGCCGCCGGACACCGTTCGCGATGACCCATGCATCGGTGGCGGTGGTCAGCCGCCGAGCATCTGCCCCAGCGTCACGAACTGGAGGCCGCGCGACTGGAGGCCGCTGACGATGCCGGGCAGCGCCTTCAGCGTCTCGTAGCCGCCGAGGTGCATGAGGACGATCGAGCCGCCCTGGGCTCGCGCCACGACCTTGTCGACGATGGCCTGCGCCGTCGGGCCGCCGTCGCTGATCGGCTTCCAGTCGATGGTGTCGACGTCCCACAGCACGGTGAAGCGGTAACCGACCGATGCGGCCGCGTTGACCAGCGTGGCGTTCCACTCGCCGAACGGTGGCCGGAAGAAGGGACGTGGGGTGGCCGCCGCGTAGCGGTCGATCGCGGCCTCGGCGCGGCGCAGCTCATCGGCCATGGCGGCGGCGCTCATGGTCGTCATGTGCGGATGGGAGTAGCTGTGGTTGCCGAGGTCGAACAGGTCGGGCCGCGCGTCGATGCGGGCGAGGACCTGCCGTCCGGCATCGGTGGCCGTGGACTCGGCCATCTCGCCGGTCATGAAGATCGTGGCCGGCACGCCGTGGTCGCGGAGCCAGGTCATGATCGCCAGCGCGTCGCCGACGCGGCCGCCCATGTCGAGCGTGAGCGCCACCCGGTTCGACGAGCGGCTGCCACTC
>DATHTR010000051.1:0-25523 GCA_035463095.1 Candidatus Angelobacter sp. | reverse complement strand
GCGCACGGGTTCGCCGATCCGGAGGCCGAACGCGCCACGGCTCGCGGCGCGGCGGTGGCCGAAGCCCTCTACACCCTGTCGACCATCTCGACCGTGCCGATGGAGGAGGTGGCGGAGGCCGCGCCCGGCGCCCCGCGCTGGTTCCAGCTCTACGCCCCCGCGGACCGCGAGGCCTGCCGTGGCCTCATCGAGCGCGCGGTCGCAGCAGGCTTCGGGGCGATCGTGGTGACCGTGGACCTGCCGATGCCCGGCAACCGCGAGCGCGACCTGCGCAACGGCTTCACCGTCCCGCTCGGCATGCATCTGCCGCTCGATCAGCCGACGGGGGAGACGGGCATCGTGGTGCTGCCGACCTGGAGCTGGGACGACCTCGCCTGGCTGCGGTCCATCTGCCCGATTCCACTCCTTGCGAAGGGAATCCTGCGCGCCGATGACGCCTCCCGCGCGGTCGACGCCGGCTGCGACGGGATCTGGGTGAGCAACCACGGCGGCCGCCAGCTCGACACCTCGATCAGCGCGGCCGCCGCATTGCCCGAGATCGTGGCCGCGGTGGGCGGCCAGGCCGCGATCGTGGCCGACGGCGGCATCCGGCGCGGCATCGACGCGCTCAAGGCGCTTGCCCTCGGCGCGGACCTCGTCGCGATCGGCCGGCCGGTGCTCTGGGGCCTGGCGGTCGACGGTGCCGATGGCGTGGCCCGTGTCATCGGCATCGTGCGCGACGAGCTCTCGCTGGCCATGGCGCTGGCCGGGTGCCGTTCGCTCACCGAGGTCACCGCCGACCTCATCGCCCCATGACCCGGCTCGATCCGAGCAGCGTTCGGGCCCTGGGACCTACTCGCGTCCCTCGAGGATGGCGGCGTTCTCGGCCATCCTCCGCTCCACGAGCCGGTCGGCCGCGGCGCGGCTGGCCGGCAGCCCGGTGACGCCCTCGAGGAATCCCTCGCGCTCGAGGCGCAGGAGCGCCATCGGGTCCGTGGCGCGCACGGTCGCCGTCCGCGGCACGTCGCGCAGGAGGGCGATCTCCCCGAAGCCGTCACCTGGCCCGAGGGTCGCCACCCGCACCCCGTCGACGAGGACCTCGGCCCGCCCGCGCTCGATGAGGTAGAAGTGCTCGCCCAGATCGCCCTGGACCACCACCGCGATTCCTGTCGCGACCGACACCGGCTGCAGGAGTGACGCGACGCGCTCGATGGCCAGCGCATCGAGCGAGGCGAAGAGCGGATTGCCGCGGACGAGGCCGATGCGCTCGACCGGGACCTCGACACCCGCGTCGGCGCGCATCAGCGCGCGAGCGCCGATCCCCGCGGTGGCCAGCGGCAGCAACCCGGCAGCGAACATGGCCCACGTGGTGCCGAGCAGCGCGATGAGGAGCGGGGCCAGGACCGAGCCGAGCGCCATCGATGCCATGCGCAGCCCCTCGACCACGCCGAAGACTCGGGCCATGACGTGTCGATCGGTGACGCGCTGCAGCAGCGTCTGACCGGCGACATCCATCACCACCCGCCCGGCGCCGGCCGCGACGAGGAGCACGAGCACCGCGGCCAGGCCGTCCAGGACGCCCAGCATGGCCAGCCCCGCGCCCCAGGCCAGTGTCCCGGCCAGCAACGGTGGCGCGAGCCGCCTCCGTCCGACCAGGGCGACCGCCATCGCGGCCCCGATCAGCCCGCCGGCGCCGAGGGCCGAGTTCAGGTAGCCGACGCCCGCCTCGCCGATGACGAGCAGGTCGATGGCGATGACCACCAGGAAGACGTCGAGGCTGCCCCACACGATCACCGCGGCGCCGAGCACCCCGACGATGGACCGAGGGGCTCCGGGACGCACCACCTCCGCGATCCCGCCGAGGTAATCGCCGGCGCGATCTCCACCCTCGCGCCCCGCCGGCGCCATCGACGGAACCCCGGCCACGAGCATCGCCACCACGGCCAGCAGCACGGCCGACGCGGCGAACACGGCGCCGACGCCCGCCACCAGCAGCGCCACCCCGGTCAGCGCCGGACCGAGCAGGATCGCCAGGTTCTCGACCGTCCCGATGGCCACGTTGCCAGCCGTGAGCTCCCTGGGCCCGCGCGCCAGCTCCGGCAACAGGGCCGACTGGGCGGGCCTGGTGATCGAGATCGCCGCGTTCAGCAGCACGCCGCCGGCATAGGCGAGCAGTGCCGGGCCGTCGAGGAGCAGCACCGCGGCGATCGTGGCCGCCACCGCCGCCTGGACGGCGTACGAGGCGGCCACCACCCGGGCCCGTGGGAACCGGTCGGCCAGCGTGGCCGCCATCGGCGCCAGGATCGACGCGGGCAGGAGCTGCGCCAGCGCCACCAGGCCGGTCTCGACGGCCCCGCCCCGATCGTAGGCATACACGAGGAGCGCGATCCATGTCGCCCACTCGGTGATGCTGAATCCAGCGTAGGCGGCGACGACGCGGGCGATGGAGGGGCTGCGCACGACCGACGCCGTCTCGCCGAAGGGGGCGATGACCCGGGTCACGAGCTCACGCGGTGATGGCATGGGACCCTCGCTCGGACGACCGGGACCGATGAGCGGGACGAGCCGTTCGCGCCAGGCAGACTGGAGCCGAAGGTGGGATTCGAACCCACGACCGTCGGTTTACGAAACCGATGCTCTACCCCTGAGCTACTTCGGCCCGCGCGAGGCCGGATGATAGCAGTGGCTCCTGCCAGCCGCCACCGCGCCGATCGGCATGCCACCGTCCGGCCAGCGGCGGGCTGCCGAGCCAGGTCCTTCGCAGGCGGCCCGCCTGGGTTCGTACGTCAATTTCAGTATTGACTGAAATGCCCGACATATGGTCTGATCGCCGGCGTTGTGCGCATCACCGACGAAGACTCCTTCATCGAGGCGATGGCCCGCGTCCTGGGGGCCGGCATGCCGCCCATGGCCGGCCGGATGTGGGCCTACCTCGCCATCTGCGATCCCCCCGAACGCACGGCGGCGGAGATCGCCGATCGGCTCCAGGCCAGCCGGGGCTCGGTGAGCACCATGGCTCGCATCCTGGAGCACATCGGCCTCGTCCGTCGCCGCACGAAGCCGGGCGATCGACGTGAGCACTTCTATGTCCCGCCCGACGCCGCGCGCCAGCTGATCGAGCGCAGCACGCAGCAGATGCGGGCATCGCGCGAGGTGCTGGACGCGGGGCTCGCGCTCGTGGCCGATCGGCCCGCCGAGTCGCAGGCCCGGCTCCGTGACCTGCGCGAGGCCTTCGCCTTCTTCGAGCGCGAGTGGCCCGCCCTCCTGGAGCGCTTCCACCAGACCGATGCGGACGATGCCCCTTCGGTCAATCAGAAAGGACAGACATCATGACCCCGGTCATCGAGACCCGGCGGTTGACCAAGAGCTACGGGGGCCGTCGCGGCCTCGACGAGCTCGACCTGGAGGTCCGACCCGGCGAGGTCTTCGGCTTCCTCGGTCCCAACGGGGCCGGCAAGACGACGACGATCCGGATCCTGCTCGACCTCATCCGACCCACGAGCGGCGAGGCACGCGTCCTGGGCGTGGACCCCCGTGAGGGCGGCGCGACGCTCCGCGGCCGACTCGGCTACCTGCCCGGCGACTTCGTGGTCGACGGCGGCCAATCGTCGCGCGAGCTGCTCACCCACCTCGGCCACCTGCGCGGTGAGGTTCCGCGGCAGCGGATCGACGAGCTCGCGGATCGGCTCGGGCTGGACCTGCGTGTCCGCATCAGGAGCCTGTCGAAGGGCAACCGCCAGAAGGTGGGCATCATCCAGGCCTTCATGCACGAGCCGGAGCTCCTCGTCCTCGACGAGCCGACCTCCGGCCTGGATCCACTGCTCCAGCAGACGTTCCTCGACCTCGTCCGCGAGGCGAAGGCCAACGGACAGACGGTCTTCATGTCGTCCCACGTCCTCTCCGAGGTGCAGCAGTCGGCCGACCGGGTCGGGATCATCCGCGAGGGGAGGATGATCGCGGTCGAGGCCGTCGAGACGCTGCGCCGCCGCGCCGTGCGGCACGTGGAGGTCCACTTCGACGAGCCCGTGCCGGCCGAGGCATTCGCCGGGCTGGATGGCGTCGGCGACGTCCGCGTGGACGGCTCGGTGCTGCGGTGCCGGCTCGCCGGTCGCGCCGATGCCCTCATCAAGGCGGCGGCCCGCTATTCGGTCGAGGGGCTCGTCGTGGAGGAGCCCGATCTCGAGGAGCTGTTCCTCACCTACTACCGCACCGGCGGCAACGAGGAGGTGTCCGATGCTGCGTAGCGTCTTCGGCAAGTCGCTGTGGGACCAGCGACGGGGCATCATCGGCTGGTCGGTGGCGGTGGCCGCGGTCGGCGTCCTGTACGCCGGCTTCTACCCGTCGATGAACAACCCCGACATGGAGGCCGCCATCCGCGCATTCCCCGAGGGATTGCTCGAGGCGCTCGGGATGACCGACATCACGAGCCCGGCCGGCTACCTGGGCAGCACCACGTACGGCATCCTCGGCCCGGTGATCATGGTCATCTTCGGGGGCTCGCTCGGCGTGCGCGCCGTGGCCGGCGACGAGGATGCGGGCCTGCTCGACGTCCTGCTCGCCCATCCGGTGAGCCGGTGGACGGTCGTCGTCCAGCGGGCGGCGGCCATGGTCGTCGCCGTCGGGGTCGCCGGCGCCTTCCTGTTCGTGGCAATGGTGATCGCCTCCGGGCCGGCGCAGTTCGCCGAGCTCGGGATCGGCAACCTCGCCGCGGCAACCGGGCATCTCGTCCTGCTCTCCCTCGTCTTCGGCGCTCTCGGCCTGGCGGCCGGGGCGCTGACCGGCAGCCGCGCGATCGCCTGGGGCGTCGTCGCGTCGGTGGCCGCGGCCACCTACCTCGCGAACACGCTGGCCCCGACGGTGGACGCGATCGGCTGGGCGCAGAACCTGTCGCCGTGGTTCTACTACTCGGGCGGACGTCCGCTGGCGGAGGGGTTCCAGGCGGGAGATGCCGCGGTGCTGGCGGTGACCGCGCTGGTGCTGGTCGGCGTTGCCGTACTCGGCCTGTCGCGCCGCGACGTCGCCGTGTGAGCCCAGGCCCGGCCGCCGGGCGGCATCGTCCGGAGAGTGTTCAAGACGCTTGAACGCTCGAATCGCACCGCCGGCGCGTACCGCCCGGTGATCGGCGGCTCATCGCTCGGGCGGCATCCAGCCGTGAATGAGCTCGTCGTGGTAGCGGGGCGCGGCTTCGGCCCCGCCCCGCTGCTTCGGCACCGGGGCCATCGGCACCCGACCGCGGATCGCCTCGGGGTAGTAGGCACAGACGTCGGTCAGCGGGCAGAGCCCGCAGATCGGGCGTGGCGCGCGGCACGTGTCGCGCCCGTGGCGGATGAGCTCCACGTGGAACGGGTACATCTCGCCGGCGTCGAGCACCTCCTCGAGCAGGTCGTGCGCGCGCTCGAGCGGTGTGCGCGGCGGGAGCATGCCGAGGCGGGTCGCGACGCGGTGGACGTGGGTGTCGACCGGCAGCTGCGGGCGGCCGAAGTTGAACAGCAGGATGATGGCGGCCGTCTTGCGCCCGATGCCGGGCAGCGAGGTCAGCCAGTCGCGCGCCTCGAGCAGGGGCCGGGTGCCGAGGAACGACAGGTCCCAGCTCCCGCCGGTTGCGGCGTGCACCTCCGCCAGGACGTGCTGGATGCGGCGCGACTTCGTCGGCGCCAGGCCACCGGGACGGATCACCTCCTCCAGCTCGTCGGTCGCCGCGCCGAGGACCTGGTCCCAGGTCGCGAAGCGATCCCGGAGCGCCGTGAAGGCCCGGAACGAGTTGGTGTCCGAGGTGTTCTGGGACAGGATCGTGAGGACGAGCTCGCTGACGGCATCGACCCGGGGGCCGGCCCAGGTCGGGTGGTCGTACCGCTCCCCGAGGCGCTCGAGGACGACATCCGCCAATCGCCGCCGCTTCCGCCGATCGGCAGCCCGCTTCTGCGGGCTCGCGCCTCGCGCCATGGACCGATGCGCCCTACGGACGCGCCAGCCCCATGCCGACGTCGATCGTCCGTGCCAGGCGTGCCGCGGCCGCGGTGAGCAGCCGCTCGGTGCCCGCCATCGCCTCCGGCAGTTCCATCGGTCGGTCGACGATCGGCTGCACCACGGCGAGCGCCATCGCGGCGTCGAGTGCCTCCGCCCCATCGCCGAGGCCGCCGCACAACAGCACGACCGGCGTGTTGCGGGGGCGGGCGAGGCTGGCGACGCCCATTGCCGTCTTGCCCTGGAGGGTCTGCTCGTCGGCACGCCCCTCGCCGGTGATCACGAGATCGGCCTCCTCGAGGGCCGCGGCGAGGCCGACGAGCTCCGCGACGACCTCCGCCCCGGGACGCACGGTGGCCCCGGTGAAGCCGAGCAGGCCGGCCGTCGTGCCGCCGGCCGCACCCGCGCCGGGCAGGTCCGCCACCAGGCGCCCGGTCGCCTTCTCGATGGCGCGGCCGTAGCGGTTGAGCGCGGCGTCCAGCTCCGTCACGGTGGTCTCGTCGGCGCCCTTCTGCGGGCCGTAGGTGGCGGCGGCACCCCGCGCGCCGAGCAGCGGGTTCGTCACGTCGGAGGCGATGACCAGCCGAACGTCGGACAGGCGGGCGTCGAGCCCGGACCGATCGATGGCCTCGAGGTCGGCCAGCGCCGCTCCGCCATCGGCGAGATCGCCACCGTCTCTGGCCCGGAACGCTGCCCCGAGCGCGCGCAGCAGGCCGCTTCCCCCATCGGTCGTGGCCGAGCCGCCGAGGCCGACGGTGATGCGCTCCACGCCGGCGTCGAGCGCGGCGCGGATGAGATCGCCGGTCCCGCGAGTGGATGCGGCGCGGGCGCTCTCGGGCGTCCGCTCGTCGGGTGCCAGCCGCGCCAGGCCGGATGCGGCCGCCATCTCCACGAAGGCGCCCCGACCCTCGTCGAGCAGGAGCCAGTCCGCGGAGATCGGCCGGCCGAGCGCATCCGTCGTCTCGATGCTCCTGACCTCGGCATCGTCGCCCAGCGCATCGGCGATAGCGGCAAGCGTCCCCTCCCCACCGTCGGCCATCGGCTTGCGGACGACGCTGTCTCCCGGACGCACCCGCGTCCAGCCGGTGGCGATGGCGGCCGCGACGGACACCGAATCGAGGGAGCCGCCGAAGGAGTCGGGCGCGATGAGGACGCGGAGCGGGCGATCGGACATGTCGGAAATGATAGAGGGCGCGTCGGGTGCCACGCCTCAGCGGCGCTCCCGGTGCTCGCTCCTCCGCCGGTGGACGTCGCGGCGCTGCTGGTTCAGAGGCCGATGATCTCGCCCCCCGGGGTCAGGTCGATGCGGGTCGCCGCAGGCCGGGGAGGCAACCCCGGCATGGTCTGGATCGCTCCCGCGTAGACGGTCACGAAGCCAGCCCCGGCGAACAGGCGCACCCGCCGCACCGGCAGCGTGAATCCGGTCGGCACCCCGGGCCGCTTCGGGTCGTGGCTGATGGAGAGCGGCGTCTTGGCCACGCAGATCGGCAGCGCTCCGTGGCCCTCGCGCTCGAGGCGCTCGAGCTCCACCACGGCCGCAGGCGCGATGTCGATCCCGTCCGCCCCGTACACCTCCCGGGCGATGCGCTCGATCTTGGCGACGAGCGGCAGCGCGTCCGGGTACAGCAGCTGGTGCTCGGGCGGACGGAGCGCGAGCTCGAAGACCGATGCGGCGAGCTCCTCGGCTCCGGCGCCGCCGTCGGCGACGTGCCGCGCCACGTGGACGGCATCCGCTCCACTCGCACGCGCCGAGAGGATGGCCCGCTGCAGCGTCTCGTCGGTGTCGTCGGGGAAGGCGTTGATGGCGACCGCGCATGGAACCCCGTAGCGCTGGACCACCCGGACATGATGCGCAAGGTTCGCCACGCCATGGAGAGCGAGGGCGCGGGTCGTCGCCACCACCACCGCGGCCGAAGGCTGGAGGTCGCCCACCCGGCAGGCGATGTCGAAGAACTTCTCCGCGCCGAGCTCGGCCGCGAACCCGGCCTCGGTGACGACGATCTCCGAGAGTCGGAGCGCGAGCCGCGTGGCCAGGATCGAGCTGGTGCCGTGCGCGATGTTCGCGAACGGACCGGCGTGCACGAACGCCGGCGTCCCCTCGGCCGTCTGCACCAGGTTGGGCTGGAGCGCGTCGCGGAGGAGCGCCGCCATGGCACCCGCCACTTCGAGCTCATCCAGCGTGACGGGCCGCCCATCACGCCGGCGCGCGACCACGATCCGGCCGAGGCGGCGACGCAGGTCCAGCGGGCCGGAGGCGAGCGCAAGGATGGCCATCACCTCGGACGCGGAGGTGATCTCCCACGTCGCATCCCGCTCGCCCAGCTCGTCGCCGATCGCGATCCGCGCCCGCCGGAGCGCACGGTCGTTGTGATCGGTCACCCGCGGCCACGTGATCGATGTCGGGTCGATGTCGAGCGCGTTTCCGTGGTGGAGATGATTGTCGAGCACCGCTGCAGCCAGGTTGTGCGCCGCGCCGACGGCATACGCGTCGCCGGTGAGATGCAGGTTGATCTGCTGCGATGGGACCAACGACGCGCGCCCGGCGCCGGTGGCGCCACCCTTGACGCCGAAGACCGGGCCCAGCGTCGGCTGACGGAGCGCGACAGCGGCTCGGAGGCCCTGACGCCGCAGTCCGTCCGCGAGGCCGATGGCGGTGGTCGTCTTTCCCTCGCCATACGGCGTCGGCGTCATGGCCGTCACCAGGACGAGGCGCCCGACGGGAGCCTCCGCCAGCCGGCGGAGCGCGTCGAGGCGGACCTTGGCAACCCGGCGGCCGTGCGGCTCCACCTCGGTGGGACGCAGGCCCAGGTCGTCGGCGAGCTGGAGGATCGGGCGGGGGGAGCTGGGCGGCGCGACGGTCGGCGCCGGAGGCAACGGCAGAACGCTCATGTTCCGATGCTCGCGTCGCGATACGCAGCGCCACAGGGCCGGCCGTCCCCTTCCAACGGGCCGCTCGGCCCGCCGCTCCTCAGCGCGACCGAAGGGACCGGCGCCGCTCCGTGTACGCGGGAACGCTGACCATCGGCGGGCGGATCTCGTCGCCGATCTCGCGGACCTCAAGGTTGAAGTGGTCCTTCCCGGTGTTGATGAGCTTCATGCCGCGCCCGACCTCGGTGAGCAGCTCGAGCCGGTGCCGCTCCTCGAGCTTCCGAATCGCACCCTGCAGGATGACGTACGCCATCTGCGACAGGTTCGGCAGCGGCTGGTTGCGATGGATGCGGCGCTCGAGGTCGACCTGGCCGATGGCCGGCAGGCCGGCGTGCTCGAGGATGTCGATGAGCAGGCCGATCTCGACGGCGTAGCCCGTGAAGAAGGGCAGCTTCTCGAGCAGGTCCCGGCGTCCCGCGTACTCGCCGGAGAGCGGCTGGATCATCCCCGACAGCTCCGGGAAGAACAGGTTGATGAGCGGCCGGGCCATCAGCTCGGTGACGCGCCCACCGCCCTCGGCCTGGAGCATGTCTCCCTGGCGGATCGGTCGCTGGTAGAAGCCCTTCACGTACTGGATCTTCGGCTCGCGCAGCAGCGGGCCCAGCAGCCCGTAGACGAAGCGCGGCTGGATGTTGCTGATGTCCGTGTCGATCCAGGCCACGATGTCGCCGTCGAGGACGTGGAGGCTCTTCCACAGCGCCTCGCCCTTGCCCCGGAACGAGCCGGTCTCGGGCAGGATCTCCGGATGCTTGTGGACCGGCACGCCCAGCTCGGTGGCGATCTCGACGGTGCGATCGGTGCTGTCCGAGTCGATCACCACCATCTGGTCGATCAGCGGCACGCGGTCCATGAGCGCGCCCTTGACGCGCTTGATGACCGTGCCGATCGTCCGCTCCTCGTTCAGCGCCGGCAGCCCGAGGCTGATCGTGACGTTGTGCTTCTCCTTGAGCGCCACGAGCGCCTTGATGTCGGCGAACTCGTGCGCATGGAACGTGTTCTCGGCGAACCACTTGTCGACGACGGTGGGGAGCGACCGGCTGCGCTCGACGTACGCGTCGGCATGCGCGAGCGTGCCCTCGGAGGCGCGCAGCTCGTCGAACGTCGCGAGGCCGAGCGACTGCTTCGTCTTCACCACGATGACGGTCGGCTTCGCCTTGCTGGCGACCGCCTCGGCCAGCGTGCCGAACAGGTAGCGGCCGTCCGGTGCCGCGTTCGTCGGCTGCGCCGAGGCGCCCATCACCACCAGGTCGTGATGCGCGGCCTCCTTGATGATCGCCTGCCGCACGCTGGTGGCCTCGCGGATCATGCCGGACGCCCGTCGCGAGCCGGCGTGCTCCTTGACGAAGGCGTCGACGGCGGCCTGCTCGCGCTCGATGGCCCGATCGCCGATGCCCTTCGGCACCACGTGGAGGACGACGACCTTCGCGCCGAAGCGCTTGGCGAGGTCCCGGCTGATGCGCATGGCCAGCTCGGCGTGCGGTCCGCCCCGGACCGGGACGAGGATGGAGGCGACCGTGTCCAGGCCGCGCTGCTTCACGACGGCGATGTCGCACGGCGACTCGCGCACGACGGCGTCGATCGTCGGCGAGAAGACCGGGCGCGGCCGGGTGCGCTCACCGGCCAGCTCGAGCTCGGCCGCCTCGGCGTCCGCACGGGCCGTCTGCGACGCCGTCGGCGGGCCACCCCAGCCGAAGATGACGAGGTCCGCCTCCTCCTCGCCGACGGCCTCGATCACCCCGTCGGCGGCGTGACGGCCGATCCGGACGAGCGTCCGGAGCTCGACCTCTTCCTCGTCGCCGAAGGCGAGGACCCGCTGGAGGAGCCGCCGGGCCGTGCGCGCCTGGGTGGCGCCCTCCGACAGGCTGACCCCCTCCGGCACCTCGACGATGCCGAGCGCGGTGATCTCGGTCGGCCGGCCGTTCGCGACGCCGGCGCCGATGCGGACGAGGTCGCGCGCGGTCCGCGGGTTGGCGAGCGGCAGCAGGATGCGATATGGCGTCTTCCGTCGGGCGGCGGCCATCAGCCCTCCCCTCCGGAGGCGGAGCGCATCTCCTGCCATCGGCTGGCGAGGTAGGGCTTGAGCTCCTCGAACTGGCGTGCCTGGTCGTCGATGACGCGTTCGGCCTGGTCGGTGGTCATGTCGAGCGTGTCGCTGATGAAACCGGCCGTGCGGCCGAAGTAGAGCGGCGTCAGGCCGGCCAGCAGGCGCTCCCGATCGGCCCCCGGCCGATGGAAGGCGACGAGGGCGTCGTAGAGGCAGCGGACCCAGAGGTCGGAGGTGAATCGGAACGAGCCGGGGGCGTCCGGGATGTCGAGCGTCATGACTCGCTCGAGCTGCTCGGGGGCAAGCATGTCGCGCCACACGTCGCCCTGGGTCAGGCGCGCCCCCTCGAGGTTGTCGATGAGCTTCTCGTGGCTGACGCTGATCTCCTCGGGAGCGATGACCCGCTCGAAGCCGTATTCCGGGATCGGGTGCGAGCCGCGGATGCGGAGCCATCGGTCCTCGTAGTGGCCGGCCATCTTGAAGAGGGTGCCGACGACCTGCCGGAACATCGGGCCCAGGTCGGACGCGGGGTCCTTGGCGTCGTGGATCTTCGCGCCCAGCCGGGCCTGGCAGACGGCGAATCCCTCGTTGATGGCCGAGTGGGTCATCCAGATGTCGATCCCGAAGCGCGCGGTGAGCTCGTCGAACGTGTCGAGCTCCAGGTAGCGTGCCACCAGGTCGCCGGAAACCGCGAAGTCACCACCGATCGGCTGCCTGATGCGCGTCCCGTACAGCGCCCGGGTGAGCGGGTAGGCGATGTTGTTCGTGATCGTGCCGTCGTACTTGTAGCGCGAGTACATCGGCGCCACGAAGTCGTAGCCGCCCTTGAGGATGGGCCCCGCCAGCAGCTCGACCCACTCGGGCACGATCGAGCGCAGATCCGAGTCGACCATGACCATGGCCTTGACCTTCAGCTCGCGGGCCACCTCGAACAGGGCACGCACCGCGGTGCCCTTTCCGCTGGTGCCCTGGTAGCTGAAGCTGATCCGCTGCAGCTTGTGCTTCGGGCTGACGAGGATGACCTTCTCGAGATAGTCGGGGCTCTCGGTGCTGACCGCCACGCGAGGGGTGCCGTCGGGTGACCCGCCGTCGGAGTTGACGAGGATCGGCTTGAGCTCGGGGAAGTACTGGACCATCCCGGCCGTCGCGGCTCTGACGACGTAGCCGATGGTCTCCGCGTTCCCGAACGACGGGATCCCGACCATCAGGTCGGCGTTCCCGATGCGTCGGACCTCCTTGAGGCCATCTTCGTCGAGCGCCGATGGCGTGGCAGCGGCTGAATGGGACGACAGGGCGAGCCTCCTCGATCATGCGTCTCGGGTGAGCGCTCGGGGACGACAAGGGTAGCAGAGGCGACCCGTCCGGCTCGGCTCAGGCACCGGCCCGTGCTCGGGACACGCGCCTGCGACCGAGATGCCGCTTCGCCGTCCGTGCAGCAGACGCAACCCGGTGCGCGGAAGGGCCGGTCAGTCGCGGATGCGCCGCGTCCCCGTCCCGCCACGGCCACCGATGACCCGGCGCAGCAGCCCCGGAGCCGGCGCGGCCTCGAGCGGGATGCGCAGCCAGTCGTCGCTCCGTTCGCCGGGGTGATAGCGCGCGTTCTGGTGGCGGGCCAGGTAGTGGGCGAACCCCGCCTGGCGCCACCCGACCAGCCAACCGCCGATCGGCTGCTTCACGAGCGCACCGACGCGGACCTGGAGTCCCTCCTCGACCACGGACGCGAGGAGCCGCCGCCGCTCCTGGAACGGCACGGCGAGCAGCGACTCCCCGTCGAGCTCCACCAGGTCGATGGCCACGAACGCCTCGCGCTCCGCGATCGCCCCCTCGTCGTCGATGAAGGGATGCAGCGTCCAGACGCCGTCGAGCAGGGCGGATCCGGCGCGGACCGCGCGCGAGAGGAGGGCGGCGACACTCGCCAGACGCTCGACGATCGCACCGCTGGCGTCGGTCAGGCGCACGTCGCCGTCCCTGATGCGCGCCATCAGACGCTCGCCGGGCCAGTCCGGCTCGAACAGCCACTCGACGCTGTCGACCTCGACGCGCTCGTCCGTGGGCAGCTGCGGCAGGATCGGCTCGTGGGTCATGCCCCAAGCCTACGCGGGAGCGACGGATGCCGGTGGGTCGGCGGCAGGCGCCGGTTCAGCCCGCCGAGTACAGGTTCAGCTCGCCTTCCTCGACGTTCGCGCCGACCTCGCTCCTGATGGACTCCCAGGCGTCGAGGTCCCACTCGCCCACGAACGTGATCGCCGTGCCCTCGCGTCCGGCACGTCCGGTGCGCCCGATGCGGTGGACGTAGGTGTCGGCGTCCTCGGGGATGTCGAACGAGAGGACGTACGGCAGGTCGGTGATGTCGAGGCCCCGACTCGCGACGTTCGTGGCGATCAGGAACTGGATCTTGCCGTCCTTGAAGGCCGCCAGCGTCCGGTCGCGCTCGCGCTGGGACAGCCCGCCGTGGAGCGCGGCCACGTTCTTGCCCCGACGCTTCAGGGTGGCGGCCAGCCGGTCCACGCCGATCTGCGTGTGCCGGAAGACGAGCAGCCGATCGAAGCCATAGTGCTCGTTGAGCTCCACCAGGGCGGCGACCTTGTCCTGCTCCGCCACGAAGTAGACGAGCTGTCGCACCGTTTCGACCGTGCGCAGGTCCGGGCGCACCGTCACCTGGGCCGGGTTGCGCTTCATGAATCGGTCGCAGATGCGCAGGATCGCGTACGGCATGGTGGCGCTGAAGAGCGCCGTCTGCCGCTCGCGCGGGCAGCGGGCCAGGATCGTCTCCACGTCGACGATGAAGCCCATGTCGAGCATCCGATCGGCCTCGTCGAGGATCACCGTGTGCACCCGGTCGAGCTTGAGCTCGCCGCGGCGGACGAGGTCGAGCACCCGGCCGGGCGTTCCCACCACCACCTGCGTCCCGCGCCGCAGCGCCTCGATCTGGCGATCCATGCTCGAGCCGCCGTAGATCGCCACGGTGCGCACGCCGCGGAAGCGACCGATGCGGCCGATCTCCTCGGTCACCTGCACGCACAGCTCACGGGTCGGCGTCAGGACGAGGGCCTGCACATGGTTGCTCGACGGCTCGATCTTCTCGACGATCGGGATCCCGAACGCGGCGGTCTTGCCGGTGCCCGTCTGCGCCTGGCCGATGAGGTCCTTGCCCTCGCGCAGGGGCGGGATGGCGCGTGCCTGGACCTCGGTCGGGGTGGTGAAGCCCATCGACTCCAGCGAGCGGGCGATGGTGGCCGGAACCTCGATCTCGCCGAACCGGTAGCCGGCCGCGGCCCTGAGGACGGCGACCTCGAGCTCCGACGCCGGCTCGGGCGGCGACGCCGGAACGTCGGTCGCGCTCGCGGCCTGGCCCTCGGGGCCGGCGGATGTGCGGCGGCGGGAGCGCGCGCGTGAGGTACGTGAGGTATCGGTGTCGGGCAACGGTTCTCCGTGGGATCGCGAATGTCATCGGCTGCGCGACCGGGCGCGCGGGACACGCGTGACGCGATGGGCGCGTCGGGTGTGCGGCGCTAGCGACCGGGTGGGTGGCGCTGCCGAACGGATGCTACCACGGGGTCCTCGTCGCCACCGTGGCGGTGCCCGGCCGGCTGGTCCATCGCTGGCCGCTCGGCGTCATGCTCGGGGTGCGGCATGACGCGATGGGCCAGCACCCCGTGGCTCGGGCTGAAGACGAAGGCCAGCGCGAAGCCGAGCGTCGCGGTGAGCACGATCGACCCACCGGGGCTCCAGCCGGCGTGGTAGCTCACGTACCAGCCGACGACGCCGTAGGCGGCGCCAAGGGCGGCCCCGAGCAGCATCATCGGGGTGAAGCGGTCGACGAGCAGACGCGCCGTGGCCGCCGGCGTCACGAGCATGGCCAGCACCAGGATGATGCCCACCGCCTGGAGGCTGACCACGATCGTGGCGGTCAGGAGCAACAGCAGCAGCAGCTCGATCAGGAACACGGGGTAGCCGAGCGCCTGCGCGAACGTCCGGTCGAAGCTCACCAGGAGCAACTCCTTGCGCAACGCGACGAGCAGGGCGATCACGGCCCCACCGGCCAGGGCGCTGATCGCGATGTCGCGCCACGTCACGCCGAGCAGGTCACCGACGAGGAAGGCCGAGAGGTCGCGCTGGTACCCGGTCTGCGTGCTGATCAGCACGATGCCCAGCGCGAAGGCCCCGGCGAACACGATGCCGATGGCGGTGTCCTCGCGGATGCGCTGCCCGCGACTGACGACCGCGATGGCCACCGAGGTGATCGTGCCCGCCACCATCGCCCCCGCGAAGATCGGGAGCCCGGTGACGTAGGCGAGGACGACGCCGGGGAAGACGGCGTGCGCCAGCGCGTCACCGATGAAGGCGAGCCGGCGCAGGACGACGTACGCGCCGATGGCTCCACAGGTGGCGCCCATGACGACGGCCTCGATCAATGCGCGACGAAAGATCTCGAGCCCGAGGGGATCGGCCAGCCATTCCATGACGGCGTCTAGCCCTTCGGCACGTCGACGTGGCCGCCGTGGTGGCCACCGCCGTGCACGTGGGCGTGGTCCCCGGCGTCGACGATCATCAGCTCGCCACCGAAGGTCGCGTGCAGGGTATGCGGCGTGAACGTCTCGGCAGGCGGGCCGAAGGCGACGACGCCGCCATTGACGAAACACAGCAGGTCACTGACGTCGGCGGCCGTCTCCAGGTCGTGGGTGGCGTAGATCACGGTCGAGCCGCCGTCCCGAAGCTCGCGCATGAGCGCCGTGACCGCCTCCTCCGTTCCGCGGTCGACACCGGTCATCGGCTCGTCGAGGAGGAGGAGGTCGGCCTCCTGGACGAGTGCGCGAGCGATGAAGACGCGCTGCTGCTGGCCGCCCGACAGTGCGCCGATCTGGCGATCAGCGAGGTCTCGAATACCGACCCGCTCGAGCGCCTCCGCCACGGCCCTCCGGTCCACGTCGCTGGGTGCGACCACCGGACCGATGCGAGCGTAGCGGCCCATCATCACCACCTGGGACGCGCTGATCGGGAAGCTCCAATCGACCAGCTCGCGCTGCGGGACGTACGCGACCCGTCGACGGTCGAGCTCCCCGCCGTCCATGGTCACCGTCCCGTGCCGCCGCGGCACGAGGCCGAGGATGGCGCGCAGCAGCGTGCTCTTCCCGCTCCCGTTCGGCCCGATGACGCCCACCAGTCGCCCCGGCGGGATCTCGAGGTCGACGCCGCTGATCGCCCATCGCGATCCATAGCCACCCGCGAGATCATGGGTGCGCAGGAGCGGTTCCGTCCCGGCCATCGCGGCGCTCGTCATGGTGAGACGCAGTATCGGGTCAGCGGGTGGCATCGGTCAATGCGTGCTAGCCTCTGGCACGTGGGGACCCCGACGCTCGACCCGACCTCGACGGCCGACCGGCTGACCGCCGCCGGCGAGCGCGTCACGCGACAGCGGCTGCTGGTCGCTGACGCGCTGGCCAGCCATGGGCGCCGCATCACGGCGCAGGAGCTGTACGACCGGCTGCGGCGGGTCGATCCGCGCATCGGCCGCGCCACGGTGTTCCGCACCCTCGAGGCGCTCGTGGGAGCGGGAGTCGCCCGCCGGCTCGAGCAGGACGGCCACGTGTATGGCTACGTCGCGTGCCGGCCGGGGCACCATCACCACCTCGCCTGCGACCGATGCGGCCGGGTCGAGGAGATCGGGGAGGCGTACATCACGCCGGTCGCGGACCGGGTGGCCGCCGACCTGGGGTTCGAGATCGATGATGCCCGGCTCGACTTCTACGGGCTGTGTGCCGCGTGCCGCGCGGCCGACAACGGCGCGCCGCGCTAACGAGCGGAGGCAGCGACCCGCGGCGGTGCCGAGGCCGACGCGTCCCCCGTGGCCGCGCGGTACCCGTGCGGGTGCGATTCGCGCCAGGCCCAGGCGTCGGCCAGCATGTGCTCGAGCGTGGAGTGCTCCGGCTGCCAGCCCAGCTCGCGCCGTGCGCGCCGTGACGAGGCCACGAGGACGGGTGGGTCGCCGAGCCGCCGTTTCACGGGTCGCGCCGGGATGGCGCGCCCGGTGACCTTGCGCGCCGCCTCCACCACCTCGCGCACGCTGAACCCGGCCGCCGAGCCGAGGTTGTAGACCTCGAGGGACGGATCCCCCTCCCCGGTGGCCTCGAGCGCGAGGAGATGCCCGTTGGCCAGGTCGCGGACGTGGATGAAGTCACGGATGCAGGTTCCGTCCGGGGTCGGGTAGTCCTGGCCGAAGATCTGGACGTGGGTCGCCTCACCGGCCGCGACGCGCAGCACGAGCGGCATGAGGTGGGTCTCCGGATCGTGGTCCTCGCCATTGCGCTCCGTGGCGCCGGCGACGTTGAAGTAGCGCAGGCTGATGGCGCGGAACCCGTGTGCGGCCGCGAACCAGCGCATGGCGCCCTCGAAGGCGAGCTTGGTGGCGCCGTAGGGGTTGATCGGCTCGGTGCGGTCGGCCTCGGCGATCGGCACGCGGCGAGGCTCGCCGTACACCGCGGCAGTGGAGCTGAACACGAGGCGGGTCACGCCCGCGTCGCGCATCGCCTCGAGGAGCGTCACGCCGCCGGCCACGTTCACGCGGTAGTAGAGGCCCGGATCGGCCATCGATTCGCCCACGAGCGAGCGGGCCGCGCAGTGCAGCACCGCGTCGACGCCGTCGCCGAGCACCTCCGCCAGCCGGGATCGGTCCTCGATCTCGCCGGGCACCAGCCGCGCGCCGTCGATGACCGACTCGCGGTGGCCGCTGCTGAGGTTGTCGTAGACGATCACCTCGTGCCCGGCTTCGACGAAGCGCTCCACGCTCGTCGAGCCGACGTACCCGGCCCCGCCGACGACCAGCAGCCTCAATCGGAGCTCCTCTCGCCCATCGGCTGGCCTACCCCGCGACCGCGGTGCTGAGCTCGGAGGCCGCTGCCTGGCGGGCGAGCGCGGCGGTGAGCGGTGCCGAGACGCGGGTGGCTCCGGCCGCGGCCGCCTCGACGAGCTGCTCGGCGGACCGGAACCGGCCCGATGCCTTCACGCCGATGCGCGGGCCGACGCTGTCGCGCAGCAGCCGAGTCCGTGCCAGGGTGGACCGGACGGTGGCGGTTCCGGCGCCCGTCACGACGTGGTCGGCGCCGGCACGTTCGGCCAGGCGGCAGGCGCGGCGGACGAGCTCCTCGCTCATCGGTTCGGCCTCCACGATGACGCCGGCGGCGGCCAGCGCGGAGTGCGCCATGTCGACGACGGCGAGCATGTCGTTGAACACGATCTCCTCGTCGCCGGAGCGCAGCGCGCCACCGTTGAGGACGAAGTCGATCTGGGTCGCTCCCTGTTCGAGCGCCTTCGAGGCCTCGAAGGCCTTCACGCTCAGGAGCTGCGTGCCGGCAGGATGGCCCACGACGGTGCCGAGGGTCACGCGGCTGCGCCCGAGGAGTCGCTTCGCGGCCTTCACGAGCCAGGGGTTGACGGTCAGCGCGGCGACCTCGTGCTCGCCGGCGAGGGCCACGGCGGCCTCGAGGTCGGCGAGCGAGGCGTTGGGCTGGGTGAGCCGGTGCTCGAGCCGGACGGCCCGACGCACGCTGGCGGTCATCGGGACGGGGTCCCTCCGCTCGGAATGGGCGATCGATGAGTGCAGTCCAGACATGGCCCGGACGGCCGATTGTAGCAGCGTCCTCCGGGCTGTCAGCCGTCCGGCGCCCGGCCGACCGGACAGCCGGTGCGCCGTGTCACCGCCTGGCGATCCGCTCGCGGGCGAGCGCCAGCAGCGTCTCCCGTTCGTTGCGCGACGGATCCTCGATGACCTCCTCCAGCAGGGCGGCCAGAAGCTCACCGATGCGCGGGCCGGGCTCCAGCCCGAGCTCGGACTGGAGGTCGTGGCCGGTCAGCGCCAGGTGGCCGGTCCGAATCGGGGCCGCTCCCTGTGCCGCGATCCGCGCGCGGAGCTCGTTAAGGCCTCCGACCGGTGGCTCCGCGGACCCGGACGCCGCGTCATCGGCCTCGCGCAACGTGAACAGGTCGTGCAGGGCGGCCTCACCCACGCGGCGGATGAAGCGACGGACGGCCGCGTCGGTCCACGAGGCGTCGTAGGCGAACATGTGCTGGCGCACCAGGTGACGCACGCGGGCGATGTCGCGCCCGCCGATCCGGAGCCGCTGCATCGCGTCCTCGGCCTGACGAGCGCCGCTCACCTCGTGGCCGATGAAGTGGCCCCCCGAGGCGGTGTCCGCCTTGCCGATGTCGTGCAGCAGGCCCGCCAGCCGCAGCATCGGGTCGTTCGCCGGGAGCGCGTCGACGGTCCACAGCGAGTGGTCCAGCGCATCGCCGCCGCGGGGCTTCGACTGCCGCACGCCCCTCAGGCGGGCGAGCTCCGGCAGGACGATCGCGAGCAGGCCGATCTCCTCCCACCGGCGCAGGGCCGTCGACGGCTGGATGCGGGGGTCGCCGAGCAGGCGGACGAGCTCGTCGCGGACGCGCTCGGCGGACAGCCCGGCGGTGTCGGGCACCGCCCCGCGCAGGGCCGCCTCGGTGGCGGCGTCGGTCTCGAACCCGAACCGCAACCCGAACCGCACGCCACGCAGGACCCGGAGCGCGTCCTCGGCGAAGCGGTCCGCCGGCAGGCCGACGGCGCGGATGATCCCTGCCGCGAGGTCGTCGAGCCCTCCATGCGGGTCGACGAGCGTCCCTCCGCTGCCGCCGTCCGCGTCGGGCACCCAGGCGACCGCGTTGATCGTGAAGTCTCTCCGTGCGAGGTCATCGGTCAGCGAGCCGTGGAACGTGACCGCGTCGGGCCGGCGGCGATCCGTGTAGCCCGACTCGGATCGGTAGGTCGTGATCTCGACCGGCTCCGGGCCGGGAACGAGGACCGTCCCGAACCGGTTCTCCCACACGGAGCCGGGAAAGAGCGCTGCCACCGTCTCCGGACGCGCGCTCGTCGCCACGTCCCAGTCGTCCGGGCGGTCACCGAGGAGCAGGTCGCGCAGGCACCCGCCGACCAGCACGGCCTCGTGACCCGCCTCGGCCAGCGCGGCGAGCACGCGCCGAGGTGCGTCCGGGAGCCCGGTGACCGTGAAGGCGCTGCCGTCGGTCAGGCCGGGCTCGGCGCCGGGTCGCCCAGGAACAGGTAGTTGCGCCACGCGTCGTTGCGCTCGTCGGCCAGGTAGGTCCCGAACAGGTACCGCAGGTCGGCACGCGGGGCACGCGGCTCGCGCAGGAGCTGCATCCGCGCCTCGGGAAGCGTCTTGCCGCCCTTGCGGTGGTTGCACGGTCGGCAGGCGGCCACGAGGTTCTCCCACTCGTGCCGGCCGCCGCGATGCTTCGGCATGACATGGTCGATCGTCAGATCGCGTCCCGCTCTCCCGCAGTACTGGCACGTGTGACGGTCGCGCGCGAAGACCTCGCGTCGGCTGAGCCGCACCCGCGGCTGCGGCCGCTTGATGTGGTACTGGAGCCTGATGACCGATGGCGCGGGGATCGCCACCGACGGGGTGTGGATGACCTGGTGATTCCGAGCCAGCAGCTCGGCCTTCGCGGCGCCGAGCAGTCGAAATGCGCGCCTGATGTCGCAGACGTTGAGCGGCTCGTAGTTCTGGTTCAGGACCAGGACGGGTGCGTTGATCATCATCGAGCGCGGTTCCTCGCGGCCGATCATAGCGGAGAGGCCCGCGAAGGTGGAGTGACGCACCGGCTCCGCATCCCTCGGGGTCAGCCCCCCGGCGCGCGCGTGACGGATCCGGTGGCAGTGGGGTCTCCCGCCATCCGATGCCGGTCCGAGCCCCGCGGCGAGCGGTTTCACCCGCCGCGGGTAGAATGGTTGATCGAACCCGAGCGGGCGTGTCGCACGCATCCGTGCAGCGAGAGAGCAACCGAGAATGACCACCATCGAACGAAGCACCTGGGCCACCAAGGTGGGCCTGGCCCGCATGCTGGCCGGCGGCGTGATCATGGACGTCGTGACGGCCGATCAGGCCAAGATCGCCGAGGAGGCGGGCGCGGTCGCCGTCATGGCCCTCGAGCGTGTGCCGTCCGACATCCGCAAGTTCGGCGGCGTCGCTCGCATGAGCGACCCGAAGCTCATCGAGGAGATCAAGGCCGCGGTCACCATCCCCGTCATGGCCAAGTGCCGCATCGGCCACTTCGCGGAGGCCCAGATTCTCGAGTCGCTCGAGGTGGACTACATCGACGAGTCCGAGGTCCTCACGCCGGCCGACGAGGAGCACCACATCGACAAGCACGCCTTCCGTGTGCCGTTCGTGTGCGGCTGTCGCGACCTCGGCGAGGCCCTGCGGCGGATCGGCGAAGGGGCGGCCATGATCCGCACCAAGGGAGAGGCGGGAACCGGCGACATCGTCGAGGCCGTGCGCCACATGCGCGCCGTGCAGAAGGGCATCCGCCAGCTGTCCTCGATGCGTCCCGACGAGCTGTTCGCCGCGGCGAAGGAGCTCCGCGCCCCGTACGACGTGGTGAAGGCGACGGCCGAGGCGGACGACCTGCCGGTTCCGAACTTCAGCGCCGGCGGCGTGGCGACTCCGGCGGACGCCAGCCTGATGCGTCAGCTCGGGGCGGAGGCCGTGTTCGTCGGTTCCGGCATCTTCAAGAGCGAGAACCCCGAGCGCTACGCGAGGGCGATCGTGAAGGCCGCCACCCACTTCGACAACCCGGAGATCCTGGCCGAGGTCAGCGCCGGCCTCGGTGCCCCGATGCTCGGCCAGGCGCTCGGCGAGATCCCTCCCGAGGAGCGCCTCGCCGTTCGCGGCTGGTAGGCGTCCGATGACCCGGGCCGCGGAGCATCCGCCGCGCATCGGCGTGCTCGCCGTTCAGGGGGCGGTCCGGGAGCACGTCGAGGCCGTTCGGGCCGTCGGCGGCGAGCCGGTGGAGGTTCGGCTGCCGCGGGACCTGGTCGACCTCGACGCGCTGATCCTTCCGGGCGGGGAGTCCACCGCCATGCGCAGGCTGATCGACGCCTATGGCCTCCGTGAGCCGATCGCGGCAATGGCCCGAAGCGGGATGCCGATGCTCGGCACCTGCGCGGGGATGATCCTGCTCGCCCGGCGCATCGACGAGAACGAGGAGCCGGTCTTCGGCCTGCTCGACATCGACGTGCGGCGCAACGCGTACGGGCGTCAGCTCGACAGCTTCGAGGCCGACCTCCACGTGGAGGGGCTCGAGGGCGGGCCGCTCCATGGCGTCTTCATCCGCGCCCCCGGCGTCGTCGACGTCGGGCCGCAGGCCGAGGTGCTGGCGCGCGACCCGGACGGCCGGCCCGTGGCGATTCGGCAGGGTCGGGTGCTCGCCACGGCCTTCCACCCCGAGCTCACCGACGATCGCCGGCTGCACCGGCTCCTGGTCGACCTCGTGGAGGAGGCTGCGGCACGGCCGGCCCGATGAGAGGCGATGCGGTCGCGATCCGGAGCGCCCGTCTGACCGATCGCCAGGCCCTGGCCGATCTGTCCCGGCGCGTGCACGGCTCGATCGACGCCCACCGCCGCAGCCTGGGAGTGCCGGCCCCGGCCCCGGAGACGTCCGGCATCAGCCTTTCGAGCCTCATGCCGTCGTGGCTGCCGCTCCGGCAGCCATCGGTCCACCTCGTCGCGGAGCTCGACGGCGAGCTGGTCGGGTCGTGTCGCGCCATCGAGGAGCCGCATCGCGACGACTGGGTCATCACCGAGCTCGACGCGGACGAGGGGACGCTCGCCGCCGAGGTCCGGTTCGCCCTGCTGGACGCCCTCGTGGAAGAGGGCGCCCGGCACCATGTGACCCGTTTCCACGCCGCGTGCGCGGACGCGCGCGAGAATCTCGAGCTCTTCGGGCAGGCGGGGTTCGTCGCGTACGCCCAGGAGGAGATCTGGTGGCGGGCGCCGCAGCCGACACGCGGATCCCGTTCGTGGCTTCGCTCGCTGGTGACCCGGGACCCGGAGCGCCGGAGAGCGGCGACGCGCGAGCAGACCACCCTCCCTGACCTGCAGGCCGCAGGCTCGCCCGACGCCTGGCACCTCTTCGATCTGTGGACGCATGCCACGCCGCCGGCCATCGCGCGCATCGAGGGCTACGGGGCCGGCGACTGGGAGGGGGTCGGGTCGGAGGCCATCGTGCCTCGATCCGCGCTCAACCCGATCCTCCACTTCAGCGAGGTCTCGGCGTGGCTCGCATCGGCGGAGCAGCGCGCCGGTGGGTTCGCTCAGCACGGCGCCTGCCGGAGCGGGCCGCATTACCTCCGGTTCCTGATCCGCGACGGAGCCGACGGGGCCGCCTTCCTTGGCGCGGTGCTCGCGCGCGTCGGTGACGAGGCGATCGGTGCAGGCATCCTGTCTCCGGTGCGAACATACGAGTCGGCGGGCATGCGCGCTGCAGATGCGACCGGCTTCGAGCCGATCGGGCGGGTGACGCTCCTGGTGCGCGAGGTGCGGGCGCACGTTCGCCAGCCGGCGATGGTGCCGGCGTGATGACGGTGAAGAAGGACGGGGAGGGTCAGCGAGTGGAACGGCGGGAGACGACCGACGACCTTGACGCCCTGATGGAGGCGCTGCCACCCGAGATCTGCGACCGCCTGCGCGGGCTCGCCAATCGCACCGACCTGCTCGAGGTCGTGATGGACCTCGGGCGCCGGCCCGAGGCGCGCTTCACGACCGGTGAGGAGGACCTCCTCGACCGCGAGATCACCGAGGCCGACATCGCGCACGTCATCGATCACATCGGCGTCTTCGGCGACGACAACCGCGCGGGCATCGAGCGCACCCTGCACCGGATCAGTGCCATCCGAAACCGATCCGGCAAGGTGGTGGGACTCACCTGCCGCATCGGGCGCGCCGTCTTCGGCACCATCGACATCGTCCGCGACATGGTCGAGTCCGGCCAGTCGATCCTCATTCTCGGCCGCCCCGGCGTCGGAAAGACGACGATGCTGCGGGAGGTGGCGCGCGTCCTTGCCGACGACCTCGGCAAGCGGGTGATCGTCGTGGACACGAGCAACGAGATCGCCGGCGACGGCGACATCCCGCACCCCGGCATCGGTGATGCGCGACGGATGCAGGTGCGAACCCCGACCGAGCAGCACGGCGTGATGATCGAGGCCGTCGAGAACCACATGCCGGAGGTCATCGTCATCGATGAGATCGGCACCGAGCTGGAGGCCGCCGCGGCGCGCACGATCGCGGAGCGCGGCGTGCAGCTGGTCGGCACGGCGCACGGCAACACGCTCGACAACCTCATGCTCAACCCGACCCTGTCGGACCTCGTCGGCGGCATCCAGCCGGTGACCCTCGGCGACGAGGAGGCGCGGCGGCGCGGAACGCAGAAGACGGTCCTCGAGCGGAAGGCGCCCCCCACCTTCGACGTCCTGGTCGAGATCGTCGAGCGCGACAACGTCATCGTGCATCGCAACGTGGCCGAAACCGTCGACGCGATCCTGCGCGGCCACATGGTCCCCCCCGAGGCGCGCTTCCGCGACGATGCCGGCGAGCTCAAGGCGCAGACGAAGTACGACTATCGCATCAGCGAGACGCCCGGCGGAACGCCGGCCTTCGCTCCCCTGGAGCCGACCGGCGGGTTCGGCGCCTTCGGCGGCGGTCGAGGGCGCGGCGGTGGAGGCGGCGCGCGCTACGAGCGCGGGCTGCGCCCGCTTCCCGGTGGCGGCGGGGGCGGCCCCGGTGCCTTCGGCAACGAGCCGGCTGGCCGCGGCGCGTCCCGAACCCTCCCGGGCGAGCGGCTGTCGGGCTCCCGGCCGGGCTCTTCCGCGGAGCGCGAAGCGCGGCGAGAGTTCCAGCAGGCGCTGGAGCAGATGGACGAGCGCGCAGCGGTCGATCGGCCGATCGGCGCGCAACGACCCGCCCCCGCTGGGGCGCAGGGTGCTCGGCCGATGAGCGTCTTCGCCTTCGGCGTGAGCCGCAAGCGGCTCGAGCAGGCCGTGCGGGAGCTGGGCGTGCCCGTGACGGTGGCGCGGGACCTGGACGAGGCGGATGCCGTCGTCACCCTTCGCAACTACTACAAGCGCAAGCCGGCCGCCCTTCGCGATGCGGAATCGAGCGGGGTGCCGATCTACGTCCTCAAGACGAACACCCTGCTCCAGATGCAGAACATGCTGGCCAGCCTGTTCGACCTCGAAGCCGATCCGCAGGAGGCGGCGCTGCGGGAGACGGCCGAGGCGATCGGCCTGGTCCAGGCGTCGGGTCGCCCGGTGGAGCTGGCGCCACAGAATGCCTACGTCCGGCGGCTGCAGCATCAGATGGCCGAGCGCAACGCGCTCATGTCGCGCTCGCGCGGAGCAGAGCCGAACCGTCGGGTGGAGCTGATCCCGGATGAGAAGAGGGCTTGGCGATGAGGGGCGGTGCGAGCCGGGTCGTGCTCGTCGTGATCATGGTCCTCGTGGCGGTGGCGCTCGTCGCCACCGCGGTCCTGCCCCCGGCGTGACCGCCGAGGCGCCGCGTCGCGGCCGCTTCGTCACGCTCGAAGGACCGGAGGGCTCCGGCAAGACGACCGCTGCCCGGCACCTTGCCGACTGGCTCCGTGGCCGCGGGCTCGAGGTCGTGCTGACCCACGAGCCGGGCGGCACGCCCCTCGGCGAGGAGGTGCGCCGGCTCCTCCTCCATCTGCGCGACGTCTCGGATGCCCTCGACCCGCGCGCCGACGCGCTGCTCTTCGCCGCCGCCCG
>DATHTR010000050.1:0-11928 GCA_035463095.1 Candidatus Angelobacter sp. | reverse complement strand
GTGGATCCGCCGACCTGCCCCCGTGACGTCGTAGCCGTCCATCGCGTCGCGGACCTCGCGAACCGTGCCGGCGAGCCGCGACAGGATCCATCGGTCCAGGATGGTCCGCGCCCTCTCCACGCCATCGGTCTGGTCCGGCGTCCATCCGTCCAGTCGGGCGTACGTGACGAAGAAGCCGTACGTGTTCCACAGCGGCAGGAAGAAGCGGCGCACGACCTCGTGGCCGGGGCCGTACCCGAAGCGCAGGTTGGAGGCGGGGTTCGCAGCGGCGTACATCCAGCGCATGACGTCCGCACCGATGCGCTCGGCGGCCTCGTCGAACGGGATCGAGTTGCCCTTGCTCTTGTGCATCTCCTCACCGTGCTCGTCCAGGAGCAGGGCGTAGGCGAACAGCGTGCGCATCGGTGCCGTGCCGGTCATGACCGTCGACTCCGTGAGAAGGGCGTAGAACCAGTTGCGGAACTGACCCGGGAACGACTCGCTGATCCAGTCAGCCGGATACCACTCGCGCCAGTAGTCGCGATCGGTGTTCCACTTCAGCGTCGACAGCCCCACGATCCCGGCATCCAGCCACGGGTTGCCCACGTCCGTCGTCCGGCGCGCCGTGCCACCGCAGGAGCGGCACGCGATCTCGACGGCATCGATCCATGGCCGATGTGGCGAGTGGCCCTCGAATTCGTCCCAGCCGGACACGGCGCGCTCGTGGAGCTCGTCCTTGGAGCCGATGACCTCCCATCCGTCGCACTCGGTGCACTCCCAGATCGGCAGCGCCAGGCCGTAGTAGCGCTTCTTGCTGATCATCCAGTCGCCCATGTTCCGCAGCCAGTCGAGCTCGCGCTCCATGAGCCCGATCCCCTCGGGCAGCCAGCGCGCGCTGCGGGTGCTCTCGCTGATCGGCGCGCGGAGGGGGTCCATCGCGATGAACCACTCGTCGACGAGCCGGAAAATGAGCTGGGTTCCGCAGCGCCAGCAGTGCGGATACGAGTGCGCGTACGTCTCCCTGGCCACCAGGATGCCCTTGCGGTCCAGATCGGCCACGACGTCACGTGCCAGGTCTTGCGCCGGATCCTCCGAGGCGCCCGCGTACCGTCCGGTCTGCCATCCGTACCCGTCGACGAACACGCCGAACTGGTCGATCGGATCGAGCACCGGCAGGTCGAAATCCTTCGCCAGCGCGAAGTCCTCCTGGCCGCATCCGGGGGCGATGTGCACGATGCCCGTCCCCTCCGCATCCGAGACGTCATCCCACGGGATGACCACGTGCGTCACGCCGTCGGCCACCGGCAGCTCGTCGTACGGCCCGGCGTAGGTCAGGTCGACCAGCTCGGAGCCCGGCGCTTCGCGCAGCACCGTGGCGTCGCCGGCCACGCGTGCCTTCGAGCCGGCCGAGATCCACCAGCGACGGCCGTCCCGGCCCTCGACCAGCTGGTACGTCAGCCCCGGGTGCACCGCGGCGGCCACGTTGCTCGAGAGCGTCCACGGCGTCGTGGTCCAGACCAGCAGGTCCTCCCCCTGGTGGCCCTCGCTGGTGATCGGCAGGCGCAGCGTGACCGAGAGGTGCTTCGCCTCCGCGTACCCTTCCGCCGCTTCCATGTTGCTGATGCCGGTGCCGCAGCGCGTGCACCACGGCATGACGTCGTGCCCCTTGTAGAGGAGACCCTGGCGGTGGCACTCGGCCAGGAACGCCCAGATCGTGTAGTTGTTCTCGTCCGAGTTCGTGTAGTAGCTGTTGTCCCAGTCCATCCAGTAGCCGAGACGCTTCGACTGCTCGGTCTGGACGGCCGCGAACCGATCGACGCGCTCCTTGCACAGCTGCACGAAACGATCGATCCCGAACTCCTCGATCTGGCGCTTGTTGTTGAAGCCGAGGTCGCGCTCGACGTTGACCTCGATCCACAGGCCCTGGCAATCGAACCCGTTCTGGTAGCGCTGCCGCTCGCCGAGCATGGTGTGGTAGCGCTGGAAGAGGTCCTTGTACGTCCGCCCCCAGGCGTGGTGCACGCCCATCGGGTTGTTCGCCGTGATCGGCCCGTCGATGAAGCTGAACTTCCGATCCGACGCCGCGTTGCGCGCCAGATAGCGGCCCATCGTGCCGCGCTCGCGCCAGCGCTCGGCGACCTCGCGCTCGAGCGCGGGCACATCCAGCTCCTTCGATACCGGCCTGAACACGTTGGCTGTCATCTCCTGTCAAACGAAAACCCGCCCCGATGAGTCCGGGACGGGAACGACTCCCGCGGTACCACCCGCGATTGACCGATGCGCCTCCACGAGGGGCTCGATCCGCTCTGCGCGCCAGGGGCCCACAGGGACCGGTGACGCCGCCCTGGCTAGCGGAGGGCACTCCGGGACGCGTTACGCACGGGGACGCCGCTTGGCGCGTCCGGCTCGGGAGGGATGGCGAGCCGCCTCCGGACCGCCTGCTTCCACCGTCTCAGGCTCGCTCGTGGTCCGGGTCCGACGGCCGTCGTGGCTCCGTCATCGCCGTCTTCGGTTGGGCCGCGATCGTCGCAGCCGACCGGGAAGGTGTCAATCAGCCCAGCAACGCGCGCCCGACGAAGGCCGACGCGACCAGCCCGCCGGCGACGACCACGCCGACCAGCCGGGGCCACCAGGTGCGGGCCATGATCGCGCCGATCGAGGTCGCGGGACCGGCGAGCACCAGGGCGAGCGCCGTCAGGCGCCCGTCATCGGTGCCCGGATCGGGGTAGGTGCCGAGGACGGAGCCGACGCCCCAGACCACGCCGGCCGCGAACAGCGGGACGAAGACGAAGGCCAGCGATGGCCGCGTGCGTTCGGATCCTCGATGCGTAGCACCCGCGGCCCCCGGCTCGCCGTCCGGCGCCGCACCAGCTGCGCCGGTCGTGCTGCCGGGGAGCGGTCCGACATCATCCGGGATGCGCTCAGCCTCGGCCGCCTCGGCGGCGGCTCGTTCCTCGGCCAGCCGCTGTTCGAGGAGCGCCCGCTCGATGCCGGTGAGGAAGGTCGGTTCGGGCTCCGGTTCGGGCTCCGGTTCGGGTTCGGGCTCGGGGGGCGCCACCGGCTCGGCCTGCCCGATCTCGGGTGGCCGCCCGACCTCGACCGCCTCCTCCAGGCGTTGACGGGCGCGCGCTGCGCGCGACAGCGCGTCGAGGAGCGCATCCTCGTCGGCGGCAGCGATCGCCAGCCGCCCGCGCTCGGTCGGCACCAGGATCGCGGTCCGCGTCGGCGCCAGGCGCACGACGTGGATCTCCTCGTCCTCCCGCAGCCGGGCGGTCCCGAGGGCCCAACCGAACATTCCGAATCGCGGGCGCAGGCTGGATGCCTCGGGGCCGCGCAGGCGCACGCGCGTGACCGGTCCGCGGGTCAGGACGAAGGTTCGCCGGCCACCGAGCCACGACAGCCGGATCGCCGCCTCGTGCACCTCGAGCCGGATGCTCAGCAGCACCACGGCGACGAGGAGCCCCACCAGGACGAGGATGGCGCCGAGCACGGCGAATACCACGCCCCCCGCACCGCTCCCGAACGAGCCGAGCCACCACGATGCCCCCGCCATGAGCCCGGTGCCGATGACGATGGCGGGCCAGGCGAGCACGCGCGGCAGCGAGCGGGCCAGCCGGATGCGCGCGATGGGTGGTAGCCGATGCCTCGACATCGGTCAGGCCTTCTCGGTCACCCGATACTCGAGGTATCGGCCGGTCAGGAGCCTGGTCTGTGCGTCCAGCGCGGGCAGCGTGCTGAAAAAGATGCCGACGAACGGCAGGCCGAGCCACTGCACGTAGCTGATGATGCGCTGCACCGGCCCCCAGTGCGACGGGCGTGGCGGCACGATGCGGTGCTCGATCACGACCAGCACGAACAGGCTGACGAGCGCCATGGTCAGCATCACGCTCGCGAACAGCGGCAGGTTCTGGCCCAGGGTCGTCTCCGCGAAGGCGGGGTTGATGAGGAGCGGCACGGTGGCGCCGAACATGATCACGAACGGAGCGATCGCCCAGTTGATGTGCTCGCCGAACAGGTTCGCGATCCGCCAGAAGCGCGACCAGAAGCCGATGTGCGAGGCGCGGACCGCGTTCTCGATGACGTACGGGATGTCGGTCACGCCCCAGGCCCAGCGTCGCGCCTGGAAGTACTGCTCGGCCATGCTGCGCCAGTAGCCGCGAGCCCGGACCGCGTCGCCGTAGATCGGGATGAAGAGCGGCACGGCCCGGAATCGGTCCCCGTACCGGAAGTAGCTCTTCCAGTAAAAGCGGCTGTCCTCCGGGATCGCGTCGGTCGCCCAGTAGCCGACGTCGTGGACGAGATGGAGGGTGGTGGAGTACGACCCGAAACTCTGGAGCTTCTCGGGCAGCACGCTGCGCCACATCTGGAGCTGGGTGAGCACCGCCGCGAACAGGCGCTGGAGCATCGGCGCCTCCCAGATGTTGTTGTGGAAATACGGGATCGGCTGGTAGAGCTGCGTCTCGCGGTTCGGATCGCTCAGGTGCATCCAGGCCAGGTAGGTGAAGTACTGCGGGTGGACGCGATAGTCGGCGTCCAGGTCGGTCACCAGGATGCGCCGCGGATCCATTCCCCGCTCCCGGACCAGCGTCCGGTACAGCCAGCGGCCACCCCAGGCCATGGCGCTCGACTTGCCGACCACGATGCCGGGCTCCAGCGGGTCGAGGATGTGGATGAACTCGGCGAAGCGGTCACCGAACTCGACCTGGAGCGCCTTCACGTTGGCGATGCCGCCCTCGTCCGTCTCGCGCGTGATGATCGCCACGATCTTGCGCTCCACCGGCCATTCCGCCTCGGCCAGGGCCCGCACCGTGTCCCGCAGCTTGTCGAGCGGCTCGGTGTAGGTCGGGATCAGCGCCAGGTGGATGAGCTCCGCCGCCGCCGGGCCGCCGGCGGGGGCGAGGTCCGCGATGCGCCTGCCCCAGTCGACCGCCAGCACGCGCCGGATGCGCCGATACGCCACGATGACCGCCCCCGCGAACCAGAGCGCGCGGCAGAGCCAATAGAAGTCGAAGCTCAGGACGAAGTAGGCAACGATCCACGGGTAGCTGAAGCTCAGCCACAGGGGCAGGATGAGCACGGCCCACGAGATCGTGCCGGGCACCATCTCCAGGACTCGCCCCAGCCACCGATAGCGATCCGCGCTCTCCGACGTGGTCATGCGTCGCCTCGTCCGGCCGCGCGGCCGGGGCGACCGTCAGGGCCGCGCCGCGCGGCGCTGCTAGAAGACCGGCGTGAGCCAGTCGCGATATTCGGGCAGCTTTCCGCGCACCGCGTCGAAGTAGGTGCGTGACAGCTCGCGGGTCACCGGTCCGGGGCGGCCCGTCCCGATCTTCCGGCGATCGATCTCGATCACCGGGCTGATCTGCGCCCCCGTGCCGCACAGGAACACCTCATCGGCGGTGTAGAGCTCCGTCCGGTCCACGGTGCGCTCGATCACGTCGAGGTCCATGCGCTCGCGCCCCATGTCGATCAGCCGGCGACGCGTGATCCCCTCGAGGATGTTGTCGGTCGCGGCCGGGGTGATGAGGACCCCGTTCTTGACGAGGAACAGGTTCTCCGCGCTGCCCTCGCTGACGTGGCCGTCCGCGGTCAGCACGATCGCCTCGTCGAACCCGTTGAGCTGGGCTTCGCTCTTGGCGAGCGCCCCGTTCACGTACGCGCCGGTGATCTTGCCCCGGGCCGGGATCGCGTTGTCGTCGGTCCGGCGCCAGCTGGAGACCATGGCGCGGATGCCGCCCTCGGTATCGATGTACTGCCCGAAGGGGATGCCGAAGATCGTGACGTCGGCGTCGAGGTTGTGGAGCCGGACGCCGATCGTCTCCGAGCTCTTGTAGACGATCGGGCGGATGTAGACGTCCTCGCGCAGCCCATCACGACGAAGGAGCTCGACGGTGATCTCGGCGAGCTCCTCGGCGGACTGGCGAACCTCCATCATCAGGAGGCCGGCGGATGCGCGGATCCGCTCGTAGTGCGGAATGAGCTCCAGGCCGAAGAGCTGCTCCTCGTCCGCGTTCCAGTAGGCGCGGACGCCCTCGAAGACTGCGGTTCCGTAATTGAATCCGTGCGTCATGACGTTGATGTTCGCGTCGCGCAGCGGCACGAACTCGCCACGGAAGAACGCCCACAGCTCGGTGGTGGTCTCCACCTCGGCTGCGGCCGGTCGACTCTCCTGCTTCAGCACGAATGCCTCCTTGCATGCGGGTCTGCGCATTCAGCGCCTCGCCGTCGCCCCCGGGCGCCGCCGAGTGCCCGAAGTATACCTGTGCGGAATCCGTGGACTCCCCTGGGCCGGCGATCCGGACGTCAGCCGGGCGGAGGTGGTGTGCGCTCGGGGACCTCGCGGTTTCGCGTCGCCAGCAGCGAGATGACGACCGAGACGAGCAGGATCGTCACGATGATGCCGAGCGACACCCACACGTCGAGGTGGATCACGTCGGTCAGCAGCATCTTCATCCCCGCGAATGCCAGGAGCGCCGCGAGCCCGTACTTGAGGTACTCGAACCGATCGATGAGGCCGGCCAGGAGGAAGTACAGCGAGCGCAGGCCCATGATCGCGAACGCGTTCGAAGTGAAGACGATGAACGTGTCCTGGGTGATGGCCAGGATCGCAGGCACGCTGTCGATGGCGAACATGATGTCGCTGGTCTCGACGACGACCAGGGCCGCGAAGAGCGGCGTGGCCCACAGCTTCCCGTTGCGCCTGACGAAGAACCGCTGCCCCTCGAAGCTCTCGGTGACCGGGATGACCCGGCGCATCAGCCGCAGGACGGGGTTCGCGCTTGGATCGACGTGGCCGGTACCCGCCGTGACCATGCGCCACGCCGTGAACAGCAGTAGGGCGCCGAAGATGTAGATGATGAAGTGGAAGGCGGACAGGAGCGCTGTCCCGGCCACGATGAAGATCGCGCGGAAGACGATCGCGCCCATCACGCCCCAGAACAGGAGCCGATGCTGATACTGCGCAGGGACCCCGAAGTACGCGAACAGCACGGCGAAGACGAACACGTTGTCCATCGAGAGCGAGTACTCGATGAGGTAGCCGGCGAGGTACTCGGCGCCCTTCGTGGCGCCTTCGGACAGGAAGATCCAGCCTCCGAAGCTGAGGCCGAGGGTCACCCACACGGTCACCCATGCCGCCGCCTCGCGCATGCGGACCGGCTTCGCTTCGCGGTGGAACACGAACAGGTCGAGCGAGAGCAGGCCGCCGACGGCGACCACGAAGATGATCCAGGAGACGTAGTCAGGCACGCAGGGACCTCCTCAGTGGCGAGCCGAAGGTCTCTCCCGACCCACTGCGTGCGTCGGCCGGCGCCACCGGGCAGCCGACCGGGCCGCCGTCCTGACGATGACGCCTCGATGGGGTACTCCCCCTCGGGCCGTCGGAGTGTCGCCGGACGGGCAGGGGCACGTCAACCGGGCCCCGCCACGATCGCCGCCACGACGAGACTTCCGGCGAGCAGGAGGAGCGTGGCCGTGCTCGCCACGAGGTAGCGGCGCTCGCCGCTCGCCAGGAATGTCCACGCGGCCACGCCCAGGACGGCGAGCGGCAGGAAGGTGAGCGCCAGCAGCCCGAGCGCGATGAGCGCATCCGGACTGCCACTCGACACCAGGTCCAGGACCGGCCGTCCGCCCGGCCCGTCACCGCCCGAGATCAGCGCCAGCAGGTACCCGGCCCCGACGGCAGCCACGGCCACGAGGGTGCCGGTCCGCAGCACGGCGGCGATCCGGCTTCCGAGCCGGCCAACCGGCGATGGCGTGCTCACTCGGCCCCCAGCGCCCGGAGCGCCATGCGCACCGCCACGTAGCCGACGACGAGAACGAACAGGCCCGTGAGCCAGGCAGGACGCAGGCGCGCGGCGATTCCCGCTCCGAGAGCCGCACCCAGCGTGACGCCGATGACGACCGGCGCGGCCTGGCGCGGGTCGATCTCACCACGGAACAGGTACGCCGCGGCGCCTGCGGCAGCCGTGATCCCGATCATGAAGTTCGAGGTGGCCACCGCGACGCGCATCGGTGCCTGCATCAGGACCCGGATGAGCGGGACGCTGACGATCCCCCCGCCCACGCCCAGCAGGCCGGACGCATGCCCGGCGACCAGCGACCCCGCCCAGGCTGCCGGGAGCCGATGGGTTCGATATGCGGGCGCGCCCGGACCATCCGGCGCAGTGGGGTCGACCGCGTGGCCGTCGGAGTCCCCCGCTGCGGTCCCGCGCAGCGAGCGCAGCATCGTGAGCGCGGTGTAGACGAGCAGGGCCGCGAACAGCCCGGCCAGGATCCGCTCGGGGAGGAAGCCGGCCAGGATGCCGCCACTGGCGGCCCCGACGACGGTCGCCGCCCCCAGCGTGATGCCGAGGCGCACGTCGGCCCGTCCGGCCCGCACGTTCACGGCCGCGGCGCCGGTCGAGGTGGCGATCACGCACACCAGGCTGGTGCCGACGGCCGCCGTGAGCGGCACACCGAATCCGAGGGTCAGGATCGGCACGATCAGGATGCCGCCGCCCAGGCCGAGCATCGCGCCGAACGTGCCGGCGCCGAGGCCGCTGAGGACGAGAAGGAGCTCGGTGGGCATCACTCGGCCGGCGACGACCGACGGCCGGCCCGCGGGGCCGGCCGTGATCGGTGTCTCAGGCTAGGGGCGAAGGTGCTGCGGTGCGTACGGCAGCAGCGCGACGTGACGCGCGCGCTTGAGCGCCGTGGTCAGCATGCGCTGATGCCGAGCGCAGGTGCCGGTCTTCCGGCGCGGCTCGATCTTCGCGCGCTCGCTCAGGTAGCGACGGAGGCGGTTGACCTCCTTGTAGTCGATGCTCTCCGCCTTGTCGACGCAGAAGTTGCAGACCTTGCGGCGGCGTCGGTCGCGGTAGTAGTCCGCCGTCTCGCGGCGGGATCGTGGACTGGCCATCGGTCGTGGTCCTCGCGGATTTCGTGATCAGGGAGTTGGGTCTAGAACGGAATGTCGTCGACGTCCATCTCGTCGCCGGGCGACGAGCCGCGGCCAGGGGCGCCGCGTGGACGGACCTGCGGTGGAGCGTCGCTCTGCGAGGCGCCGCCACCTCCGTAGCCGCCACCCTCCTCGTCGCGGTTGCGACGCTCGAGGTTGACGACGCGGGCGAAGGCGAGCTCCAGCGACTGGCGCTTCTCACCGTCGCGGGCCTCGTACTCGCGCACGCGGAGCTGGCCCTCGGCAAACACCTTGTTGCCCTTGCGCAGCTGCTCGGCCAGGCGCTCGGCGGCCTGCTCCCAGACGCTGACCCGGAACCAGAGCGTGTCCTCGACCCACTCACCGTCCGGGCCGCGCTGGTTGTTGTTGACCGCCACCCGAAGGTCGGTCACGGCCTTGCCGCTCGGCGTGTAGCGCAGCTCCGGGTCGGCGCCGAGATTGCCGATGATCATCATCTTGTTGAGCGTCATGGCGGCTCCTCTCTCGCCGAAGGGCCTCAGCCCTCCGTGCGCTGCTCCTCGTCGGCCGGCGTCTCCGACGGTGCGTCGGCGCCGTCATCATCAGGCCCGCCGGCCTCGTCCTCGTCCTCGTCGCTCGTGTCGTCGGACGTGTCGTCGCTCGTGTCCTGCGACGTGTCGTCGGAGGTGTCGTCCTCGTTCGACTCTCCGTCGGCGTCGGCGTCGGCCTCATCGTCGTCACCGGGCGCGCCGGTCGCGCCGCGCGGCGTGGCGGCGGGCGCCAGCTCCTCGGCGGGACCGCGGTCCTCGAGCACGGTCACGAGGTGGCGCATGATCTCCTCGCTGATGAGCATGCCGCGCTCGATCTCGCGAATCTCCGCGGGCTCGATGTCGAAGTGAATGAGGAAGTAGCTTGCCTCGCGGTGCTTGCCGATGTCGTAGGCGAGACGCCGCTTCCCCCATGGGGAAACCTTGCTGAGCGCGCCGCCGGCATTGACGATGGCGCGGGTGACCTTCTCGACGGCGGCCTGGAGCTTGTCGTCCTCCAGGTCCGGCCGGAGCAGGAGCATGAGCTCGTAACGGCGCATGGTGCGCGTGTTCTCCTCTCTCTGGGTGTGCGACGCGCCGATCGTGCGACCGAGCGCGCGGCAGAAAGGGACCGGTGTCGCTGACACGGACCGCGCCTCCTCAGGGGGAGGCGCCGCGGGAAGTATACCCGTCGATGGCCGTTTCCACCACCGACCCGCCCGCCCCGTATACTCCGCCCAGCTACCCGCCCGACGAGACCCCATGCCCACCAATCCGATCCTGATCTGTGCCCGCAGCCCCGAGCTGCGCGCAGAGCTCGAGAGCGCCCTGGCGTCCGCCGGCTACGCCACCACGACGGTGACGACGCCGGCCGACGCGGTCGCAGCCATGCGCGGGCGTCCGATCGATCTCATCGTGGCGGAGGGCCTGGCAACGTCCGGCGCCATCTCGTCGCTGCGCACGGCCGGTGAGGCCGGAACCGTCACGCCGATCTTGATCGTCGCCCCGGCCCACGACGTGGAGGCCCGCATCGCGTTCCTGGAGGCCGGCGCCGACGACGTGATTCCGGGCACGTTCGCCGCGAACGAGCTCGAGGGCCGCGTGATGGCGCTCCTGATCCGCGCCGGGAAGGTGCGGCCCGAGCTCGCGGCGCGGGCCGGGCGCGGCGAGATGATCGCGTTCTTCAGCCCCAAGGGAGGAGTCGGCACCACGACCCTGGCCGTGAATGCGGCGCTCCTGCTCGCCGGAGGCGGAGACGATGCGGCGGCGACCGGGGGTCCCGCCGGATCGCAGGCGAAGGACGGCGCCGCCGCCGGGGCCCGAGTCCTGCTCGTCGACCTCGACCTCCAGTTCGGGCAGGTGGCGACCCACCTGAACCTCAGCCCGCGCTACGACCTCGCAGGCCTCGCCTCGGATGACCAGGCGTTGAACGACGCGGAGCTGGCACGGTCCTACCTGACGGCGCACGCATCGGGCCTCTCGGTGCTCGCCGCTCCGGCACGGCCCGAGGCCGACTTCCGGGTCACGGTCGACCACCTCGACCGCATCCTGGAGCTCATGCGGCCGATGTTCGACCATATCGTCATCGACCTCGGCAGCCGCCTGGACCCCCGCACGTTGTGGATCCTCGACCAGTCCGACGTCCACGTGTTCGTGCTCTTCCCCGAGATCGCCGCGCTGCGCTCGATGAGCCTGCTGAACGCCTTCCTGGCCGAGACGACGCCGCTCCACGCCCGGTCACTGCTCGTCATCAACCACGTCGTCCCGAGCGAGCTGCTCAAGACACGCGACGTCGCGAACCTGCTGCGGATGCGGCCGGCGGCCGAGATTCCGTACACCGAGGTCGACATGATGCGTGCGGTGAACGAGGGCGTTCCGATCGTCCTCGGGCGTCCGGCCTCCCCGGCTTCGGCCGCGCTCCGGCGCCTCGCACAGGCGACCATCGGCATCGACGTCGGGGCGACGGCCGGCGGGGAGAAGAAGGCCGGACGGCGGCGGCTGTTCAGGCGCGCCTGACCGGCACGCGTCCTGCCACGCGGGCTGTCATGACCGACGATCTCGACCGGCGCGCGGGCAAGCCGCCGGAGGACGACCATCCCCTGGACCAGCCGACTGCAGCGGACGCCTCCGACCTCGCCGATCCGCGCGTGGCGCAGCCCGGTGAGGACCCGGAGGGCGAGGATGCCATGGAGCCGATGCCGGACAGCGGCGCGTGATTGGTGCCGGAGGAGGGATTCGAACCCCCACGCCTTGCGGCCGCCGGGTTTAAGCCGGCTGCGTCTGCCGTTCCGACACTCCGGCACGGAGCGCCATCGTAGTCTCGTCGCGCTGCCCGTGTTCGTGCATGACCAAGGTACCGGTCGCCGTTGCCCCCTGGGAGGGAGTTCCTCGGCACCGCGCCGGTCCCAGACTCGGAGCCGATGTCCACTCTCGAGCTCGAGCTCACGGCACTCCGGAAGCGGCGCACGTCGGCCGGCCTCGCAGCCTGGATCCGCCGGCGCCGTCCATTCGACCGACGCTCCATCC
>DATHTR010000049.1:0-2318 GCA_035463095.1 Candidatus Angelobacter sp. | reverse complement strand
CCTCCCGCCCCGGCCCCCGCCGCGGCCGGGTCGAACGGCGACCTCGAGTCGCTCCTCGCGGCATGGCCGGCGATCGTCGAACGGGTCGGCCAGAACCCGCCGACCAAGCCGCTCATCGTCGCCTGCCGCCCGATCGGGATCGAGGGCAGCGTGGTCACCCTCGGCTTTCCCGAGGAGAAGCCGTTCCTCAAGGACCATGCGGAGCGCAAGAAGGCGGTCATCGAGCAGGGGATTGCCGACGTACTCGGTCACCCGGTCGCAGTCCGCTGCGTCGTCGCCAACGTCGAGCTGACCACGGCTGCGACCACCGACGATGCCTATCTCATGGCCGAGGCCCGGCGGATCTTCGCCGAGGACCTAGTCGACGTGGGCGAGATCACCTGATCGCCCATCGCGCGCATCCGGCAGACTGACACCAACGCGAGCACGACGAGGAGGACCCGACATGGGCATGGCCAACCTGCAGCGGATGGCCCAGCAGATGCAGCAGGAAATGCTGCGCGTGCAGGGCGAGCTCGAAGCCGAGCGCGTCGAGGGGTCCGCGGGCGGCGGCGTCGTGAGCGCCGTCGTGACCGGCAAGCAGGAGCTCGTCAGCATCGCGATCGACCCGTCGGCCATCGACCCGTCGGATGTCGACATGCTCCAGGACCTCATCGTCGCCGCGGTGAACGACGGACTGCGCGCGTCGCGCGAGCTGGCCGAGCAGAAGATGGCCGCGGTCACCGGCGGCCTGCGCATCCCGGGCATGTAGCGGAGAGCCTGTCAGGCACGCGTGGCCACGCCGCTGATCGAGCCCGTTGCGCGGTTGATCGAGTCGTTTGCCCGGCTTCCCGGGATCGGTCCCAAGACTGCCCAACGGCTGACCTACCACCTGCTCCGCGCGCCCGACGCCGAGGCCCGCGCGCTCGCGGCCGCGCTCGTCGCCGTCCGCGATCAGGTCGTCTTCTGCGAGCGCTGCTTCAACATCAGCGACCAGGAGCTCTGCCCGATCTGTCGCGATCCCGTCCGCGACGAGCGGCGCCTGTGCGTCGTCGAGGAGCCGCTCGACGTCCTCGCGCTCGAGCGGACCAGCGAATTCAAGGGTCTGTACCACGTGCTCCATGGCGCGATCTCGCCGATCGACGGAATCGGCCCGGACCGGCTCAAGGTCCGCGAGCTGCTTGCCCGCGCCGACGCGGCCAAGGCAGCCGGTGCGCCGCTCGAGGAGGTCATTCTCGCCACGAACCCGACGCTCGAGGGGGAGGCCCCCGCGATGTACCTGGCCGAACGGCTCGAGTCGACGGTCGGTGTCGTCAGCCGGATCGCGCGGGGGCTGCCGGTCGGCGGCGACCTCGAGTACGCCGACGAGGTGACGCTGATCCGCGCCCTGCAGGGCAGGCGGGCCGTCTGACGTGGGCAACCTCGTCGCCGAGATCCTGCTCCGCCTGGCCAAGGCCGGGGCGGCCGCGGTCCTCGCGATCGTCCTGTACGTGGTGCTGGTCGGGCCGCTCGGCGTGCCGGCGAGCCCGGAGCTGGCGCTGCTGTCGTGGCTCAGCGGAGCCGTCTTCATCCTGCTCGTCGAGACGAGTCCGATCTAGCAGGAGACCCGGCTGCAACGTCCGTTAAGATTCGAACACGCGTGCGTTTTGGACTTGCTTGGCAGCCGGCGCCGCGGTAGGATTTTGGGGTCAGATCGGAACCCATGGAGCGGCCCACAGGGCCCGGCGAAAGGCCCCCGCGAGCACGTTTGACAGGCTCCGAGGCCCGCCAGTAGTATTCGCCACCGTTGCCGCCCAACCGGGCGGCCCAAGCTCGGGTCGACGCGCTCGACCCGGACGGTCGCGGGTTTGACACCGCGACCTGAAAGCCCCATCATTAGGGCTCTGCGCCGCGGGCAGTCGCGCCCGGAACGCTGCACCTTAACAACTGAAGAGTGACAGAAGATCCGTGCAAGGATGTGCGAGTGGTCAAACCCTCGGACGAAGTCGCAGCCGCAAGGCTGTGCATACCTTCGGAGAGTTTGATCCTGGCTCAGGATAAACGCTGGCGGCGTGCATGAGACATGCAAGTCGAACGGACGATCAAGGCTTGCTTTGATCGTTAGTGGCGGACGGCTGAGTAACGCGTAGGTGACCTGCCCCGAAGTGGGGAATAACTGCCCGAAAGGGTGGCTAATACCGCATGTGGTGATGCGTTCATTCGCATCAGTAAAGCCGCAAGGCGCTTCGGGAGGGGCCTGCGTCCGATTAGCTCGTTGGTGGGGTAACGGCTCACCAAGGCGACGATCGGTAGGTGGTCTGAGAGGACGATCACCCAGACTGGGACTGAGACACGGCCCA
>DATHTR010000048.1:0-31739 GCA_035463095.1 Candidatus Angelobacter sp. | reverse complement strand
GTACTCGGCAGCCAGCCGGCAGCCGGCCTCGATGAACGCGTCGTCGAGCTCCGGCTTCAGCAGGGAGTGGTCGATCGTCTTGGCGAGCTGGCGCTCGGTGACGGTCTCGATGGTGTGGGTCGGGATGGTGGTCGTCATCGGGCTCACTTGATGTAGGGACGCAGCACGTCGCGGGCGATCAGGAAGCCGCGCTTGATCAGCTCGTCGGTCTTCTCGAAGTCGCGATCCTCGTGCTCGATGATCACGTCCCCGTCGTACCCGGCGCGCCACAGGGCGGCGAAGATGCGGCCCCACGGGGCCTCGCCGAGGCCGGGCAGGCGCGGGATCTGCCAGCCGATGCCGCCCGACAGCGAGCCGCGCTCGTAGAGCCCGTCGCGGTTGATCTCGACGTCCTTGGCCTGCACGTGCCAGATCGAGGGGCCGAACTCACGGATGAAACGCTCCTGATCGATCATCAGCCATACCAGGTGGCTCGGGTCGTAGTTCAATCCGACCGTGTCGCCCCACTCGCCGATGATCCGGCGCCAGATGTACGGCGACCAGGCGATGTTGTTCCCGGCCGGCCACTCGTCGGTGCTGAAGATCATCGGGCAGTTCTCGATCGTGATCCGCACGCCGTGCTCACGCGCGTGCTCGACCATCGGCGGCCAGATCTCGAGCGCCCGCTCCCAGTTGGCGTCGACGTGGAGCGACGAGTCGCCGCCCATGAAGGTGTTGAAGAACGGCACCTTCATCCTCGCGGCCGCCTCGATGACGAGCTTCTGGTGCGCGATGGCGGCATCGCGGACCTCGGCGTCGGGGTGCATCGGGTTCGGGTAGAAGCCGAGGCCGGAGATGGTCAGGCCGTGCGAGGCGACCATGTCCACGATCTCCGAGGCGCGCGACTCCGACAGGTCGGTGACGTCGATGTGGCTGGTGCCGGCATAGCGACGCGTGGGGCCGCCCTTGGCGGGGGGCCAGCAGGCGATCTCGAGGCTCTCGAAACCGTTGGCGCCGGCCCACTCGGCCACGTCGGAGAGGGACGTGTCCGGGAAGGGGGCGGTCAGGAAGCCGAGCTTCATGGGTGCAGGGGTCCTCTCGGTGCGTACATCGGTGTCATGTGTGGCGCTGTCATGCGTCGCGCTCCACCGCCGTCCACCGGCCGTCGCGGGCGCTGCGCGCCACGGCGTCGCCGACGAGCATCTCGTCGTGGCCGTCGGCAAAGGTCGGATAGGCGGGCCGCTCGGACGGGGCGCCGGCGCCGACCTCGGCATAGACGGCGCGGAACAGCGCGCGGAAGGTGTCGGCGAAGCCCTCGACATGCCCGCCCGGCAGGGCGGCGGCAGCCTTGCCCGCGGCGCCCATGAGGGCCGGATTGCGGATCAGGATCTGGTTCGGCGCATCGCGATGGCCGATCCACAGCTGGTCGGGCTGCTCGGAGTCCCACGCCAGCGCCGCGTTGGAGCCGTCGATCTCGTACTCGAGGGAGTTCTTCCTCCCCGGGCTCAGCTGGCTGATGGCCACCGTGCCGCGAGCGCCGTTCTCGAAGCGCAGCAGGATCGTGGCAACGTCCTCGGTCCCGATCTCGCGGTTGAGGGTCTCGGCGGCGCGCTCGGTGGAGAAGGTCTCGACCGGGCCGGCCGGCTGGCGACGGGTCGGGATGAAGGTGTGCAGATCGGCCATGACCTCGGTGATGCGCAGCCCGGTCATGAACGCCACCAGGTCGAGCCAGTGGGAGCCGATGTCGCCGACCGCGCGCAGCGAGCCGCCGAGGTTGGGCTCGAGCCGCCAGTTCCAGTCGGTGTCGAGCAGGAGCCAGTCCTGGAAGTAGTGCCCGCTCACGAGCCGGACGTCGCCGATCTCACCATCGCGGACGACGTCGGCGGCGTGCTGGTTCAGCGGGTAGAAGCGGATGTTGAAGTTCACCGCGTTCACCCGTCCGGCCTCGGCGGCGCGACGAACCAGGTCGGCCGACTCCTCGCTGGTGAGGGCGAGGGGCTTCTCGCACACCACGTGGCGGCCCGCCGCCAGGATCTCGACGACCTGGGGGTAGTGCAGGTGGTTCGGGGAGGTGACGTGGACGACCTCGACCCGATCGTCGTCGAGGAGCTCCGCCAGCGAGGCGTAGGCATGCGGGACGCCGAGCCGCTTCGCGCTGGCGGCACCGCGCTCCGCCGAGGAGCCGAGCAGGCCATGGACCTGGACGCCGTGCCGGCGCAGCGCCTCGATGTGGACCGTGCCGATGAAGCCGCTGCCGATCACGGCAGACCCGATCTCGCTCGGGGACCTCATCGGCAAGGGCCGTCTAGATGTCTAGACAGGATCAGCGGTCGGGACTCGGGCCGGACGCGCGGGAATTGCACGTTCCAAGGATACTTTCGCATGTCAAGGACAAAAGTCCCGGTTCGGTTGGGTCGGCGGCGTATGATCGGCCGTGTGAACGACGACCGCATCGAGCTCGCCGCCGACGTGGCCGATGCCCTGGCGCTCGTCCTCGACGAGCTCCGAGGGTCGGGCTCCGTCTCGCGGGGCGACCTGGTCGCACGGACCGGGCTGTCACGGGGAGTCGTGGGCCAGCGCATCGCCGAGCTGCTCGATGCCGGACTCGCCGTCGAGGCCGACACCGGACCGAGCACCGGTGGCCGTCCGCCGCGTCGCATCAGCTTCCGGGCCGACGCGGGCCATCTCCTGGTCGCCGACCTGGGGGCCACCAGCATCGACGTGGCGGTCACCGATCTCGACGGCCGGATCCTGGGACACCGCGACGAGCCCGCGGACGTGTCGGCCGGGCCCGAGCGCTGCCTCACCCGGATCGAGGAGCTGTTCGACGAGCTGACCCCCGCCACCCGCGACCTGCCGCGCCGGCTGTGGGGCATCGGGATCGGGGTGCCCGGGCCGGTCGAGTTCCGATCAGGCCGCCCCGTCTCCCCGCCGATCATGCCCGGCTGGGATGGCTACCCGGTCCGCGAGCGCCTTGCCGAGCGCTACGGCGCGCCGGTCTGGGTCGACAACGACGTGAACATCCTCGCTCTCGGCGAGTGGCGCTCCGGCATCGCCGTCGGCCACGACAACGTGGTCGTGGTGAAGATCGGCACCGGCATCGGCGCCGGGATCGTCTCGAACGGCCGAATCCACCGCGGGACGCAGGGCGCCGCCGGGGACGTCGGGCACATCCAGGTCGTGGACTCGGCCTCGGTCGTGTGCCGCTGCGGGAACGTCGGCTGCCTCGAGGCCCTGGCCGGCGGCGCCGCGCTGGCGCGCGACGGGGAGGCGGCCGCCCGCTCCGGACGGAGCGACCGGCTGCGCGTGGCGCTCGAGCAGCACGGTCGTGTGAGCGCGGAGGACGTGGCGCGGGCCGCCTCGTTCGGGGACCCGGTCGCGGTCGGGCTGCTCCAGGCCGCCGGCCACCGGGTCGGGCTCGTGCTCGCGAGCGTGGTGAACTTCTTCAACCCGTCGCTGGTCGTGGTCGGCGGTGGGGTTGCCCAGTCCGGCGACCAGCTGCTGGCGGCCATTCGCGAGACCGTGTACCGACGCTCCCTGCCGCTCGCCACCCGCGACCTCGTCGTGCAGCGCTCGTCGCTCGGGGCGCTGGCGGGAGTCATCGGCGCCTCGGCGATGGTGCTCGAGCAGCTGTTCTCACGCGACTCCCTGGCTCGATGGGTCGCCGAGCGTCGATCCGTCGCCGACTTGAGCGCCTGACACCCCCCTCCCGAGGCCAGGGGATATCCGATCCTCCGCGACCTAGCGCGACGAGATCAGCGCCGCGGCCGATGCGTCGGCCAGGACGCGACAGCCCGGATGCCGGCGCAGGAAGCTGGCCGGGACGTCCGGCGTCTCCGGCCCCTCGACGGCCGCCCGCAGGATCTCCGCCTTGCGAGACCCCGTCACCAGGAGCCAGAGCCGACCCGCCTCCAGCAGGCGCGCCATGCCGATGGTGATCCCCCGCTCCGGCGACTCGGCCGCGCCGTATCCCTCGGCAGCCTCGACGCTTCTCGGGTGCAGGTCCACCACCCGGGTCGGCGCGTCGGCGTCGGAGCCGGGCTCGTTGAAGCCGATGTGCCCGTTCATCCCGAGGCCGACCATGGCGAGATCGATCCCCTCGGCCGCCACGGCGTCGTGCCGGCGGACGGCCGCCTCGAGGTCGCCGTCCGGGATCTCCACGAACGCCCCGGGGCGCACGGCGTCGAGCAGCTCGCGGCGCAGGCGCGGACCGCCGGCCGCCGGATCGTCCGCGGGTAGCCCGACGTAGTCGTCCAGGATGATCGCCGTGGCCTCCTCCCACAGGCCCGCCGGCGAGTGACGGGCCAGCGCCGCGTAGAGGGGCGCCGGCGTCTCGCCGGTCGGGAGCACGACCCTCAGGCGCGGCTCGGCGCGGAGCAGGTCGACGAGCTCGGCGGCGACCGCATCGGCCCAGCGGTCATCGGGGTGGACCTCGATCGAGAAGCTCACCCCTCGGCGACGACCACGTCGGCGAAGTCACCCGACTCGGGGTCCTTGAGGATCATCTTCACGCGGCCGTCCGGAAGGGTCTCGCGCTTGATGACGACCTTGCCCTCGTACTCCTCGGCGGTCGCCCGAATGCGAGGGGTCGTGCCGCCGCGCCACTCGAACAGGTCGATCGGCTCCCACGCGCGCTTCTCAGCGGACCGGTAGCAGGCGTCCATGATCGCGTTCACCACATACCCGTCGTACAGGGTCTCCTGCGGGGCGCGGCCGGTATCGATCGCATCGAACATGTCGCTGAACATGTCGACGTAGCCGAGCTCGCTGACCTCGTCGCCGACCGGGAAGAGCCAGCCTGCGCTCGTCTCCGCCTTCTCGGCCACGTACCCGCCCTGGCCGCCCGCGGTGAACATCTCGAAGCCGGTGCGCAGGAAGTGGTTGAGCCAGATGGTGCCGTGGGTGCCGGCCACCTCGTCGCGCAGGTCCATGCCGCCGCGGAATGTCCAGCTGACCTCGAACTGGCCGATGGCGCCGGACTCGAAGCGGATGAGCGCGATGGCGTTGTCCTCGTCCTCGATCGGGTGGACGAGGGTGTCGGTGTGGCACATCACCTCGATCGGCCGGTTGCCCTTGCCGACGAAGTTCCGAATGATCTCGATGCAGTGGCACCCGAGGTCGATGATCGGCCCGCCGCCCGTCAGCCGCCCGTCCCAGAACCACGCCGAGTGCGGCCCGGGATGCGTCTCGCGCGAGCGGACCCAGGTGACGTCGCCCAGGGCGCCGTCGCGGACCGCCTTCACTGCCTTGAGGCTCTTCGGGGTGTACACCAGGTCCTCGAGGTAGCCGCCGAAGACGCCGGCCTTCTCGACCGTCTCGAGCATCCGGCGCGCCTCGTCCGCGGTCCTGCCGAGCGGCTTCGTGACGAGCACCGCCTTGCCGGCCGCCGCGGCCGCGGACACGGCCTCCTCGTGGAGGAAGTTCGGCAGGCCGACGACCACGACGTCGGTTTCGGGGTGTCGAACCGCCTCTTCGATGCTGGTGGTGTGCTCCGGGATGCCCCACCGCTCGCTGAAGGCCTGCCCCCGCTCCTCGCTGCGCGAGTACACGACCCGGACGCGATCGCGACCGCGCTGGCCGTGCAGCGTGGCGGTGTAGAAGTCGCCGATCAGGCCGGTTCCCAGCATCGTGATCTGGTGGGCGCGCATGGTCGGGGAGATCCTCCTCAGGTTCGGACGGCGGACTGGATGGGGCCGTTGATTGTAGGAGGTCCGATGCGTTCGCCGTCGTTGACGTGCCCGGGGGCTTGCGGCGATAGTGCCGCGACCGTCCGAGCCATGGGGGTCCCTGCCGTTGGCGACGCCGATGTCGCCCGACCGACGCACCGAGATCGAGCGCTGGTTCCAGCGCCGCGGCGTGCCGCAGCTCGTCCACGAGTACGCCAGCGAGCGACGGATGGACACGCGGGCCGCTCCGTTGATCGCCGCGTGGCTGGTGATCGGGATCGTCCTGTTCTGGGGAACCGATCCGGCGTGGCCCCCGCTCGTGAATGCCGCCGCAGCCATCGGCACGATCGCCTTCGTCGCCCTCGGGTTCGCCGGCGCGCGCGTGCTCCGCGGACGTCAGCCGGCATCGCGCCAGGAGCGCATCGACCTCGTCGACGTGCTGCTGCTCGGCCTCCTGCCCGCGATCCCGGCGGCGCTCATCGCCGGATCGTGGTGGGAGCTCCTGATCGCCGGACCGAACGCGCTCCTCGGCATCGGCGTCATCTACATCGTCATCGGCTTCGGCCTGGTCGAGCTGGCGGCCTGGGCGATCGGCCGACTGTGGTCCGAGCTCGCGGAGGTGATCGGCCTGCTGGCCCGCACCCTCCCGGTCCTGTTGATCCTGGTGGTCTTCCTCCTGTTCGCCGCCGAGCTGTGGGAAGCGGCGCATGCCCTTCAGCCCGTCGAGCTCGCCGCGGTCGTCGTCCTCCTGGCGGCCATCGCGATCACCCTGATCGTGACCACCGTCCGATCGGAGGTGCGTCGCCTGGAGGAGCCCTGGGAGGCCGACGACCTCCTCGCCGATGCCGCCGGCTCCCCCGCCACGTCCCTCGCCACCAACCTGCCGCCTCGGGTCGAGCCGCCGCCACTGCACTGGCTCGAGCGGCTGAACCTGGTGGCGCTCGGCCTGGTGAGCCAGCTCATCCGGTCGACCTTCGTGGCGATGCTCGTGTTCGCGGTCCTCATCGCCTTCGGACTCATCGCCCTGCCCGCCTCGGTCCAGTCCAGCTGGATCGGCGCACCGGCGACCTCGGTCCTCTCAATCGACCTGCTCGGCGAGCGGCGCGACGTCACCGCCGAGCTTCTCACCGTGAGCGCCGTGCTCTCGGCCATCGTCGGGCTGTACTTCACCGGTCTCGCGCTCACCGACAGCGCCTACCGTGAGCAGCACTTCAACCGGGTCGTCACCGAGGTCCGGCGCGTCCTCGCCGTACGGACGCTCTACCGCCGCGCGCTCGCAGCCGAGGCGGTCGTGCCCGAGGCAGCGGACCTCCCATGAGAGGCCGACGGCGTCGCCGACGTGCATCCGTGATCCGCGTCGGGCTGCTCGTCCTCGCTCCGCCGGGCGAACGTCAACTCCGCCGGGCGACGTGGAGGCGGATGCTCTCGGACAGTCCCTTGAGATCGATCGGGCCGATCTCGCTGAACGAGGCGTCGACGTCGCCGGCGGCCTCCACCACGGCCTCGGAGACGAGGATCTCGCCCGGTCGGGCGTAGTCGGCGATCCGGGCCGCGATGTTCACGGTCTGGCCGAAGTAGTCCCCCTCCTGGATCAGCACCGGTCCGGCGTGCAGGCCGACGTGGGCCGGCGGCAGCCCGGCATCGGCCACGCTCTCGACCATGCTCAGGGCCGCCACGACGCCCGGACCGGGATCGGTGAAGTAGAACATCACCCCGTCACCGAGCCACTTCACCGCGCGACCGGCGTACTGATGCGACGTTCGCTGGACCATCCGCGAGATGGTCGAGGCCAGCTCGGCGGCCGCCTCGTCGCCGCGCTCGGTGGTGAGCCGCGTGTACCCGGTGATGTCGAGGAAGCACATCGCAGGGGGACGCTCGATCCGCGAGTACAGTCCGGCCCGCGCCATGAATGCCTCCGTCGTCTCGAGGATGTTCGCGGTCCAGATCCGTTGCTCATGGGCGTGCCGCATGGCGGTCAGGGCTCCTTCGTACGCCGAGCTCAGCCGCGCGCCGAGATCAAGCGTCACGTCGCCCAGGTTGCCGGGTGCCACGCCGCCGGCCGTGAAGCCACCGGCCACCTCGGTCTGCCACCAACGGCCCTGCGCCTCGGTCACGCGTCGCATGCAGTCGCCCATGACCCGGATGACCTTCTCGGTGGCCGTCAGGCTGAAGCCCTCCGCCGCAGCGAGCTCGAGGAGGGGCACGACGGCGAGCTCGTCCTCCCGGACCAGGTCGTCGGGGTCCGGGACGGCCGAGCCCATGGCTTCGCGGATGACCATGACCGACTCCACCGGCAGGCCGGTGCCTTCGGCCAGCTCACGAAACGTGGTCGTGCTGAGGGCCGCGAAGCGGGCGTACAGCGGACTGTCGAGGAACGCGAGCGACGCGTCGCCGCGAGCCAGGACCTCCGCGAACGACTCCAGCGGAATCCCTGCCCGATGGAGCGTATCTCCCACCATGACCCGGCGGACGTCTCCGGCGCTGAAGCGGTCGCCCTCGGCGGGCGCCAGCAGGCCCAGCTCCACGAACCGGTCCACCGTGCCCAGCGGCACTCCGGCGCGGGTGGCCGCTTCCATACGCGACAGGCCGGCAGACGCTCGCTCGGTGTCCGACACGGCGCAAGCCTACTGCTCGCGTCCAGCGCTATGGAAGCCCATCGACCTGCCACCGCAGGTCCGCTATGTCTCGATCCAGTCGTTCGAAGACGAAGCGACTCGTGGCCAGGACCAGGGTTCGGCCGGATCCGTCGGTCACGACCTCCAGGTGCCGCCACGCCGGCACCCGTGAGGCGTCACCGGGGTCGATGGCGCGGCACGCCTCCCATGGAGTGGCGCGACGCTCGACGCGGCAGGCGAACTCGTTCGTCAGCCGTTCGACGGCAACTTCGAGCTGGAGCTCCCCCACGACGCCGACGATCGGGTCACCCATGCCGTCGGGGCGGCGCAGGACGCGGATGACGCCTTCCTCCGAGAGCTGGCGCATCCCGGCGTTGAACTGCTTGTAGCGCGAGGCATCGACGCTGCGGATCGTCGCGAAGCGCTCCGGCAGGAACTCCGGAATCGGCGGGTAGGCGACCCCTCCATCCTCGGAGAGCGTGTCGCCGACCTGGACTCCGGTGGCGTTGACGATGCCGATGACGTCGCCTGGCAGCGCGGTGTCGATCGTCTCGCGTTCCTGCCCGAACAGCTCGTTCGAATAGCTGAGTGACAATCGTCGACCCGTGCGCCGGTTGAAGGCGGTCATGCCCCGCTCGAAGCGCCCGGAGCTGATCCGCATGAAGGCAACCCGGTCGCGGTGGCGCGGATCGGTGTTGGCCTGCACCTTGAAGACCTGGGCGCTGAACTGGCCGTCGAGCGGCTGCGCGACGCCATCGGCGGATGCCTTCGGCGCCGGGGACGGCGTGAAGCCGGGGAACCGCGCGAGCAGGTCGGCGAGGCCGGCGTTGGTGAGGGCGCTACCGAAGAAGACCGGGGTGACGCGCTCGGCGAGGACGTCGGCCGGGTCGATGACGTCCGCCACCAGCGCCACTTCCTCTCGTGCCTCGGCGAAGTCATCCTGCGCAGCGCCCGGGTCCCACGCGGCCGCCGGCGTGCGCCTCGCGCCTCCGGCAGTCGCGCCGTGCACGGTGCTCTCCGACTGGACCACCTCGTCCGAGCCGATGTCCAGCAGACCGGCGAGGTTGCCGTGGATGCCGATCGGCCAGTTGAGTGGCACGGGATGCACGCCGATCTCGGCCTCGATCTGATCGAGGAGCGCGAGCGGAGACAGCATCGGCCGGTCGCACTTGTTGATGAACGTCACGATCGGCAGGCCGCGCATGCGACAGACCTGGAAGAGCTTGAGGGTCTGAGGCTCGAGGCCCTTGCCGGCGTCGAGCACCATCAGCGCAGCGTCGACCGCCCACAGGGTGCGATACGTGTCCTCGCTGAAGTCGGCGTGCCCGGGCGTGTCGACCAGGTTGTACTGGTGACCGCCGTGCTCGAATCGCAGGACCGTGGAGCTCACGCTGATGCCGCGGCGCCGCTCCATCTCCATCCAGTCGCTGACCGTGCTGCGCGACTGCCGACGCGCGCGGACGGAGCCGGCCTCGTCGACGGCACCTCCGAAGAGCAGCAGCTTCTCGGTGAGCGTCGTCTTACCGGCGTCGGGGTGGCTGATGATCGCGAACGTGCGGCGCCGAGCGGCGCCCGAGAGGACGTCGGCAGGGTCGCGGCGCGGGGTGGGCGTGAGGGTCACGGAAGAGCTTCCTGGTCGCTGAGTGAGCCGCAGCCAGCAAGCCAGTCATGGCGGGCAGCTGAGTCGAAAAGGGATTGGCTGGGGAGGAAGGATTCGAACCTTCGGTCTCCTGATCCAGAGTCAGGCGCCTTACCGCTTGGCCACTCCCCAGCGAGACGAGAGCGCGAGGCGCTCATCGGTGCGGGGCCGAATTGTAGCCGAGGGCGCCGAACCCCCACAAACGCGGACTCAGGCCGTTGGGCGCCGGCGCGGGCGGATGAAGGCGCGGCGCTCCGCTTCGATGGCGTCGCGGACCGAGCATCCGGTCAGGTGGTCGTTCACGATGCCCATCGCCTCCATGAAGGAGTAGACCGTCGTCGGGCCGACGAACGCCCAGCCGCGACGCTTCAGCTCGCGACTCATGGCCTTCGCCTCCGCAGTGAAGGTGACGGTCGTCAGCGTCTCGTGGTCGAGGCCTGCCGAACGAGTGGCCGGGTCTGGCTCGTACGACCAGGCGAAGGCGGCGAGGCTGCCATCGGTCTCCCGCAGCTCGCGGTAGCGGCGGGCGTTGGTGATGACCGCCTCGATCTTGCCGCGGTGGCGCACGATGCCGGCATCGGCCAGGAGGCGCTCGACGTCACCGGGCCCGAACCCGGCGACGGCATCGGGCTCGAAGTTGGCGAACGCGCGGCGGAAGTTCTCGCGTTTGCGGAGGATCGTCAGCCAGGAGAGCCCCGCCATGAAGCCCTCCAGGCTGAGCTTCTCGAACAGGGTCCGATCGTGCGCCACCGGTCTGCCCCACTCGGTGTCGTGGTACGCCCGGTACAGCGGATCGCCGGCGCCCCACCAGCAGCGCGGGACGCCGTCGGGCTCCAGGCTGATGCCGGCAGGGACCGGTTGCTCGGTCATCGGGCAAGTCTAGGTCGGCTGATGGCCCTCGTCGGACTCGTCGCGGCGCTGCGGACGCGGACGACGCGCCGCCGCCTGCTGGCCCGGGAGCTGGTGCTCGCGCCGCGGCTCGCGGTCCGGCGAGTTCAGCACCGCCACCAGCTGCGCCCCCAGCAGGATGATGCTCGACGCCACGAGCGCCCAGGTCAGGACGACGGCGAGCCCCGCGATCGGCCCGTAGGCGGAGTCGAAGCCGCCGAACGTCTGCAGGTACGTGGTGAACAGGGCCTGCGCGATGCGCAGCGTCAGCGCGGCGAGCACGGCGCCCGCCAGGGCCGTCCGCCAGGTCGCCGCCCGATGCGGGATGAGGTAGTAGAGCAGGAACAGGCCGGTCCCCAGGAACAGCGCCGGCACGAGCTGGCTCTGGGCCAGGATGCGGAGGCCGGCCGGCAGCTCAAGCAGGCGGCCGGCGAACGCGACCACGACATCGGCCATGCCGGCCAGGGCGAGCAGCCCGCCCACGGTGAAGACCATGACCGTGCGCTCCAGCTGCCGTCGCCAGAAGCCGGGCGGCTCGACCTCCTGCCACATGATGTTGATCGCGGCGATGAGGCTGGCGAACACGCGCGACCCGGAGAACAGGAGGAAGCCGATGGCGGCCAGCGCCGCCGGCCCGCTGGCGTTCACCGTCTGCTCGACGATCTCGGCCACGATGTCGTCCTGCGCGGGCAGGAACTGCTGCACCTGGCCGACGAGGAACGACTGGGCCCGCTCCGCCCCGACGACCACGACGCCGATCGAGACTGCGGCGATGAGCAGCGGCGGCACCGAGAGGACCAGGTAGAACGCCACCGCGCCGCTCCACTGCAGCCCCTCCTCGTCGAGGTAGTTCGAGGCCGTGCGACGCACCACCCGCCAGGCGGGCCGGATCGGCTTCGGGAGGACGCGTTCGAGACGGTGAAGGTCGATGGGCGCGGGCTCCGGCTGCGTCAACCGCGCGGCGGTGCGCGCGGCTGAATGGTGGTGTGGTGAGGATACCCCCGGTCTCTCGGCCGCCATTGGTACAGCCGCGCATAGCCATGTCGGCGTCTGTGCCTTCCGGGGGTTGCGGTCTACCGTTCGACTCCGGGGCACGCACCGATCCAACCGTCAGCCAACGAAGGAAACCGATGCAGCAGGTCCAGCCTCACGAGTGGCGCCGGCACGGGTTCGGCGGCCCGCCCGAACCGTGGGAGCCCGGCGCGCAGCGAAACCTCGACCGCCTCGCCACGTCGTACTACGTCGACATCCTCGAGTCGCGGCGCGTGCTCGTCGCCTGCGGGACCGAGAGCGACCGACGCCGGCTCGAGGAGCTGTTCACGACCGCGACCCGCCACAAGCACGAGATCGACTACACGCTGCGCCACTGGGCCACCCCCGTCGAGCGGGTGCGGGTCGAGGATCGGCTCGGGTCGCTCATGCGGATCGGGATGCGGCTGCGCGAGATGCGCGAGTCCTCCGCGCCGACGCATCCCGGCCAGAGCCCGACCCCGGAGCCGGCGCCGGCCGCCTGACCCCGCGCCGGTCCACGTGGTGGTTCGGCCATGGGAGTATCGGGCAGGAAGTGCCCGTCCGTGCCGGGCACGAACCACGAACGGCCATCGACGGCCGAGCTGCTTGTCGGTCCGTCCCAGCAGCGAGCCAATCCAGCCACTGACTGGCCAATACTCCCAGCACGTGACCACACGCGTGCCGAGGTTCCACGCCGAGGATCCCCGCAGCGTGCCCCACTACACTCGACCGCATGCCGAGGATGCCGACCCTGGCCGACGTCAACGCCGCCCGCGCGCGTCTGCGAGGCATCGCGCTGCACACGCCCCTCGAGCACAGCCGCGAGCTCGCCGAGGAGACGGGCGCAGCCGAGGTGCGCCTCAAGCGCGAGGAGCTCCAGCCGACCGGCGCGTTCAAGACGCGCGGCGCACACAACAAGGTCGGCATCATCGCCGAGGGGCGGCCGGAGGTAGCGCTCGTCACGGCCAGCAGTGGCAACCACGGGATCGCCGTCGCCACGGCCGCGACTAGGCACGACATGCGCCTCACCGTGCTGGTGGGACGCCAGATCTCGCCGGTCAAGCTCGAGCGCCTGCGCGCGCTCGAAACGCGCCGCATCACCGTCGAGCTGTTCGGCACCGACACCGATGACGCCGAGGCCGAGGCCCGCCGTCGGGACGATGCCGGGCACGCCGTCTACGTGCCGCCGTACCAGGATCCCGACGTCATCGCCGGCCAGGCCACGGTCGGCGCCGAGATCCTCGACGACTGGCCCGAGGTCGACACGATCGTCGTGCCGATCGGCGGTGGCGGGCTGATCGGCGGCATCGGGCTGTGGGCCAAGGCGGTCAAGCCGTCCCTGCGGCTCATCGGTGTTCAGCCCGCCGCCTCGCCGCCGATGTACGCCTTCCTCGAGACCGGCTCCACGGACCCGATGCCCATCGCGCCGACCCTCGCCGACGGCGTCGCTGGCAACATCGAGCGCGGCAGCATCACCTGGGAGCTGTGCGGAACCCTCGTGGACGAGGTCGTCATCGTCGACGAGCAGGCCATCGCGGACGCGATGCGCTGGGCCCTCGAGGTGCCGCACACACTGCTGGAGGGCAGCGCGGCGCTCGGCATCGCCGCCCTCCGTACCCGCGCGGTGGACGTGGAGGGCCGGAACGTCGCGGTCGTGACCACGGGCCGGAACGTCGGGTCGGAGGTCCTCCGCCGGGTGCTCGAGTGATGTTCTTCGATGACTGGACCGGCATCGGCCGCACCCTGGTGGTCGGCGTGTCGGCCTACATCGGCGTCATCGTCTTCGTGCGCCTGGCCGGGAAGCGCAGCCTGTCCAAGCTCAACGCGTTCGACCTCATCATCACCGTCGCGCTGGGATCGACGCTGGCAACCATCCTTCTGGCACGCGACGTCGCCCTCGCCGAGGGGCTCACGGCCTTCGCGCTCCTCATCGGCCTGCAGTTCGTCATCACCTGGGCCTCGGTCCGCACGCGGTTCGTTCCGTCACTGGTGAAGTCCGAGCCGACCCTGCTCGTCCACCGCGGCCGGCAGCTCGACGACGCACTGCGCTCCCAGCGGATCAGCGAGGCGGAGGTGCTCCAGGCGGTCCGGCAGCAGGGCTTCGCGAGCGTCGCCGACGTCCACGCCGTGGTGCTCGAGACCGACGGCAGCCTCTCGGTCATCGGCGACGCCCCGTCCGGCGACCGAGCCTCGTCGCTTCGCAACGTCGTCGGCTGGGACGACGGGGAGCCGCGCTAGCGATCCGCGGCCGGCCGCGGACGGCGAGGATCGCGGGGTGGACCGAAGAGCACGGCCGCCACGACGCCGGCGACGTAGCCGAGCAGGACGAGCCCGCCGAACATGAGGATCAACGCCACGATCCGCCCGCCGATCGTCACCGGCTCCGACGCTGCCCCGACGGTGGTCAGCGTGGCCGCGGCCCACCACAGCGCCTCCCCGTAGTCGGTGATCTGGGAGTCGGGCGCCTCCGTCTCGAACATGAGCAGTGCGGCCGACCCGAGGAGCGCGGCCGTGGCGGCAAGGGCAGCCGCATACCCCGCCCGCGTCCAGGCCAGCACGCCGCGCAGCGATCGGGCCAGCCGGTTGAAGCCGGCGGCGACGCGGACGGAGTTGAGCGCGCGCAGGGCTCGGACCGCGCGGAGCGCCCGGAACGCCCGCAGGAACGGGATGACGAGCGAGATGGCGGTGAGCCAGTTGCGGCGCAGGTAGCGAAGCCGATCGGGGCTGATGGTGATTCCGAGCAGGAAGTGCACGATGAATACGCCCCAGATCCCGAGCTGGAGCCAGCCGAGAACGGCCGGCACCTCGGAGCCCTGCGCCTGGAGGATGAGCTCGACGGCGAGGATCACGGCGAAGACGACGGCCAGGAAGGTCGTCGGGCCGTCGAGGATGGCCTCGATCTCGGCCACGAGACGGTACCGCTCGGCCCGCGTCCGACGGCGTTCGCTCTCCCGATCGTTCATGCCCCGAGGCTACACCGCGCTCAGGGCTGGTATCGGTCTTGCGGCGTTCTGGGGTTCACCCATTGCAAGGAGAATCTCGAATGCTTCAGGTCACCCAGGGCGCTGCCGCCCTCCTGACTGAGCTTCGGAACGGGCAGGACGTCCCCGACACGTACGGCGTCCGCGTCTTTCCCGAGTCCGCCGAGCCCGGCGAGGTCACCATCGGCCTCGGCTTCACCGATGCGCCCGCCGAGGGCGACCAGGTCACCGAGCAGGACGGGCTGAAGGTCTACGTCGCCCCGGAGCTGGCGACGCCGCTCCAGGACGCCGCGATCGACGTGGCCCAGGAGGACGGCGCCGCGCGCCTCGTCTTCCGTCCGCAGGAGCAGAACGCTCCGCAGGCCCCGCAGGCCTGAATCGGGCGGCTCACGTCACGAGTGTGAGCCGATCCATCCGAGCTCGCCGTCCTCCCGCTCGTCGACCGACAGCGGCTCCAGGGCGGCGAGCTCTGCTTCTGCCTCGGCCCACGCGGCCCGGGCCTCCGCCAGGGAGACCGATGCGAACCGCATCCGGTCGCCGGGCCTCAGCTGCGCCACCCGACCGATGTCGGCGGCGATGACGACCGCCGGGACGCGGTAGCCGCCGGTCACCGGGCGGTCGGCCAGCATGACGATCGGCCGGCCGTCCGGCGGCAGCTGGATCGCGCCGAGCGGCAGTCCCATCGACGGCACCTCGCCTCCGCCCTCGATCCCCTCGCTCGTCCGAACGCCGATGCGGTCCGCCTGCTGACCGACCGTGAACGCCTGGCCGGTCAGCGCGCCGAGCGCGTCGGGATGCGGGCCGTCGACGATCCGTACCGGTGCCTCCGAATCGCGGAGCGTCCCGTTCCGACGCGTCGGCCCTCCCGGAGTCGTGCCGAGCTCGAGCCGGTCTCCGGCTCGCAGCGCCCGGCCCTCGAGTCCGCCGAAGCCGCTGCGCAGCTCGGTGGAGAACGAGCCGAGAGTGACTGGCACGTCGATGCCGCCGCCGACGGCGAGGTACCCTCGGGCGCCCCGACCCTCCCGCACCGCGAGCACCGCTCCCGCCCGAACGCGGCGCGCTCGCCCCCGAGGAAGCGCGATCCCCCCGATCGCCGCCTCGAGTCCGCCGGTCAGCGCCACGATGGCCGCCGCGCCGAACCGCAGCGTGGCCCCGACGAGCGCCATCTCCAGCAGGGCGCCGCCGTCCGGGTTGCCGACCAGGCGGTTCGCAAGCCGCGCGCTGTACGCATCGGCGGCGCCCCCGACCGGCACGCCGAGGTGCCGCCACGATCGCCGCCCGACCGGGTCCTGGACGGTCGTCAGCACCCCGGGCTCCAGGACCTCGATGCTCACCAGTCGTCTGCCGTCACCGGAGCGTCGGGCCAGTCGCCGGCATCCATCGGCCGGAACCGTACGGTGTCCCCCGGCGCCAGGTAGGACGGCGGGTCGCGATGCGGGTCGAACAGGACCAGCGGCGTGCGTCCGATGACGCGCCACCCGCCCGGCAGCTCGGCCGGGTAGATGCCGGTCATCGAACCGGTGAGGGCCACCGAGCCCGCCGGAGTCCGCGTCCTCGGAGTGGCGAGCCTCGGCGCGTGGAGCTCGGCCGGCAGATCCCCGAGGTATGCGAACCCGGGGGCGAAGCCGCAGAACAGGACGCGCACCTCGGTCGCGGCATGGCGTGCCGCGAGTGTGCCGGCGGACATGCCGAGGAGCTCGGCCGTGGCGTCCAGATCCGGGCCGTGCCTGCCGCCGTAGGCCACCGGGATCGTCCGCATCCGTCCCGAGGACAGTGCCGGCTCGAGCACGCCGAGGCGGCCCGTGAGCTCCTCGGCGATCCTGTCGCCGCGGCTCATCGCGGTGTCGGCCAGCTCGACGAGGACGGATGCCAGCGCGGGGATCGCGGCCTCGACCCCGTCGATCGGATGCTCGACGAGGGAGGCAGACAGGGAGTGGGCGGCTTCGGGACCGTCGACCTCGACGAGGATGGATCGATCCCCGAACGGCCTGATCACGCCGCACCGAGGGCGGCCACCCGGACGCCCGCTCCCTCCAGCGCGAGCCGCACGGCGGCGGCGATCTGCACCGCGCCGGGGGTGTCGCCATGGCAGCAGATGCTCTCGGCTCGGAGCACCACTCGCGATCCATCGGCCGCGGTCAGCGCACCGTCGGTCGCGATCGAGACGGCCTGCGCGGCAGCCTCGTCCGGGTCGGTGAGCAGGGAGCCCGGGACGCTCCGTGGCTGGAGCGAGCCGTCGGCCAGATAGCGGCGGTCCGCGAACGCCTCCGGCACGAAGCGCAGGCCGGCATCGGCCGCCGCGGTGCGCATCGGCTCCGACGAGGCCAGGCCGAACAGCGCGAGCTCGCGGCTGAAGCTGGCCACCGCCTGCGCGATGGCGGTCGCCAGTGCGGGATCGGCGGCGGCCCGGTTGTAGAGCGCGCCGTGCGGCTTCACGTGCTGCATCTCGAGGCCGTGGGCCCGGCAGAACGCGTCGAGCGCGCCGACCTGGTAGCGGACCATGGCGGTCACCTCCTCCGGCTCGAACGGAAGTGGCCGCCGGCCGAAGCCCAGCAGATCCGGGTAGCCGGGCTGAGCTCCGACCGCCACCCCGGCATCACGGCACAGGCGCACCGTCGCGTCCATGACCCGGAAGTCGCCGGCGTGGAACCCGCAGGCCAGGTTCGCGCTCGTCAGATGCGCCACCAGCGCGCCGTCGTCGCCGAGCGTCCAGTGGCCGAAGCTCTCGCCGAGGTCGGCGTTCAGGTCCATCGGCTCCCATCCTACGGCGTCGGTTGCGCCCGGGCGTACGATCGCACCATGACCGAGCCAACCTCCTCCGGGCGGGAGTCGTCGCCCGCCCAGCCGGGACTCGTCCTCGGCGCCATCCTCGTCATCGTCGGCCTCATCCTGTTCGCCGGCCAGATGGTCGATATCGGCCTCGGCGATCTGGGGTGGCCGCTGTGGATCCTCGCCATCGGCGTGGCGATCCTGCTGGTCGGCCTGTTCGTCCTGACCGAGGCGCCGATCGTGGTGATGGGGACCGTGGTCACCACCGCCGGCGCAGTGCTGCTCTACCAGGAGTCCACCGGGAACTGGCAGACGTGGGCCTACGCCTGGGCGCTGGTCGGCCCTGCCGCCAGCGGCCTCGGGATGATGCTGTGGGGCCTGCGGCGGGGCGATGCCGGCGCGATGCGGGGCGGGTTCTGGGGATTCCTGGGCGGCCTCGCCTTCTTCGCGGTGGGCTTCCTCTTCTTCGAGGGCATGATCGGGCTGAGCGGGTTCGACGTCGGCCTGCCCGAGTGGGTGCTGCCGGCCGCGATCATCGCCATCGGCGCCGTGATCCTCCTGCGCGGCGTGCTGGGCGGCGGTCGCGACGAGCCAGAGGTCACCTGAGGCCAGCTCGCCTCGCAGGGTCGGCACGGGCGCCCTATCCTTGAGGGCGACATGCCCTCGAACGACCCGACCGATGCGCTGAACCTGGTCAACGCCGGGTACGTCGCCGACCTCTACGAGCGGTACCGGCGCGACCCCGCCAGCGTCGATCCGGAGTGGCGGTCCCTGTTCGACTCCGGCGCCGGCGGGTTCGAGCCGGTCGCCGCATCGGGCGACGGAACGGGCAACGGCGCGCCGGCATCCACCCCGGACGCGTCCGGATCTTCGACGTCCGGGGCAGCGGCGACCGCGCCGGCGGCGACAGCAGCGAAGCCCGAGGCGGAGATCGCACCGGAGCCCGCGGTCGAAGCGAAGGCTGCGACCCCGGTCCCCGATGGCGCCACGCCGATCAAGGGCCCGGCGGCGCGCCTGGCGCAGAACATGACGGCCAGCCTGGGGGTGCCGACCGCCACCAGCTTCCGCGAGATCGACACCGCGGTCATGGAGCGGCGACGGAGGGAGCTGAATGGGCGGATCGAGCCGCGCAAGGTCAGCTTCACGCATCTGATCGGCTGGGCGATCGTGCTCGGCGCCGCCGAGCAGCGCTCGATGAGCCACGCATTCACCGAGATCGACGACCAGGCCTACCGGCTCGACCCCGGGGCGATCAACCTTGGCCTGGCGGTCGACGTCGAGCGGAAGGACGGCAGCCGCTTCCTGATGGTCCCGGTGATCAAGGGGGCCGATGGCATGGACTTCGCCGCCTTCCACGCTCGGTACGAGGAGCTGGTCGAGAAGGTCCGGACGAACAAGGCCGCGCCGGACGACTTCGCCGGCGCCACGATCACGCTCACGAACCCCGGGACGCTGGGAACGACCGCCAGCGTGCCGCGGCTCATGCCAGGCCAGGGAACGATCGTCGCCACCGGGACGATCCGCGCCGTCGGCGACGCGCGCCGCATGACGATCAGCTCGACGTACGACCATCGCATCATCCAGGGCGCCGAGTCGGGACTCTTCCTCCAGCGCGTCGAGCGCCTGCTGGCCGGCGAGGACGGCTTCTACACCGATGTCTTCGCCTCGCTCGACGCCGGTGAGCCGGGGGAGGAGGGCAGCGCCGCCGACGCGGAGCCTCCGCCCGCGACCGGCGCCCACGCCCTGCCGCCACCGTCGGATGCGGGTCAGCCCTCCGCGGCCGAGTCCGCCGGTGCCCCAGCGCCGACCGCCGATGCCGGGGACTCCGCCACCGTCTCGTCGGACCAGCTGAGGGCCGTCGCTGCAGGGATGGCCCTCGTGAAGGCGTACCGCCACTTCGGCCACATGGCCGCCCGGCTCGACCCGCTGGGGTCGGAGCCCCCCGGCGATCCCGCTCTCGACCCGGAGCCGCTGGGCCTGACCCCGGAGCTCATGGCCCAGGTGCCGTCCGACCTGCTGCGCATCTACGTTCCCGGCGCCACGCTGGCCGAGGCGCTCCCCCACCTGCGCGAGACGTACACCGGCGCGATCGCGTACGAGGTCGAGCACATCGGCCTTCACGAGGAGCGCGTCTGGCTGCGCCAGGTCATCGAGTCCGGCGAGCATCGGCGCCCGATGGAGGCCGAGGACCAGGTCGCGCTCCTGGAGCGGCTCATCAGCGTGGAGGCGCTCGAGCGATTCCTGCATCGGGCGTATCTCGGGCAGAAGCGGTTCAGCATCGAGGGCCTGGACGCCATGGTGCCGATGCTCGACGTCATCCTCGGCGACGCCGCGGACCAGGGCGCGCGGAAGGTGCTCATTGGCATGGCGCACCGCGGGCGGCTCAACGTGCTGGCCCATGTCGTCGGCGTCAGCTACGAGGCGATCCTGTCGGAGTTCGAGGCCGGCCGCGCCGGCGTCGAGGCGCCCACGTCGCCGAAGGGTGGCTCCGACGATGTGAAGTACCACCTCGGGGCGGAGGGCTCGTATCTCGCCGCCGACGATTCGGAGGTGAAGATCGTCCTGTCGCCGAACCCGAGCCATCTCGAGGCCGTGAACCCGGTGATCGAGGGACGGACACGTGCCGACCAGAGCGATCGCTCCGGTGCGACCGTGTCGCTCGACGCGGCCTCGACGCTGCCGGTGCTCATCCACGGGGACGCGGCCTTTGCGGCCCAGGGCGTGGTGGCCGAGACGCTCAACCTTGCGCGACTCCCTGGCTACACGACCGGCGGCACCGTGCACGTCATCGCCAACAACCAGGTGGGCTTCACCACCGCACCGCGAGAAGGGCGCTCCACGGACTACTCGTCCGACCTGGCCAAGGGCTTCGACGCCCCGATCATCCACGTCAACGCCGATGATCCCGAAGCCTGCCTCGCGGCCGCGCGCCTGGCGATGATGTACCGCGAGCGCTTCGGGCATGACGTGGTCATCGACCTCGTCGGGTACCGCCGCTTCGGGCATAACGAGGGTGACGAGCCGGCGTACTCGCAGCCCGGCATGTACGCCACCATCGCCGAGCATCCGAGCGTCCGCGAGCTGTACCAGGCGATCCTCGTGGACGCCGGCGTCATCGGGCACGACGAGGCCGAGAAGAAGGTCAAGGCCGCCCAGCGGGAACTCGCCGGGCACCAGGCCGCGCTGCGCAAGGGAACCGAGGAGGGCGAGGGCGAGCTCGACCGGGGATCGGAAGCGATCCCGCCGGAGGAGATCGGCGAGCCCGAGACGGCGGTCGACCTCGAACGAGTGCGCACGCTCAATGCCGCGCTCGGCGCCGTCCCCGACGGGTTCAACGTTCATCCCAAGCTCGGCAAGCAGCTCGAGCGGCGCGCCGCCGGCCTCGACGACGCGGACGCGGCCAGCGTGGATTGGGGCCACGCGGAGCAGCTCGCGTTTGCCACGTTGCTGGTCGAGGGAACACCGATCCGGCTCACCGGCCAGGACACCGTGCGCGGGACCTTCAGCCAGCGCCACGCCGGGCTGTGGGACGCGACGACCGGAGCGCTCCACGTGCCGCTCCAGCATCTACCCGACGCGAAGGCAAGCTTCGAGATCCACAACTCACCGCTGTCGGAATACGCCTGCCTCGGCTTCGAGTACGGCTACGCGGTGGCCGCGCGCGACGCCCTCGTGCTGTGGGAGGCGCAGTACGGCGACTTCGTGAACGGGGCGGAGATCATCATCGACCAGTTCCTCGTCTCGGGGATGGCGAAGTGGCGCCAGACCTCACGCCTGACCCTGCTCCTGCCGCACGGGTACGAGGGTTCGGGCCCCGAGCACTCCTCGGCGCGGCTGGAGCGATTCCTCGCGCTCGGCGCAGAGGGCAACATCCGGGTCGTGTATCCGACCACGCCGGCCCAGTACTTCCACCTCCTGCGCCGCCAGGCGCGTCACCACGACGCTCGGCCTCTGGTGGTGATGACGCCGAAGTCGCTCCTCCGCCTGCCCCAGGCCGCCTCTCGCCCGTCGGAGCTCAGCACCGGCTCGTTTCGAGCCGTCGTCGACGACCCGCGCCTGGCCGGCGACGACGGGGCATCCGCGAAGGTGCGGCGCCTGCTGCTGTGCAGCGGCAAGGTCTACTACGACCTCATCGGCTCCGATCACTTCGAGAAGGCAGCTCGGGACGTGGCGATCGTGCGCGTCGAGCGACTCTACCCGTTCCCGACCGACGAGCTCCAGGCCGTGGTCGACCGCTATCCAAGGATCGAGTCCTTCGCCTGGGTGCAGGAGGAGCCGCGCAACATGGGCGCACGCAAGTTCGTCCTCCCGCGCATCCGGCACCTGGTGCCGTACAAGATCCCGCTCGGCGACATCTCGCGACCCGAGCGCTCCCGGCCGGCCGAAGGGTATCCGGCCGCGCACGCGGTGGAGCAGGCCCGCATCATCCGCGAGGCGCTGACCGAGCGCTGATCATCGGTCGATCGCCGGGTCGGCCAGCGCACCCTCCTCGTCGGCGTGCGCGATGTGGCGCAGCTCGCGCCAGATGAGGACCAGGAAGATGGCCGAGCCGACGAAGGCGAACCAGAACGGCGCCGTGACCCCGTGGCTGCGGGCCATGAGCCCGCCGATGCCCGATCCGAGCACCAGCCCCCCGTAGGTGCCGACCAGGTTCACGCTGCCGACCCGGCCCTGGAGCGCGGTGGGGACGGCCCGCTGGCGGATCGTCACCGACGTGACGCCCCACACGAAGGCATGGGCGCCGAACACGAAGAAGATGGCCATGGCCACGGCGGCGTTCGTGGTGATCGCCAGGACCAGGTGCGTGACGGTCTCGATCACGAGGCCGATGCGCATGATGTCGGCCAGGCTGACGCGCCGGGTGATCCAACCGTAGGCGACGGTCCCGAGCAGGCCACCGCCGGCCATCACGGTGGTCAGCAGCCCGAAGCCGATCTCGCCGAGCCCGAGGCGCTGGGTCGCGTACAGGACGAGCACGGCCCACGCCGCTCCGAACGTGATGTTGAACGCGAAGATGGTGAGCACCAGCGTCCGAACGGCGGGATGATGTCGGACCCAGCGCAGCCCCTCGGCGATGTCGTGTCGGATGCGCCGGGATCGCGCGGCGGCCGCCAGGTCGGAGGAGGAGACGGCAATGCGGCTGACGAGCAGCGCGCCGGCAGCCACGAGCACGCCATGGCCGATGAACGGGAGTGCCATCCCGGCGGCGAAGAGCGCGGCGCCGAGGGGCGGGCCGGCGAGCTGGTTGAGCGTCACGAAGCCGGTCTGGATCCTGGCGTTGGCGATGGCCAGATCGTCGCGCGCGACCAGCATCGGCAGCAGCGTGTTCGTCGTGTTGTCGGCGAACACCTCGGCCGTCGCCAGCACGAACAGCAGGCCGAGCACGAGGCCGATCGACACCGTGCCGCTGAGGATCGTCGCAGCCAGGATGCCCAGGATCAGAGCGCGCAGCAGGTTCACGCTCACCACGATCAACCGCCGATCCAGGCGATCGGAGAGCGCGCCGGCGTAGAGGCCGAAGAGCAGGGCCGGCAGCCACTGCACGAGCGCTGCGGAGGCGACGAGCGCCGGATCGTCGGTGAGCGATGCCACCAGGAGAGGCCCCGCGGCGATGGCGATGCCGTCGCCGAGGTTGGTCAGCCACGAGGAGCCCAGCAACCAGCGGAAGCCAGTGCCGAGCCGTGGGGGCATGGCGGCGGTGATGATGCGTCGCACGGCGCCGGAGTCTACCCTCTCGAACCCGGTCCGGCGGGAGAGCCCGCGCTCCGTATACTCCGCCGCGTGAGCCCGATCCCGCTGCTCGAGCGCTACCGCGACCTCCTTGCCGCCGCCGGCGAGACGTTCCCGATCACCCTCGGCGAGGGAGACACCCCGCTCATTCACGCCCGCCGGCTGGGCGCCGAGCTCGGGCTGCGCCAGCTCCACCTGAAGGTCGAGGGGTCGAACCCGACCGGGTCGTTCAAGGACCGCGGGATGGTCCTGGCGGTCAACCGGGCCGTCGCCGCGGGTGCGCGGGCGGTGGTCTGCGCCTCGACCGGCAACACCTCGGCCTCCGCCGCGGCGTACGCCGCGGCCGCAGGCCTGCCGTGCCACGTGATCCTGCCTGCCGGCAAGGTGGCCCGCGGCAAGCTCGCCCAGGCACTGGCCGCCGGAGCGCGACTGGTCATGGTCGACGGCAACTTCGACGCCGCGCTGGCGGCGGTCCGGCGGCTGGGGGACGAGGGGCTGGCCGTGGTGGTGAACTCGATCAATCCCGACCGGCTCGCCGGCCAGCAGACGGCGGCCTGGGAGATCGTCGACACCCTGGGTCGCGCCCCGGACGCGCTGGCGCTGCCGGTCGGCAACGCCGGCAACATCACCGCCTACTGGCGCGGATTCCGCAGGTTCGCGTCGGCGGGCCGCCTGACCGCGGACGAGCTACCGCGCATGCTCGGCTTCCAGGCGGAGGGCGCGGCGCCCATCGTCCGCGGCGAGCCGATCGAGTCGCCGGAGACGGTGGCCACCGCCATTCGCATCGGCAACCCCGCCTCGTGGAATGGCGCGGTCGCGGCGCGCGACGAGTCGGGCGGGCTGATCGAGACGGTCGCCGACGAGGAGATCCTCGAGGCGCAGCGGTTGATCGTGCAGTCGGAAGGCGTCTTCTGCGAGCCGGCATCGGCGGCCGGCGTCGCCGGGGTGCGCAGGCTCGCGTCCGAGCGGCGCATCGGCCCGGACCAGGTGGTGGTCTGCGTCCTTACCGGTCACGGGCTCAAGGACCCCGACGCGGTGCAGGCGGACGAGGGAACGCTGACGCCGGTGGCGCCCGACCTGGGATCGATCCGCGACGCGATGGATCTCTAGGGGCGCGTGCCGCTCGGGCAGCAGGCGTCCACGATGGCCTCCGCAAATGCCTCCGGACTGGCCGTCTTGCTGACGTACGCGAGGTCGGCGCCCGGGCCGATCCCGTGTCCGGTCACGTCACCCCAGCCGGTGAGCACGATGCGGACGCCGGGCCACGCTCGCTGCAGGCCCCCGACCAGGGCCATCCCGGCCTCGACGTCGGGGAGCCGCGGATCGACGAGGACCGCATCGGGCCGCACCCGCTCGACGCATTCCAGGGCGGCCCGGACGTCGCCGGCGACCCCCGCCACTCGGACCTCGCCCGCCACGCCCAGCAGATCGGCCAGGCTGGCCTGAACTCGACGGTCCGCATCGACGATCACCACCGAGGGGGCAGCGGTCGTGGTGGCGGGCGGGCGGGGCATGTCCCGAGCCTACGCGCCGCGCCGCGCCGCGGCCTAGTGGCCGGATGGCCCACCACGGCCTACGTCATTCGGCCGACGCGGGCTCCTGCTCGGCCTCCGGCGCCCCGACGACCGGGACGGCGGCCTCCACCAGCGTTCCGTGCCCGGGCCGGCTCTCGACCCGCAGCTCGCCGCCCACGAGTTCGATGCGCTGGCGCATCCCGATCAGGCCCAGGTGGCCTCGCGGCACCGCGTCGGGATCGAAGCCGGCGCCGTCGTCATTCACGGACAGGCGCACGTGCCGGCCGTCCTGCACGATGCGGATCGTCGCGTTCGCGGCGTTCGCGTGCTTGACCACGTTGTGGAGCGCTTCCTGACCGATGCGGTACAGCGCCTCCTCGGCCGCGAGCGGCAGGCGCTCGATCGGCTCGGCGTCGACCACGATGGTCAACCCCGTCCGTCGCTGGACCGCCGTGGCATGCGTGCGAAGCGCCTGGACCAGGCCGTCGTTCTCCAGCGACGAGGGCCGCAGCTCGAAGATCAGGGTCCGCATCTCGGCCAGGGCGTCCTTCTGGAGCTCGCGCAGCTCGACCAGCTTGGTGCGGGCCTGGTCCGGGTCGGACTCGAGCAGGAGCTCGAGCGTGCGCAGCGTGAGGCCCATGCTGAACAGCGCCTGGGTGACCGAGTCGTGCAGCTCACGCGCGAGGTGCGCGCGCTCCTGGCTGGCGGCGAGCTCGGCCGCCTGCGAGCGCAGGTCGCCCTCGAGCCGCTCCCGCTCGCTGATGTCGCGCACGGACCCGTGCGCGCCGGCGAACCTGCCGTCGACCACGGTGCCGGTGATGGTGACCTCGGTCTTCGCGAGCCGTCCGTCCGGCAGCGGCAGCTCCACGTTGATCCGGTACCCGCGATCGGGGTCGGTCCGGAGGCTCTCCCATACCTCGGCGGTGGCGTCGGCGGTCTCCGGGGAGCCGAGCACGGCGGCGAACGGCTTCCCGAGCAGGTCCTCCGGCTTCATTCCCGTCTTCGCCTCGAGCTGCTCCGAGAAGAAGGTGAAGCGACCCTCGGCGTCGACCTCCCACACGATGTCCGGGGAGTTGTCCACCAGGTGCCGGTAGCGTCGCTCGGATTCCTCCACCTCGGCGTACAGCCGGGCATTCGTGATCGCGATGGCGGCCTGGTCGGCGAGCAGCTTGAGGAGCTCCGCGTCGTCCGCGCCGAAGGCTCCTCGGGCGGTGGACTGCACCGTGATCGTCCCGATCAGCCGATCCGGCCCGAGCAGCGGCGCCGACATCATCGAGTGGATGTCCTGCGCCTCGATGCGACGATCGCCCTCGTCGTGCGGGAACGCCTGGTCGTCGAGGTAGTCCCCCGTCCAGCGCACGCGCTTCTCGGCAGCCGCCGTGCCGGCGATGCCAGAGCCGATCGGCACCATCACGTCGTCCGGGGATGGCGGCGTGGGCGCCGCGGCGATCGGACGGTCCAGGTGCGCGCCATCCTCCATGGCCAGGTTGATCTGCGCCCGGTCCGCCCGCAGGAGCCGCGCCGCATCCGCCACGGCGCGCTGGATCACGGTGGTCGGGTCGTGGAGGGCGGCGATCTGGGCGGCGATCTCGGCGAGGCTCTTCTGAGCGTCGGCGCGCTCCCGCAGCTGCTCCACCAGCCTGGCGTTCGTGACCGCGATGGCCGCCTGACCGGCGAAGAGCTGGACGAGCTCGAAGTCGGCATCGGTGAAGGCGACCTCTGCGCCGCCTCGACGCGCGATGTTCATGGCGCCGATGACATCCTCGCCGCTCACGAGCGGCACGATGATGATCGCTTCCTCCTCGTCCGGCGTGCCGGGAATGGTGATCACGCGGGGGTCGCCGAGGGCGTCGTTGAGGAGAACGGGCTCCCGATGCTCCACGCTCCACCAGGTCACTCCCTTGCCGCGGGGGATGGGGTAGCCGAGAACCGCCGCAGCGTTCCGGTCCCGCGCCAGGACCGGGTGGAGCAGGCCGTCCTCGTGGTCGACGCGGTACACGCCGAGATAGTCGAACCAGACGACGCTCTTCAGGCCATCGGCGATCAGGTCGAGCACCCCCTCCGGATCGAGCGTGGAGAGCAGCCGCTCATTGATCTGCAGCAGGCGGCGCTGCGAGTCCGTCTGGCGGGCGAGGGCGGCCGACTCCTCGCCGAGCTCGTCGTACAGGCGCGCGTTCGTGATCGCGATCGCCGCCTGGTCGGCCAGCAGCCGCAGCAGCTCCGCGTCATCCTCCCCGAAGGCGTTGGCGCGCTCGGCCTGCACGGTGAGCGCGCCGAGGCCGCCGGCGCTGCTGACGAGCGGGGCGGTCATCACCGAGCGGATCTTGCGACGCGTGATGTAGGCGTCCAGCTCCGCACTGTGGGTGAAAGCGGGATCGTTCAGGTAGTCGCCGGTCCACAAGACGCGGCGTTCGGACATCGCCTGCCCGCTGATGCCCTCCCCCAGCCTGACCGGGATGTCGTCGGCCGGGCCATCGGACGGGGCGTAGGCGATCGGCCAGCCAAGCAGCGTGTCGTCGTTCTCGAGCGGATTGATGATGGCGGTGTCGGCGGCCAGCAGCCGCATCGCCTCCTCCGCGGTGCGCTGCAGAACCGCGGCCGGATCGTGCAGCGAGGCGATCTCGGCGCTGATCGAGGCGAGGGCTCGCTGCGCCTCCACGCGCTCGCGCAGCTGCTCGTAGAGGCGGGCGTTCGTGACCGCGATCGCCGCCTGCGTGGCGAGCACCTCGAGGAGCTCCTCGTTCGCATCGTCGAACGCGTCGCGCGCCTGCGAGTGGACCGTGATCGAGCCGATGGCGCCGTCCTCGCCGATGATCGGTGCGCTGATCACCGAGCGGATGCCGTGCTGACGGATGTAGCGATCGGCCGCGTCGGAGTGCGGGAAGCCCGCGTCGGTGAGGTAGTCACCGGTGCGGATGACGCGGCGCTCGGCCACGGCCCGCCCGGAGACCCCGTGCTCGGTGCCGACTTCGGGCGGCGCGTCGACGTCGCGTTCGATCGGCAGGTCGATGGCCGAGTGGCCGAAGGCCCAGTGCAGCCCACCACCTTCGCTGACGAGCTCGATGCGCCCGCCGTCCGCGTCGAGCAGCCGGACGGCCTCGTCCAGCGTCCGCTGCAGGACATCGCCCGGATCGCGGATGGCGGTGATGCGGGTCGCGATCTCGCCCAGCGTGCGCTGCGCCTCGACACGGCGCTCGAGCTCCTCGTACAGCCGCGCGTTGCCGAGCACGATGGCCGCCTGGGAGGCGAGCGCGCCGAGCAGCTGGGCATCGTCGTCGCCGAAGGCATCCCGGCGCGTCGAGTAGGCGGTGATGGCCCCGAGCGCTCCCGACTCGCCGACGAGCGGAGCGCTGATCTGCGACTGGTAGCCGGTGCGCGTGATCCACTCGTCGGCCCGGTCGGTATGGGCGAACGAGCTGTCGGCAAGGTAGTCGCCCGTCCAGCTGACGATGCCCTGGGCCACCGCCCGGCCGGCAACGCCCTGGCCGATGTGCACGGTGACCTCGTCGACGGGCGTCACGTCCGGCCCGGCACCGAACACCTCGCGGTAGTCGGCGAGCTCGTCCGAGCCGGCACGGACCTGGTGGATGACCACGTGCTCGGCGCTCAACAGCCGCTTCGCCTCGTCGATGGTTCGCGCCAGGACGGCCGACGGATCGCGCAGCGAGGTGATGGCCGCGGCGATCTCGCCGAGCGTCCGCTGTGCCTCGACACGGTGCGCCAGACGCTCGGCGGAGACGGCGGCCTCGGCGTACAGCCGGGCGTTGATGAGCACGATCGCGGCCTGGTCGGCGAGCAGGCCCAGGAGCTCGGCCGCGTCCGCGTCGAAGACGCCGGGCCGCTCCGCATACACCCCGATGGCCCCCATCGGTCCGGAGTCGTCGACGAGCGGGGCGGCGATCACGGCTCGGATTCCCAGCCGCTCCGCGATGGCGTCGGAGTTCTCGTCGTGCGGGAAGGACTGATCGGCCAGGTAGTCGGCAGTCCACGTCGCCCGCCCCTCGGTGACCGCGCGGCCCGAGATGCCGTCGTCGACCGGGGTGTGATCGTCCTTGGTGAACGGCACCAGCCGTCCGTGCACCAGGGAATGGCCGTCGCCCCAGCGCAGCACGCCCGCATCGTCGCGAGCAACCATCCCGATCTGGCCACCGTGTCCCTGGAGCAGCCGGACCGCCGCCTGGAGGGTCTGCTCCAGGACCGTCGACGGATCCCGCAGCGAGGTGAGCTGGGCGGCCATCTCCGCCAGGGTTCGCTGCGCATCCACGCGTCGCTCGAGCTCGCGGGCCTGGGTGCGCAGGCGCGCCAGGAGCTGCTCCGACTCGGTCAGGTCGCGGATCGAGCCGTGTGCCCCCGTGAAGGTGCCGTCTCGATCGCTGCCGATGGCGTACACCTCGGCCGGAATCGGCTCCCCCTCGCGCTGGCGCAGGAGGAAGCGGATCTTGCGAACCTGCGTCGGATCGGCCTGCAGCTGCTGCCACGTCTCCCGCGCCTGCTCCATCGACTCCTGCTCGACGATGGAGCCCCAGGGCTGGCCGAGCAGCTCGTGCGGGTTCCACCCGGTGAGATCCTCGAGCCGCGGCGAGAGGAAGGTGAACCGGCCCTCCGCATCGGTCTCCCAGACCAGGTCGGGCGACGAGGTCACCAGGTGGCGGAATCGTGACTCGGAGCTCGAAAGCCGGTCCACCAGGCGCGCGTTCGAGATCGCGATGGCACCCTGGTCGGCCAGGCCGGCGAGCAGCTGGAGCTCGTCGTCGCCGAACCGATGGGGCTCGGGGAACGACACCGCCAGCGTGCCGATGACCTGCCCTGCCGGCCCGCGCAGCGGAGCAGCGGCCACGCCACGCAGGCGCAGGCGCTCGGCGACGGCCTGGTCATCGGCCTCGTGCGGAATCCGTGGATCGGTGAGGTAGTCCTCGGTGGCCACCACCTCGTTCCGCCCGGCAGCCAGCCCGTTGATGCCGCCATCGACCGGAAACTCGAGCTGCGCCAGCCACTCCTCGGTCCAGGCGTCGTTGCCGCCAGCCACGACCGTCGGCCGCAGGTACGCCCCGTTCTCCGACATCAGGGTGAGATGCGCGCCGTCGGAGCCGATGAGCCGTCGGGCGGCGTCCACGACCTGCTGCAGCACCTCGTCGGTCCCCCGAATGCCGGCGATCGACGATGTGATCTCGGCGAGGATCTGCTGTGCCTCGACCCGTCGGGCGAGCTCCTCCTGGGAGCGCGCGAGCCGCTCGATGAGCCGCTGGTTGGCAATGGCCGTGGCGGCATGGTCGGCGAGCGCGCGGAGGAGAGCGACCTCGGCCTCGTCGAAGTCGTCGATTCGCGACGAGTAGGCGCCGAGCGCGCCGAGCACCTCCCCCTCGGCCTGGAGCGGCGCCACCGCCATGGAGCGCATGTTCGCGACCGCCACGATTCGGTCTGCCGTCGGCGCGTGCGTGAAACGGCGATCGTTGCGGTAGTCGCCGGAGACGATGAGCTCGCCGGTCTTGACCGCGTGCCCGAACATCCCGGACCCCACCGGCAGCGAGAGGTCACGAATGAGCTGCTTGGCCTCGGCGTTGCGAATTCCGGCATCCACCGCGAACTCGAGGTTCCCGGTCGCCGTGTCGACCAGGTAGACCATTGCTCCGTCCGCCTGCAGCAGCCGCGCGGCCTCGTCGACGGCACGGCTCAGCAGGGCATGCGACTCCGGCGACGTGATGGTCGCCTCGTCGGTCCCGGGCTCGGGTACGGGCGCGGTGCGGGTCATCGGCGCGGAGGAGGATACGCCATCGCGGTCCCGCGCCTATCGGCGCGGATGGCCGATGCCGCCTACGTCATCCGGCCGAGGGAACGACGCCGCGGATGTCCCCCGGCGGGATGCACCGGATGGCGGATTCCGTGGCCTGCTCCGCTCGGGAGACTGAGCCCAGCGAAACGACGCGAGGCCGACCGGCCCGCGACCACCACTGGGAGGGTTCACCGCAATGGCCTCGTTCCTCGGCAGCCGCACCTTCGGCTTCGTCCTCACCGCCGCCATCGTCGGGCTCACGCTGGCGACCGCGAACATCCACCTCGGCCTGGGTGGCGTGCTGTTCACGCTCAACGGCCTCGGCTACCTCGGCCTCGCGGCCCTGGTCGTCATCGGCGCCGCGGCCCCGATGCCGATCGTCGAGCGCTTCAGCTGGTTCCCGCGCGTCGGGCTCCTCGGCTACACGCTCATGACGATCGGCGGCTACCTGGTCATGGGCCCCTACTTCACCCTCGGCTTCATCGCCAAGGGCATCGAGACGGCGCTCGTGGTCCTGGTCGTCGCCGACATCTTCCGCGTCTACGGCAGCCCGATGGGCCTCGTCCGCAGCGCGCTGGCCTCGGTGGCGCCGATCCTTCCGGCCCGGTTCCGCCCGCAGGCCGCCTGAATCCCTCATCCATCGCGCGGGTGGGTCGCATCGCGGCCCACCCGTCGCACGTCCCGGAGGTTTGTTCACCGATGCAGACGCTTCGACTCCCCGTGCTGGGCCTGGTGCTGGCTGCGAGCCTCGTCGCATGCGGCAGCACGAGCGCCGATGGCGGCTCCGATCCCGGCGTCGATCCCTCGGATGCCGATGTGACCGTGACGAGCGTCGACATGGCATTCGCCCCCGTCACCGTGACGGCGCCTGCCGGCGAGGCCTTCACGCTGGCCCTCGTCAACGAGGACGCGATGCCGCACAACGTCGCCATCTACACCGACGCGTCGCGCTCCGAGAAGCTCTTCGAGGGCGAGATGGTCACCGACGGCAGCGTCGTGTACGAGATCCCAGCGCTCGACGCCGGCGAGTACTTCTTCGACTGCTCGCTGCACCCGAACATGACCGGGACGCTCGTCGTCGGCGACTGACCCTGCTCATCCGCAGCGCCCCGTCCGGGTCACCCACCTGCAGGTGACCGATCCCACCTGGGCAGCGCTTCCGGTGCGGCCTGTCACC
>DATHTR010000047.1:0-5620 GCA_035463095.1 Candidatus Angelobacter sp. | reverse complement strand
GGAGCTGCGGCGTCGGACCTGGAAGCGCGAGACGGTCGCCATCGGCGCGGCCACCGACCCGTATCAGCCGGCCGAGGGTCGCTATCGCCTCACCCGCGGCTGTCTCGCGGCACTGGCCGATTTCCGGACCCCGAGCAGCCTCATCACCCGCGGCCCGCTGGTGGTGCGCGACCGCGACGTGCTGGCGCATGCCTCGCGGCGGGCCGACGTCACGGTCAGCATCAGCATCGCGACGCTGGACGACTCGGTGAGCCGCCGCCTCGAGCCCGGGGTCGCTCCCCCTCGGCAGCGATTGCGTGCCATCGCCGCGCTGTCGGAGGTGGGCGTGGCGGCCGGCGTCGCGCTGGCACCGGTGCTCCCGGGCCTGACCGATGCGCCCCGCGAGATGGCCGCCGTCCTGCGCGCCGCGCGCGAGGCGGGCGCCACGCACGCCTGGTCGAACGTGCTGAACCTGCGCGCGGGAACGCGCGAACACTTCCTGGGCGTGCTCGAGCGCGAGTGGCCCGAGGAGCTGGAGCGGTACCGGCGTCTCTACCCGGCCGGCGGCAGCGGATACCTAGCGCCGGCCGATGCCGGCCCGATCGCCGCGCGCCTCTCCGCCGTCACCCGCGGAGCCGGCATCCGGGATCGGCGGCGGATCCGGCTCGCGCCGGACCCTGACCCTGAGCAGCTGTCGCTGGCGATCTGACTCAGGCCGCGGCCGGCTGGGCAGGGGCCTCGGCGGCGCGCAGGGCGTCCTCGGTGATGACGAGCCGCGCCGCGAGCAGCGTGAGCCCGAGTGCTCCCGCCCCGATGAACAGGACCGGCATCCCGACCGCGGCCGCCACCACGCCGCCGAGCAGCGCACCGATCGGCTGCGTTCCCCACGCGAACAGGCGGTAGGCCGAGTTCAGTCGACCCAGGAGGCGGTCCGGCACGATCCGTTGCCGGAGCGAGACGGTGATGACGTTCCAGACCATGATGAACACGCCCGAGACGACGAAGGCCGCCCCGATGACGATCGGGTTCGTGGTGAACCCCGGCACCATGGTGCTGATACCCAGCACCAGAACGCTCGTGAAGAGGAGCGGGACGCGCCCGAACCGGCGCTCGAGACGCGCGGCGGTGAACGAGCCGATGAGGCTCCCCGCGGCGAAGGTGGTCATGAAGAGGCCGAACTCGGGCTCGGAGAGGCCCATCGGTCCGGGACGGACGGCGTAGAGCACGAAGACGGCCATCACGGCGGTCGACGCGAGGTTCATGACGCCGACCATGATCGCCAGCGTGCGCAGCACACGATGGTTCCACAGGTAGCGGAAGCCCTCCGCGATGTCGGTCGTGATCCGCGTCTTCGGGCCGGTGCGCTCCGGCCGGAAGCGCCCCACGATGAGGGTCAGCCCGAGTGCCGCCAGCGCGTAGCCGACGGCGCCTCCGCCGAGCGCCAGCGGGACCGATACCCCGACGAGCAGGCCGCCGAGGGGTGGGCCGATGAACTGGTTCATCAGCAGCTCGGTGCCGTAGAGCTTGCCGTTCGCACTCGACAGCTGCTCACGGTCGACGACCGACGGCATGATCGACTGCGCCGCCGTGTCGAACATCGTTTCGGCAATGCCGAGGCCGAGCACCACGACGAAGAGCACCGGTAACGTCAGGGCGTCGACGATCGCCAGGGCGGTCAGGCCGATCATCACCAGCGCCCGGAAGAGCTGGACGTTGCGCATCGTGTTCCGGCGATCGAGCCGGTCGGCGAGCGCCCCGGCGAAGAGCACGAAGACGAGCCAGGGGAGCCGCGACGCCACGGTCAGGCCGGCGATCAGGATCGGTGACTGGGTCAGCTGCACGGCCAGCAGCGGCACGATGATGAAGAACACGCCGTCGACCAGATTGGAGACGGCGGAGGATCCGTAGAGCCGCCAGAAGTTGGCGGGAAGGCCGAACACGCGGCCAGTCTGCCGCAAGTGATTGAGAGTTGTCAATCACTCTGGTAGGATCGACCCATGCAGGGCATCGAGCGGAGGCAGGCGACCCGCGCGGAGGCACGCGCGCTGGCGCATCCGATGCGGTTGCGGATCCTGCGGCTGTGCCTCGACGAGGCGCTCACCAACCGGCAGCTGGCCGATCACCTCGGGGAGGATCCGGCCACGGTCCTGTACCACGTGCGCACCCTGGTTCGGACCGGATTCCTGGCGCGGGAGGACGCACGACGCGGTCGACGCGGGGCTCGAGAGTTCCCCTACCGATCGACCCGGAAGTCGTGGACGCTGAGCTTCGAGCCGGACACGACCGGGCACCTCGCAATGTTGGACGCGACTCGATCGGAGCTGATCGAAGCCGGACCCGACAGCGTGCTCGAGCTGATTCGGTTCGCGCCGAGGCTCTCGGCCGAGCAGCTCGAGGCGCTCGGACGGCGCGTCCGCGAGCTGGTGGATCAGACCATGGACGCGGATGGGTCGGGCGACGAGTCGATCGGCATCCTCATCGCCGTCCATCGACGCCGCTGATCAGGGCACCGGGCGGGCCACCACCAGGCGGTCGGCCGCGGACTCGGCGCCCCACACCTCGCCGGGGCGACCGAGCAGCTGCCGGACGTTGGCCGGCTGCGAGTCGTGCGCCATCGTGGTCCACGACTCGGCGCCCGGGTCGAACCGATGAAGGGCATTGCCGCCGAAGTCGGTCACCCAGACAGCATCGAGCTCGTCGACGTAGATCGCGTACGGCTGAGCGGCGCCGGGCAGGTCCCACACCTGCCACGTTGCCGACTCCGGGTCGTGGCGCGCGATGCTGCCGGTGAACCACTGCGTGATCCACAACCGCCCCTCGCTGTCGGGCCAGACGCGTCGGGCACCACCGGCGGGCGTGGGGGTGTCGATCACGGTCACCGCCCCGGTCGCCCGTTCGATGGCGCCGAGGTAGCTTCCGGCGAGCGAGCTGAACCACACTTCACCTGCAGGATCGGTCGCGATGCCGTACGGGCCGGCGCCCCGCGGGGCCGCCAACGTGCGGACCTCGCCGCTGTCCGGATCGACCGAGCCGATGACGCCACCCTGCCCTGTGAACCACAGGATGCCCTCGCCGTCGAAGGTGGCGGTGTTGAGGTTGACGTTCGGGCCGGCGAGCGGATAGCTGGTGATCTCCTCGGTCGCGGCGTCGACCCGGAGGATCGCGTTCAGGCCCCCGTCGGTGATCCACGCATCGCCGTCCGGGCCGACGATGACGCCATGCGGCGCCGAGCCGGCCCCGAGGCGGATCTCACGCACCTCGCCGCTGTCCGGGTCGAGCCAGCCGAGCGTGCCGTTGCCCTGGCCGGTGTACCACACGCCGCCATCGGCGGCCGGCGCCACGTCGTGCGGACGGCTGCCGGCGATGACGGGGAAGGCGGTGAGCTCCCACGATGTGGCGGCGGCAGGGGTCGGGCTCTGGGTCTCGGCCGGCGTCTGACTCGGGCTCGATGACCCGGCCGCGGCGGGGATCGAAGGGGACGGCGCCGGCGAGTCCGTGACCGATGGCAGCGGGTGGGACGAGACGGTCGGATCGGCGGCGCTGCACCCGGCGAGCGCCGCAACCAGGACGAGCGTGGCTCTCCTCATGGCCACGCCACTCCACGGACGAGGTACGCCGGCCGGCCGCCGATGATGGTGGCCGCCACGGCGCCTCCGTCGTCGAGCAGCACGAGGTCGGCACGGCCGCCAGGGCGCAGCTCGCCGCGGCCGTCATGCAGGCCGAGAAGGCGGCCCGGTACGGCCGTGACGGCATCGACGGCGCGATCCATCGAGCCCACGGCCGCGGCGAAGGTGCGGACCACGTGATCCAGGCCGAAGTGCCCTCCGGCGAGCGTGCCGTCCGCCAGGCGGACCGCCCCGCTCTCGTCCGGCGCGACGGTCGCCTCGCCGAGTCGCCCGGCAACCGCGTCGCTGACGAGCGAGATGCGACCGGGCGCCACGCGCGCTGCGAGCCGGAGGACGAGCGGATCGACATGGATCCCGTCACCGACCAGCCCGATCGTGACTCGCCCGTCGTCGAGCAGGGCGCCCGCCGCTCCCGGCGCGCGGTGATGGAGTCGCGGCATGGCATTGAACAGATGGGTCGCGTAGCGGGCACCGGCGTCCACCGCACGGGCCACGGTCGCCGCGTCGGCGTCGGTATGACCCACCGCGGCGACGGCTCCGCCGGCCACGATCCGGGCGATGGCCTCGAGGGCCCGGGGACGCTCGGGCGCGAGCGTCAGGAGCCTCGCGCCGCCCTCCACCCACCGGGCGATTTCGCCGAGGTCAGGGTCGCGCAGGTGGGCGGCCTCGTGCGCCCCGCGGCGGGACTCGGCAAGGAACGGCCCCTCGACGTGCACGCCGAGGGGCACGGCCGCGTCCTCCGCCGGGTGCCCGCCGGCAAGGGCCTCGAGGACCCGTTCGACGGTGCCCCGAGGGCTGCTCACCACGGTCGGCAGGAAGGCCGTGACGCCGTGACGCGGCAGGAGCCCCGCCAGCTCCCACAGCGACTCCGGCCGGCTGGTGACGTCGGCGCCGCCGAGGCCGTTGACCTGGAGCTCGATGAAGCCCGGGACGGCGCGCAGCCCGCTGCCGGCCAGCCGTCGTGTCGAGCCGGCGGCGGCACGGCCCCCGTCGCCGAGCGCCGCGATGAGCTCGCCCTCGATCAGCACGCTGGAGGGATCGCCGAGCAGGCCGTCGATGAGGATCGGGTCGGTCACGCCTCCATCATCCCAGCCAGCCGAGCGCGCGTCCCAGGAAGGCAGTGCGGTCGGCGCGTGCCTGGAGTGCGCGCACGGCATGATCGGCGTCGTAGGTGGCGATCTCCTTCGGCTCCCCGGCAGCCCGGTGCAGCTCGAGGCCGCTCATGGGCGCGATGTAGAAGTCGTCCCGAGCGAACTGCAGCAGGATCGGCCGCGGGGCGATCGCGGCCACCCGGACGACCGGATCGAACGGGCCGAGCGCGCGCAGATAGTCGTACCGGTCGCCGCTGATCGGCCAGAACGGCAGGAACCAGTCGCCCCAGCGCGGCGTTGCCGCGATGGCGACGACCGCCGCGATGCGCCGGTCCTCGGCGGCGAGCACGATGCCGTGCATCGCCCCGAAGTCGTGCCCGACCAGCCCGATGCGCCCGGCGTCCACGCCGTCGCGGGCGGCCAGCAGGTCGATCGCGGCGCGATGGGCGGCCAGCTCGGCACCGATGCGTGCGACGTCGGCGTCCGCATCGGTCGGCGGCTCGGCCCATGGAAAGCGGCCGTCCGGGAGGAGGGACACGACGCCATGCTCGCGCGCCAGCCGGACGGCCTCGTCGCGGAACTGCCGTCGATTGCCGTCGGGCGCCTCCGTATCGAACCAGTGGAGGTAGAGGATCGCCGGTCCGCGCGCGCCTCCGGCCGGCTCGACGAGGTCCGCGTACCGGCCCTCGCCAACCTCGAGCTCGGAGATGCGCACGTCGGCGTCGCTCATGCTGTCACTACCCCCGCGCGGCCGCCTGCGTTCGATCCCTCCACCCCACGAACCCGCCGGGCACGCGAATGTCCCGAAGGAACAGTCCTCCGACGCCGATGACCGAAGCCACCGATGCCGTCCGGTTCCCGATGACCGAAGCCACCGGATCCGCGTCCCGGGTCACGCAATCGAAATCATGTGAACCGGTGTGT
>DATHTR010000046.1:0-74974 GCA_035463095.1 Candidatus Angelobacter sp. | reverse complement strand
ATCCCAGGTCGGCGGGAGTCGCTCGCGGACGAACGCCACGAAGTCGGCCATGCGACCGGACAGGAGCTGCTCGTCAGCGGGGGTGCCAGCCCCCTCGTATGTGCGGATGGCGGCACGCAGCGGTGCATGCCATCGGTCCGGCAGGTGCTCGAGACCCCACGCGCCCGCCGCTCGCTTCGAGAGCGTGACGTCCTGCGTCGCGAGCGCATGGAGGATGCGGCTGCCGGTCAGAAGCGCGTAGGTCGCCTCGTACGGATCGGTGTCACCTTCTACGACGTGACGCTCGATGTGCTCCAGCTCCCGGTCGAGCTCGGAGACGAGCTCGCCCCAACGCGGTGCCGGCACCAGCTCGCCCGGGTCGGGCCCGTGCAGTGTCGCGTGGCGCCCGGCGAGCCAGTGCGCCCTGTGAATGGCCCACGAGGTGTCCCGACGGTCGGCGTGCCACGCGTGCCGGGGCTGGGCTGATCCACGAGCGTCATCGGCGAGGACGTACCACGAGTCCCATTCCACGCCGTGTTCGGCCGCGGTCTCATCGTGGACCATTTCGATCCGCCGAGCGGTTGTCTGCACCGGGCGACGCGCGACGATCACGTACGTGTCGAGATCGCCACCATGGGCCGGGTCCGCCAGGCTGATGGTTCCGCCGTGCGCCCACACGGCGACCAGATCGCGCCCGAGGAGCACGAGCAGCCGGTCCCTCAGCCCGGCCCAGGCAGACCGAGCCGCGGGGGGCAGGGCCTCCAGGGCAACTCCCGACATCGCCAACGCAGGATATCGGTCGATGGTGGTGACGTCGACGCGCTGATGCCGAGGAGACTCGCATTTGACCGCGCGGCTACGATCGGATCGGCTGCCGCCTGCACCGACGAGAAGGGAAGGACATCGTGGGTCGATTCGCCTGCAGCGTGACCATCCAGCGCCCGATCGAGGAGGTCTTCGCCGTCCTCACCGACCCGACCCGCTCCCCGGAGTGGTCGAAGCACTCGGTCCGCGGGGAGCTGCTGACCGATGGACCGCCCCGCGTCGGCAGCCGGCGGCGCACGGTGGTGAAGGGCTTCGCCGGGATCGGCACCATGGAGAGCGTGTTCGAGGTGACCGAGATCGACCCGCTGCGCGCCGTGGCCCTGCGCCAGGTGAGCGCGTCGTGGGGCGGCAGTGGCGCCACCTGCTACACCTTCACGCCCGTCGAGGAGGGCACCCGAGTGGACTGGACCTGGGAGCTGAATCCATCAGGAGCGATGAAGCTGCTGATGGGTGGACCGGTGCTGGAGATGACTCGCCGCATGTTCCAGTCCGACCTCGAGAACCTCAAGCGTCTCATGGAGTCGGGCCAGGTCACTGCCACGCCACCGCCGCACTAGCAGAGCGAGTCATCCGCCAGCGGAGGCGAAAGGTCGCGCGCGGCAGCGGACGAATGGCCGATGCGTCACCGAGCATCGGACGATCATCCTTCGGACATGGAGCCCATTGCGCTCGGCATCGCCATCGGCCTGAGCCTGGGCATGGCGGTCCTCGGGACTGTCCTCGCCGGTGACAGCCTGAAGACCTGGTACCCGACGATTCGGCATCCCTGGTTCGAGCCGCCGCTGTGGGGCTTCGTCCTCGTCGGCCTGGTGGTCTACGTCATCGACGCGATCGTGCTCTACCGGCTTCTGGCAACTGTCGAGGAGTCCACGATCCGCGTGGCTGCGATCGGCGCGTTGGTGGTGGTCATGCTCGGAAACGAGCTGTGGAACGGCGTCCTCTTCCGCATGCGGAGCACCTACGGAGCCATGATCGGCCTGTTCGGCTTCACCGTTCTGCTTGCCATCCTGGTGGTCGCGCTCTTCCTGGCGGACCCTCTGTCGGGTTGGCTGATGTCTGTTTACCTGCTCTGGGTCGTGGCGTTCGACATCCCCTGGATCGTCAGGCTGTGGCAGCTGAACCGAGCGTGACATGGACGCACTGTGCCAGCACCGTTGCTGGCACTCATGCACCTCGCAACATCGTCGCCGGCCGCCGGATGGCCGGATTGACAGGCAAGTAAAGACTTGCCTATGATCGGGCGGTGGGCGACCTCTACAAGGCACTGGCGGACCCGACGAGGCGCGCGATCCTCGACGAGCTCGCCGAGCGCAACGACCAGACCCTGTTCGAGATCTGCAGCCGGCTGGTCATGAAGCACGCCATCGGCGCATCGCGCCAGGCGATCAGTCAGCACCTCGACGTCCTCGAGCAGGCCGGGCTGGTCCGCACGCGCCGCGAGGGTCGCTACAAGTTCCACACCATCGACACGTCACCGCTGCTCGCGATCGGGGAGCGCTGGCCGCAGCAGGAAGGACCGCAGGACCGATGAGGATCAACGTCACCAGCGTTTTCGTCGACGACCAGGCCAAGGCGCTCGCCTTCTACACCGATGTGCTCGGATTCGTGAAGAAGACCGATCTGCCCGCCGGCGACTTCCGATGGCTGACCGTCGTCTCGCCCGAGGCGCCCGATGGCGTCGAGCTCCTGCTCGAGCCGAACCAGCATGCAGCCGCCAGGGCATACCAGGAGGCGCTGGTCGCCGATGGGATTCCGGCGACCTCCTTCGCGGTCGACGACGTTGCCGCCGAGGCAGATCGGCTCCAGGCGAAGGGCGTGACCTTCGTGCAGCCGCCGACCGAGATGGGACCGGTGACGACCGCCGTCTTCGACGACACCTGCGGCAACCTCATCCAGATCGCCTCGCAGCCCTCGTCCTCGTAGGCGCTGCGCCGCGGTTGCGCGAGGGCCTCGCCCACCGAAGTTGCGTTCGCGCCTGGTCACGCTCGACGAGCCGCACGCCGCGCCCGGGCGGCGCTCAGCGCGGTTCGAGGATGACGACAGCGGTCTCCGCCGGACGACGGGCTGCCCAGGCGTCGAGGTCCTCGCCGTCGTATCGACGCCAGAGCTCCCACAGGCGGGGGCGCTCCTCCGGCGTGGCGGCGCGGCCGTGGACGGCGAGGGTGCGGTCGTGGAGCTCGACCGTCGTGTCCGGGTGCGCCTGCAGGTTCAGCCACCAGGCCGGCTCCGGCTCACCCCAGCCGTTCATCGCCATGGTGACCAGGTTTGGCCCGTCCTCGTAGTAGCCGAGGATGGCGAAGCGCTCGCGGCCGCTCTTTCGGCCGATCGTCTTCAGCCGCATCATGCCCCACGTCTTCTCCGAGACTGGTCGCAGGCCGATCCGCCCGCCGCTGAGCCGATGGATGGCGCGATGGATCACCCACGCTGCGCGAATCACGGGTCGCGGTGGCAGCCGTCCTCCGGGCCGGGGGGTGGTCTCGGTCGTGGTGGTCATCGGGTTGCCTCTTTCTCGGTGGTGGCCGGGTACTGGAAGACGTCGTCGAGGGGGACGCGAAACACGCGGGCGATCTGGAAGGCCATCTCGAGCGACGGCGAGTAGCGGCCCTGCTCGATGGCGATGATCGTCTGGCGGGTCACGCCGACCCGCTCGGCGAGCTCGGCCTGGGTCATCTCGCCGTGCGCGAAGCGCAGCCGACGGATGTCGTTCGTGACCCGCGTCGGGCGGACCATCGGTCAGAAGCCTCGCCGGTAGGCGTGGAGCTTGATGACCGCGCCGACGATGGCCTGCACCACGAACACCAGGTACATGGCGTTGGCGATCCAGAAGTGGTCGGCCTCGATGAGGGCGAAGATGAACGGCCCGACCATCCCGACGCCGAGGACCATGCCGGCCACGTACTCGCCGCGCCGGCCGATGTCGCGGTCGCGCACGTCCTCCCGCTGGGACTCGCTGGGTCGGACGATCTCGATCGCGATGCGACCGATGATCGATGCGACGACCGCCGCCCCGATCGTCCACAGCAGAAGCGGCTGGTAGTCGACCTGCGTCAGGGGCATCGTGCCAGCGCGGCCGGCGATGAGCGCGACGTACGCCCCGTACGCGATCGTGGTGGCCGCGAGGTAGACCCACTGGCCCTTCTCTTCGTACGACATTGGCGGCGCTCCGATGTACAGAATCCTTGACATGGGCACTGTAAAGCACCGCGGACATGATGTCAAGAACTCTATACATCACTCGGTCCGAGCCCACACAGCCATTGCGTGAGGATCGGAGGGAGCGAGCGACTCAGACGTGCTGGTCGATGAGGATGTCGTTGCCGTCGGGATCGACCAGCGTGATGTGGGCCGGGCCGCTCGTGCTTTCGTCCGCCTCGTGGGTGAGCTCGACCCCCTGCGCCTTCAGCTCGCGCTGGAGCTCACGGACATCGGCGAAGCCTTCGATCGGATTGGCGTTCCCGTCCCAGCCGGGGTTGAAGGTGAGGATGTTCTTCTCGAACATGCCCTCGAACAGGCCGATGATGGCGTCGCCGTTCTTGAGGATCAGCCACTTCTCCGACGCGTCTCCGCCGAACGAGGTGAAGCCCAGCTTCTCGTAGAAGGCGCGCGACGCCTCGAGGTCGTTGACGGCCAGGCTGACCGAGAACGCGCCCAGGTTCATCTGCATGGCGTTCGCCCGTGTGATCAGGCCTTCTTCGGCGTCTTCTTCTTCTTGCCCTTGCTCTTCGAACCGGGTCCCTTGTCGCCCATGGTGCCCTCCTGGCGTCGGTGCCATCGACGGGCGTCGTGGCTGATCCCATGGTGCGCCGCTCGTCAAGGTGCCCGGAATGCGCGTGCCCCGCATCGAGGTGGAGTCGGCGCGCGCGAGCCATGACGATCGGGTCGTTGCGGCGCTGCGGCGTCGAGAGAACGATCGGGACATGAAGCACCCGCGCCTGTTCCTCGTGCGCCACGGCGAGACCGATTGGAATGCGGAGGGGCGACTGCTGTCCTTCACCGACGCGGAGCTCAATGCGAGGGGCGAGCAGCAGGCGGCTGACCTGGCGGCTGCGGTTGCGCGGGTGAGGTGGGATCGAGCCATCTCATCGCCCATGGTCAGGGCATCCCGGACGGCCGAGGCCATCCTGGCGAGGTCGTCGGAGGCGCCACTGCTGGAGGTCGATGATCGGCTGCACGAGATGAACTTCGGTCCGTACGAGGGCTGGTCCGAGGCCGAGCTTGCCGCCGACCCGGTGGCGGTGACCCGCCGTCGAGATGGGGCCGAGCTGCCAGGCATGGAGCCCATCGGCGTGGTGGCGGATCGCGCCCGCTCGTTCCTGAGGTCGCTCGACGGTGCTGGCGGAACGACGCTCGTCGTGGGGCACGGCCGCATGCTGCGCATCCTCATCGCCGCGGCTCTCGACCTGCCGCTCACCGTCGCGGAGCGGCTCCGCATGCGCAACTGTCGGCCGGCGGTCCTGGAGCCGGGGCCACGTCCGCTGCTCCTGGCGCTGAACGCGGGCGATCCGTCCTTCGAGGCCGCCCCGATCTTCTGAGCCAGGCGGCGCTCGCCCGCTATCGGTTCGGGGGCTGCCGGTCGGCGACGGCTCGCGCGGCCAGCTGGCGGACCATGCCACGGAAGATGAGGCCGTGGAGCGGGTACAACACATACCAGTAGGCCAGGCCGGGCAGGCCCTTCGGCTCGAAGAAGGCGGTCTGCTCCAGGCGGCTGCCTCGCGGCGTGGGGGTCACCTCGTACTGGAGCCATGCACGTCCCGGCACCCGCATCTCGGCACGCAGTCGGAGGAGCGTCGGGCGCTCGACGGCCTCCACGCGCCAGAAGTCGAGCGCGTCGCCGACCCGCAGCTCGGTGGGGGATCGGCGGCCGAGGCGCATGCCGACTCCGCCGACGAACCGATCGAGCAGCCCGCGAATGCGCCACAGGAGGTTGCCATACGGCCATCCAGCCCGACCGCCGAGCCCTTCGACCTCGGCGAACACGCGGTCCGGCGAGGCGGGTACGAGGCGCCGTCGCCGCTCGATGATCATTCCCTCGTGCGAGCTCATGGTCGGCAGCTCCTCGCGGCCCGGCGCGTCGAGCGAATCGAACCACGTGGACTCGACCGCGTGGCGATCGGTCCGGTCGATGGCGCGCTGCAGGGCTCGCTCATAGGACGCCGGCTCGAGGCCGAAGGCGGCGGCCGGCGCCGGATCGCGGACGACGACCTCGTTGCGCAGCCCCTCGATGAGCGGCCGCGCGATCCCGGCCGGCACCGGTGAGACGAGGCTGACCCAGTACGAGCTGAGGCGGGGGGTCAGGACCGGCACCGGGATCATCAGGCGCCGCAGGCCGCGCAGCCGAGCGTAGGTCCGCATCATGTCGCCGTAGGAGAGGATGTCCGGGCCGCCGATCTCGACCACGCCGGTGAGCTCCGGATGGTCCAGCGCCCGGACGAGGTAGTCGAGCGCGTCGCGGATGCCGATCGGCTGGCAGCGGGTGCCCACCCAGCGCGGCGTGATCATGATCGGCAGCCGCTCGGTGAGGTGGCGGAGGATCTCGAACGACGCGCTCCCGGAGCCGATGATGATCGCGGCGCGGAACTCGGTGACGGGCACGCCGTGCGCGGCCAGCTCGCGTCCGGTCTGCTGCCGACTGGCGAGGTGCGGCGACAGGTTCGTGGCGTCGTCGCCCAGCCCACCGAGGTAGACGATGCGCTCGACGCCCGCCGTTGCCGCCGCCGACGCGAAGTTGCGCGCTGCGAGCCGGTCGCGCTCGGCGAAGCCGCGTTCGCCGGAGCCCATCGAGTGCGCAAGGTAGTACGCGACCTCGACGCCCTCGAGCGCCGGGCCGAGCGACTCGGGCTCGAGGAGGTCTGCCGCCACGACCGTGGCGTCCGGGAACCGAGCGGCAAGCGGTCGCGCGTCGCGGCTCATGAGGACGAGCTCGTGACCCAGGGACGAGAGGACGGAGACGAGGCGGCCACCGATGTAGCCGCTGGCGCCGACGACGAGGACGCGCATCGCTGAATGGTACGGGTCCCCTGGGCCGGCGGTTCACCGGCAGCCGGGCACGGGCCATGCACCGCTGGGCGGCATGCCGATCCCGTCGAATGCCAACCTCTCGTACTGGATCGCCACGAGCGACGCTGAGGGGCGTCCCCCGCTCGCCGGCGATTCGGAGGCGGATCTCGTGGTCGTCGGCGGCGGGATCACCGGGTTGACCGTCGCGCTCCTGGCGGCCCAGGGTGGGGCACGCGTCACCCTGCTCGAGGCGCGAAGGCTGGGGACAGGGACCACCGGCAACACGACGGCCAAGGTCACCACGCTGCACGGCCTGGTCTACTCCGAACTGCAGGATCGACTGGGGCTGGAGGCTGGGCGTGCCTACGCGGAGCTCAACCAGCTGGGTCTCGGCACCGTCCGCCAGCTGGCCGGCGACCACGCGATCGACTGCGATCTCGACGAGATGGACGCCGTCACCTACACCGAACAGTCCGATCGGCGCGCTGAAGTCGAGCGCGAGGTCGAGGTCGCCGTGTCGCTCGGCTTCCCGGCCTCGTACACCGAGACGACATCGCTTCCGTATCCGGTGGCGGCCGCGGTTCGCTTCACCGGGCAGGCTCGATTCCACCCGCGTCGGTACGCCCTGGGGCTGGCCACGGCCCTCGAGGCCGCCGGTGGCCGGATCCACGAGGAGACGCGCGTCCTCGACGCGGGTCTCGACGGGGACCGATGTACCGTTCGGACCGCACGAGGCATGCTGCGGGCCGGACATGTCGTCGTCGCGACGCTGCTCCCGGTGTTCGACCGGATGGGCCTCTTCGCGCGGACGGTCGTCAGTCGCTCCTACGCGCTCAGCGCGGACGCGCCCGCGACCTCGATCAGCGCCATGTACCTGTCGGTCGACAACCCGACCCGGTCGGTCCGTCCGCATCCCGACCCGAATGGCACGAAGCTGATCATCACTGGCGAGGAGCACAAGACCGGGCACGAGCCCGATCCGGACGGGCGCTTCGCCGCGCTTGACCGATATGCCCGCGAACGTCTTGGCGCCGAGCCGGATCACCGCTGGTCGGCGCAGGATTACCGCACGACCGATGGCCTGCCGTTCATCGGCCGGCTCGATCCTCGGAGCGACCGGATCCTCGGCGCCACCGGCCTTCGGAAGTGGGGGATGACGAACGGCACCGCGGCCGGCGTCCTCCTCGCCGACCGGGTCCTCGGCCGCGTGGAACACGCCGAGCTGGCTTCGACCTTCGACACCACCCGCGTGCGACCCGTTGCCGCCGCGCCGACCTTCGTCAAGGCCAACATCGATGTCGCGCGGAGGTTCAGTGGCGATCGGCTCGGCGGAAAGCCGGACCTGGCCGAGGTGCTGCCCGGCAGCGGCGCTGTGGTTCGGTTGCACGGTCGCGATGTCGCCGCCTACCGTGAACCCGGCGGCGCGGTCCACGCTGTTTCGGCGCGCTGCACCCACCTCGGCTGCCTGGTCGGGTGGAATGGTGCCGAGAGGCCTGCCACCCGCCGCCTGCGCCAGGTCGACATCGACGACGAGTGACCCACGAACTGGTCGCCCCGATCATCGGTCCTTGCGCGAGCGGCCGGACGGCGCGGACGCGAGCTCCCTTGACCCTTGCGGAAGCGGTCCAATATGCTGGAACCATGTCCAACACTTCGGGACAGCCGATGGCCGGTGCCTCGACAACACCAGCGCTGGCCGGCCTGCGCGTCCTGGAGCTGGGGACCCTGATCGCCGGGCCCTTCGCCGGCCGGATCTTCGCCGACTTCGGGGCCGAAGTGATCAAGATCGAGCAGCCCGAGCGCGGCGATCCCCTCCGCAAGTGGGGGATGGCCTGGGACGGCACCGACTCGCTCTGGCACCTGATCCAGTCCCGCGGCAAGCTCTCGGTCGCGGCCGACCTCCACCGACCGGAGGACCAGGCGTTCGTCCGGCAGCTGGCGCTCGAGAGCGATGTGCTGATCGAGAACTTCCGCCCGGGTCGCCTCGAGCGCTGGAACCTCGATCCGCAGGACCTGATGCGGGCCAACCCGGAGCTGGTCGTGGTCCGCATCTCCGGCTACGGGCAGTCGGGACCGATGCGCGACCAACCCGCCTTCGGGACGATCGCCGAGGCCGCCGGCGGCCTGCGCTACATCACCGGTGAGCCGGACCGTCCGCCGGCGCGGGTGGGCCTCAGCCTCGGGGACTCGATCGCGTCGCTCCACGCGGTCATCGGCGCGCTGATCGCCCTTCACGAGCGCGCGTCATCGGGGCGAGGGCAGGTCGTCGACGTCGCGCTCACCGAGTCGCTGTTCTCGATGCTCGAGGGGATCCTTCCCGAGTACGCCTACCACGGCGTGGTGCGCGAACGGACCGGCAACATCGCCCACAATTCCGCGCCGACCAACGTCTACCCCTGCGCCGATGGGTCGCTGGTGTGCATCGCGGCGAACACCACGAACCTGTTCCAGGTGCTCGCCGGCGTGATCGGTCGTGACGACTTCGTCGCCGATGCGTCGCTCGCGACGAACGAGGGCAGGGTTGCCCGCTCGGAGGAGCTGGACGCGGCGATCGTCGACTGGACCCGATCCCGATCGCCCGAGGAGATCATCGAACGGCTCCGCTCGGCCCACGTGCCGGTCAGCCGCATCAACAGCATCGCGGACATCGCGGCCGATCCGCAGTTCCGGGCGCGCGAGATGCTCGTCGAGGTCCATGACGAGCGGCTCGATCGGCCGCTACTCGTTCCGGCCGTGGTCCCGAAGCTGTCTCGGACCCCCGGGGCCGTCCCGCCCCTGGCCCAGGCGCTCGGCGCCGCGACTGCCGAAGTGCGTCGACGGGTCGAGGCGCGAGGCGCCGCCCTCGACGGCGAGCGTACGCCGACATCATCCGGGACGCCGTGACGTGGGCGCCATCCAAGCGTTCGGAGGCCCCATCGACGCGCGGGAACTCGGCGTCACCCTGATTCACGAGCACATCTTCGTCCGCAACCCCGAGCTGGAGTCCAACCTGCCGGACCCGGAGTGGGATCGCGCCGGTGCGGTGGATGCCGCCGTCCGTGGACTCGCCGAGCTCCACGAGCTCGGCGTGCGAACCGTGGTGGACCTGACCGTCCCCGGATTGGGTCGCGACGTGGAGCTGGTGGCGGAGGTCGCCGCGCGGACCCCCATCCGGCTGGTGGCATCGACGGGGTGGTACACCTCCAACGCCTTGCCCGTGTACTTCGCCTTCCACGGACCCGGACGCCCGGTCGGGGGGCCCGAGCCGCTGGTGGAGCTGTTTGTGCGTGACATCCAGCATGGCATCGCGGGCACGTCGGTTCGGGCCGGCATGCTCAAGGTGATGACCGACGTCGAAGGCATCACGTCCGACGTGGGCCGGGTGATGACGGCGGCCGCCACCGCCCATCTCGAGACCGGCGTGCCGATCACCACGCACTCGCACCCGTCCACCCGGAACGGACTCCGGCAGCAGGCCTTCCTGGAGGAGCGCGGCGTTCCGCTCGATCGCGTCATCATCGGACACTCGGGTGACAGCGAGGACCTCGACTACCTGAGGGAGCTCATGGACAACGGGTCGACGATCGGCATGGACCGATTCGGCATGGAGCACATCCTTCCCGACGACCGGCGGGTGCACACGGTCCTCCGGCTGCTCGAGGCCGGATATGGCGACCGCATGGTCCTGTCGCACGACGCCGCCTTCTACAGCCACGTCACGCCGCCATCCTGGCGTGCCCGGTTCGCGCCGCGCTGGCGGATGGACACCATCCCGCGGCACATCCTCCCCGCGCTCCGCGCCGCCGGCGCGTCCGAGACTGATCTCGAGCTGATGCTGGTGCGAAATCCGCGCCGGCTCCTGGAGGTGGCATGAGGGCGGCGCTGCTGGTGGAGCCGGGGCGAGTCGTGATCGACGAGCTCCCCGATCCGATGCCGGCCGCCGGGGAGGTCCGGATCGCGGTCGGTGGTGTCGGGCTGTGCGGTTCCGACCTCAGCGTCTTCGGCGGCCGTTGGAGCGTCCCCTCGGCGCCGTGGGTGATGGGCCACGAGGCGTTCGGCGTCGTCGACGCGGTCGGCGACGGGGTGTCACCCGACCGGATCGGCGAGACGGTCGTCGTGGAGCCGAACGTCGCGTGCCTGGCGTGCCAGGCCTGCAGGCGCGGGTGGACGTCCGCCTGTACCGCACGCCAGTCGGTCGGGATGAACCGTCAAGGGGCGCTGGCCGAGCTCATGGTGCTCCCGGCCCGCTTCGCCTGGACGATCCGCGGGGCGCCGCGCGATCTCGTCTGCGTCGAGCCGGCCACCGTGGTCCGAGCCGCGCTCCGCCGCCTCGGGTGGACGCCGCAGTCGGCCCTCGTGCTCGGCGCCGGTGCGCAGGGCCAGCTCATGACCCAGGTCCTGCTGGACCGCGGATCGGCAGTGACCGTGTTCGACACGAACCCGGATCGGATCGCGTTTGCCGAGACGCTCGGCGCTGCGCCCGTCCCGGATGAGGGACGGTATCAGTTGGTGGTCGACACGGTCGGCGCCCCGGCGGCGGCGGCAATGGCGCTCGAGCGCCTCGAGGTCGGCGGCACGATCCTGCTGCTCGGGCTCGATAGCCGCCCACTCGCGATCTCTGCCCAGGCCCTCGTCCGGCGGCAGGCGCGGCTGCTGGCCTCGCTGACGTACGACCACCCCACGGACTTCGCCGAGACGGTCGACCTGGTCACGGACGGTTCCCTCAGCCCTGGCCGCATCGTCACCGACGAGTACCCGCTCGCCGACGCACAGGAAGCGTTCGAACGCTGCGGCGCGGCGTCCGGAAAGACGTGGATTCGCGTCGGCCGCGGCGAGACAGAATCTTGACCGACGCCATTCCTGTCCCGTATGATAGATCGGTGTCCAACTATGTGGAACACAGCAGCATGTTCGGCTTCGTCGGAGCCGGACGGGCAGCATCCGCCCACCGGCCCCCTCGGGCCCCTTCGTCGGTAACGCGCATCGGAAGGGAACAACCATGAGCAGGCGACCCCGGACCCTCATCCTCGTGCTCGCAGCACTGCTGGTGTTGACGGCCTGCGGAGAGGGAACGACCACGGACGAACCCACCGACAGCCCGGCGGCGAGTGACCCGGCCACGGACCAGCCGTCGGAGCCGGCGTCCGAGGCCCCGGCGCCGGAGGAGGTCGAGCTGACCCTGGCCCACAGCTACCAGGAGGGCCAGCCACAGGTTGAGTGCGGCGCGAACATCATCAAGGAGATGGCGGAGGCGGCCGACGTCGGACTGACCATCGAGATCTTCGGGGCAAGCCAGCTGGGCGGTGACGCCGACCGGATCCAGTCGGTGATCGCGGGCGACATCGACATCGACATCCAGGGCGCATCCGCCCTCGCGGCCGTGTACGCACCGATGAGCGTGGTGGACGGCGCGTTCGTGTTCGACGACAGCGATCACCTCTATCGGTTCTTCTCCAGCGAGGCCTCGGACGAGCTCAAGGAGGGCTTCGAGGCCGAGACGGGCGTGCACATCCTCGGTGCCTGGAACACCGGTGCACGCCAGTTCACCGCGAACGTGCCGATTCGGAGCCCGGACGACCTCCAGGGCCTCCGCATGCGGTTCCCGCCGTCTCCCACGTTCCTCCTGAACGCGGAGGCGATGGGCGCCGAGGCCGTCGAGGTCGCGTTCGAGGAGCTCTACCTCGCTCTGCAGCAGGGCACCGTCGACGGGCAGGAGAACCCGATCACGAACATCGAGGCCATCAACCTCGACGAGGTCCAGGACTACATCAGCCTGTCGAGCCACCAGCTCAGCTCCAACCTGGTCATCATCGGCGAGGTCTGGAACGAGCTGAGCGCGGAGCAGCAGGACGCACTGACCGCGGCCACCGAAGAGGCGATGGTCCGTGAGCCGGAGTGCGCTGCCGAAGCCGAGGAGGAGATCCTCGCCGGATGGCGCGAGAGCGGCAACATGGAGATCGTTGAGGACGTCGATCGCGAGGCATTCCGCGAGCGAGCGGAGCCGTTCCTGCGGGATGCGTTCACCGAGGAGCAGATCGCCGTTCTCGAGGCGATCCGGTCCGCCGCGGACGACTAGGCTCGGAACGACGGTGCCCGCGCTGAGAAGCCGGGCACCGTCGGCTCCCACCCGGCCAGAATGTTCTGGCGCGGCCGGTTCGTGGTCGCGCGCAGGAGGACGTGCGCCTGATGGCCCCTGACGGAGACCGCCCGCCCGACCGCGTCGCGTCCTCGGCCGACGCGCACGCCGAAGCCGAGATTCCCGCCGAGGCTGAGGGCCTCGGGGGCGAGTCGAACCCCGAGCTGCTGCCGGCGCGGCAGCCGTGGCGCTCGATCCTGCACGCCATCGGGGTGATCGAGCAGATCGTCGGCTCCGCGCTCCTCGTCGTCATCCTGGTGCTGGTGCTGGCCCAGGTGGCACAGCGCTACGTCCCCGGGTCGTGGCCGTGGACCGGCGAGGTGGCACGCCTGTCGATGGTCTGGGCCACCTTCGTGATGGCCGGATACCTGGCCGCCCACGACCGCCACATCGCCATCCATGTCGTGGACTGGGTTCTCGGCGGCCGGGCGCTGGCCGCGGTCAAGCTGTTCGTCAATCTGGCCGTGCTGGTGACCTGCCTCGTCCTGGTGTACGCCATCTGGCAGCTCATCGACAGTGACATCGGTCAGGTCACCGCCGCCGCGCAGCTTCCGCTGCGATTCGTGAATGCCGTCCCGATCGTCGGCTTCAGCCTCGTCGCCCTGCGGGCGCTGCTCGGCATCCTGCTCGTCGACGTGCCCGCCCTCATCGGACGGGCGGAGGCATCGGCGTGACGCTTCCACTGCTGCTCCTCGCCATCCTGGCGCTGTTCCTCCTGCGGGTGCCGATGGCGTTCGCGATCCTGGGACCGTCGCTCGTCTACCTGCTCGTCGAGGACTACACCCTTCACCTCGGAGTGCGGCTGGTGATGCAGGGCATCAACAGCTGGCCGCTGCTGGCGGTCCCGCTCTTCATCCTGGTCGGCATCGTCGCAACCCGCACGGAGATCGCGGATCGTCTGTACGATGCCGCGCTGCTCGTCCTCGGACCGTTGCGGGCGGGTCTCGCCTACGTGAACATCGCGGTCAGCCTCGGGTTCTCCTGGATGAGCGGCGCCTCGCTGGCCGATGCCGCGGGCATCGGTTCGATCGAGGTCAATCACATGCGGAAGAAGGGCTACCCGGCCGAGTTCTCGGTCGGCCTGAGCGCCAGCTCGGCGCTCATCAGCCCGATCATGCCGCCCAGCATCCCGGCGGTGGTCTATGCCTCGGTGGCCGCCGTGTCGACCGGGGCGCTCTTCGCCGCGGCCGTCATCCCGGCCATCATCATGACCGCGGCCCTCGTGCTCACCGTCTTCCTCTGGTCGCGCCGCCGCCCGGACCTGGTCGGCGATCCGTACAGCTGGCCCGCGGTCCGGAAGGCGATCGTGCGAGCCCTCCCGCCGATGGGGGCGCCGGTCATCATCCTCGGCGGCATCCTGGGTGGGTTCTTCACGCCGACGGAGGCGGCCGGGATCGGCGCGCTGTACATGCTCCTGCTGGCCCTGTCGTACCGGTCCCTGAAGCCCCGGGACATCGCGGTCATCTTCCGCGACACGGCCGTCATCACCGGCCAGATCATGCTCATCATCGGCGCGTCCGCCCTGCTCAGCTGGATCCTCGCGCGGGAGCAGGTGCCGCAGACGGTCGCCGAGGGGCTGCTGGGGCTGACCGACAACCCGTGGGTGTTCCTGCTCATCGTCAACGTCCTGCTCATCTTCCTCGGGATGCTGCTGGAGCCCACCTCCGCGCTGATCATCATCACGCCCATCCTGCTGCCGGTGGCGCTGCAGTTCGGCGTCGATCCGCTCCACCTCGGGTCGATCATCATCTTCAACCTGATGATCGGTCTGATGACGCCGCCGATGGGAGGGGTGATCTTCGTGCTGAGCTCCGTGACCGGCATCCCGGTCGAGCGCGTTTTCAAGGGCGCGGCGTTCTACCTTCCGGCCATGCTCATCGTGCTTCTGCTGATCACCTACGTGCCAGCGCTGACGTTGTGGCTGCCGGAGGCCATCGGCCTGTGATCGCGAGCGACTGAAGATGTCCGTGCTGGAGAAGGCGAGCGAGCTGATCGACTGCCTCGGGCGTGCCGGGGAGCCGGTCACCCTCGGATACGTCCGATCGGCCCTCGGCATGCCGAAGTCCTCGACGCACCGTCTGCTCGGCGAGCTCGCCGCGCTGGGCATCGTCCGCCGGACGGAGGACGGACGCTACTCGCTCGGCCCGCGCCTCCTGTACTGGGGCGAGGCAGCGGCGGACACCTTCGACCTGCGAGCCGTCGCCGAGGGACCGATGCGCACCCTGCGTGATCAGCTCGGCGAGTCGGTCCACCTGTACGTGCGGGACCACGACACGCGGATCTGCATCGCCGCCGTCGAGGGCCGGCACGAGCTCCGCCCGTTCATCCAGCTGGGGCGACCCCTCTCGCTGCGCGTCGGTGCCGCAGGCAAGCTGCTGCTCGCGTTCGCCCCGGCGGACGTCCGGGATCAGGAACTGAAGCGAGCGGTCGACGACGGTTCGACGCTGCCGAACGCGCCCGGTCCGCGCCTTGCCGAGCAATTGCAGCAGGTCCACGCCGAACGGTGGGCAACGTCGATCGGTGAGCGCGAGGAGGGTGTCTCGGCGGTGGCGACGGCGATCGTCGATTCCCGTGACCGGGTCGTGGCCGCTCTGTGCATCTCGGCGCCGACCACTCGTCTCGGCGCGGATCGGTTCGAGGAGATGAAGGGGCCGCTCGTGCGATGCGCCGGGGAGGTCAGCGCCCTGCTGCAGCGGGGCTGACCGGCACGTCCGCGGAGGCGGCAGCCCGGCCGGCGATGCCGGGCGCGGTCCAGCCCAGGGTGCGACTGATCTCCGCCGCGGCCGCAGCCAGGTCCGCACGGAGCTCCTCGAACCGTTCGGCGCTCAGGCGGGCGGTGGGCCCGGAGATCGAGAGCGCGGCATGGACCACGCCGGCCTGGTTCCGGATGGGCACCGCGGCGGCAGCGAGTCCCTCTTCGCGCTCGCCGAACGACATCGACCATTCGGTCTGACCGATGCGCTCCAGCTGGGCACGGAGCTCGGCTTCGGCCAGCGCGCGCGGGGTCAGAGGCTGGCGCGCGACACGACGGAGCTCCTGGGCCTGGGTGGTCGGATCGGCGAAGGCCAGCAGGACCTTCCCGGACGCGCCGACGGAGAGCGGGAGCGGCTTGCCGACCTCGGTGAAGTGGCGGAGCTCGTAGTTGCCTTCGACGGCGGAGACGCACACGCGGCGATCGCGCTGGCGCACGTAGAGATGGACGCTCTCGCCGGCGGCGTCACGGAGGCGAACCATGATCGGCCTCGCGACGCGAACGATGTCCGCGCTGCCCGCTGCCGCGTCGCCCCAGCGCGCGAGCCTCGGTCCCGGCACGTACGTGGCAGACCCGACACGCAGGAGGAGGCCGAGCTGCACGAGCTCGGACAGCAGGCGGTGCGTCGACGATCGCGGCTGGCCGAGCCGCTGGGCGATCGACGTCAGGTTGGCATCCTCCGGCGAGTCCGCCACCGCATCCAGGATCAGGCTGGCCTTCTCGAGGACCGACATCAGTCGACGGGCCTGCCGTAGAACTCGCCGAACAGCTCCTCCTCCGACGGTCGATCCTCGGCGGTCGGCCGGCTCACCCAGGTCGTGTTCATGTAGTGCTTGAGGTGGATGTTCTCGGAGGTGATGTTGCCGCCCCACGTGCCGCAGCCGAGGCTCGAGGTCATCGGCATGCCGTTCGTGAACGAGCCGGCGTTCGCCTTGGACTGCGGCTGGCGAACCATGATCCGGCTGACCGGCGCCAGCCGGGCGAGCCGATCGATGTGGTCGTCGTCGAAGGAGTAGATCCCGCACGAGTGGCCCTTCCCGCCGACCTCGTACACCGCCTGGACCATCCGCAGCGCCTCGTCGAAGCCGTCGTACCGGAACAGGGAGAGGAGGACGCCGAGCTTCTCGGAGCTGAACGGGTTGTGCGCGCCGATCTCGGTCTGCTCGCTGATGAGGAACCGCCGGTCCTCGGCGATCTCGAAGCCCGCTTTCGCGGCGAGCTGCTGGGCGGACACCGCGATCGTGTCCGGCGTGCGGTGCCCCTCGTCGTCCCAGTAGATGGCTCGCAGCCTCTCGGCCTCGCCGGGGGCGAGGAGGTGACCGCCCTCGGCGACCAGGCAATCGCGGAACGCGTCGTAGATGCTCGACTCGACCAGAAGGTTGCCGTCCGCGGAGCACCCGGACCCGAAGTCCGACGTCTTGCTCGTCGCGGTGTTTCGCGCTGCGTCGGCCACGTCGGCCGTCTCGTCGATGACCATCGTCGAGTTGCCCGCGCCGACGCCGTAGGCCGGCGTCCCGGAGCTGTAGGCGGCCTTCACCATGTCACGCCCGCCCGTGGCCTGGACCATGTCGGCCCGGGTCATCAGGTACTGGGCCGACGGAATGCTCGGCTTGTCGAGGCACTGGATCAGGTCGGCCGGAGCTCCTTCTCGTTCGAGCGCCCGTCGCATGAGCTCCACCGTTGCGCGGGTCGTGCGCTTGCTCCGGGGATGCGGCGAGAAGATGACCGCATCACGGCACTTGATCGCGAACATGCCCACCCCGGGAGGGGTGAGCTCGGGGTTGGTGGTGGGCACCAGGGACGCGATCAGCCCGACCGGCTTGGCGTACTTGACGATGCCGCGCTCCGGCATCTCATCGATCACGCCGATGCTCTTCTGGCGCAGCACGTCACGCAGGATGCCCATCACCTTCATGCGCTTCCCGACGCGGCTCACCGGGTCGCCGATGCCCGACTCCTCGACCCCCATGTGCGCCAGCCGCGTGAACGTTCGCTCGTTGGCGACCTCCCAGGCGACCGCCTGGCAGAGCCGATCCACCTGGTCCTGGGTGGCGTCTGCAAACGCGGCGAGCGCGGCACGGCCACGTGCCACGAGCTCATCGACGTGAGCCGTCTCTTCGGGGGTGATGGGCCGAGGTGCCATGTTCTACTCCCTGCCGGCCACGCCCGTGGGCTGGTCACGACGCGCCGAACGTTTCCAGTATCTTGGAGGATGAGCCCACTGAGCGGGAACGAACTGAGCGTAGGATCGGCCCCGTGGCCTGTCAAGACGAGGGCTTCGCCATCGCGCCCGACGGCGCGCAGGCGACGGCTCGGCCGGTGCTGGCGGCCTCGGCGATGGCCAGCGTCACGCGCAGAGACTCGACCGCATCCCGCGCGGACGAGGCAGGCGTGGCGGCGCCATCGATGACGTCGCAGAAGTGATCCAGCTGACGCTGCAGCGGGTCCGCCGGCTCGACCCTGATCGTGGTGCTCACCATGGTCCGGTGCCACGACGGGTCGCCGTCGGAGGTGGTGAGGCGCATGGTGGGGACGCCCAGGGTGCCGTGCGTGCCGGCCACGACGTAACAGTCCCGGTCGGTGTAGCGCGGATAGATCGGATCCTCGCCTGACGTCGATTCCCAGCTCAACGGCGATGCCGCCACGTCGGAGAGCAGCATGGTGCCGATGGCGCCACCCACGAAACGAAGGATGACGGCTGCGGAGTCCTCCACCACCAGCCCGCGCACCACCCCGGACGCGATTGCGTGCACCTCTGCCACCTCGCCGGCGAGCGCTCGGAGCGCATCGACGTCGTGGATGAGGTTGATCAGGACCGGGCCACCACCCGGCTCCCGACGCCACGGAGCCGCGGCGAAGTACTCGCTCGGCTTGGCGAAGATGGTGGTCGCTGACACGGCCACGACCTGACCGAGGGCGCCATCGCCGACGAGGCCTTGGGCAGCGGCCAGGAACGAGCTGTGGCGTCGGTGGTGGCCGACCAGGACCGGCACGCCACGCCGCTCGGCGGCATCGGCGATCCGTTCGCCATCCTCGACCGACGTCGCGATCGGCTTTTCGACCAGGACGGGGATCCCCCGCGCGATGCAACGCTCGGCCTGCTCGCGATGGAGGGCATTCGGCGTGGCGATGATGGCGGCATCGGGTCGATCCCTGTCGAGCAGACGGTCGAGGTCGGCAAGCCACGGCGCGCCGTTCGCGTCGGCCACCGCTTCTGCGCGTGGATCGGGGTCGACCACGGCGGCCACCATGGTGCGCGGCGAGGCCGCGAGCAGGGCAGCGTGGCGGCGACCGATGCTGCCGGCGCCGACGATCGCGACTCGATGCGGGGCCCGCGTCTCCGTTCCCACTATGCCGTAGCAACAATCCGTGTTGTGGAATCGTTGGCAGCGTAGGAGCCCTCGCTGATCGGTGTCAACGGTGGCGACGACGTACACTTGACACTGGCGAAGTGAGACGGCAACGTTCCTCATACCGGACTGCGGAGTCCAATATGTGGGATCTGGAGCCGTCGGGCGCAAGGGCGGACGCAGTGCGAATGGAGATGGCATGAACCCAACGGTTGCCGACCATATCGCCCGGTTCCTCACGGACCGTGGCGTGGACCAGGCCTTCGGGCTCTGCGGGCACACGAACATCTCCCTCCTGGCCGCCATCGAGCGCGCCGGAGCCCCCCGCTTCGTGACGACGCGCCATGAGCAGATCGCCGCTCATGCCGCAGACGGATACGCTCGCGCCACGGGACGCCCCGGCGTCGTGATCCTGCACGTCGGGCCGGGCATGACGAACGCGGCGACCGGCGTGGCGACCGCGGCGTTCGATTCGGTGCCGATGCTCGTCCTCGCCGGTGACGTTCCGTCGTACTACGAGGGCCGAGGGCCGCACCAGGAGTTCAACCTGCGGCGCGACGCCGATCAGGTCTCCGTCTACGAGGCATTCGTCAAGCGCGCCTGGCGGGTGCGTCGGGCGGACCAGGTGCCGCGCGTCCTGGCTCGCGCCTGGGATCTCGCGCTCGCCGGCCGGCCCGGGCCGGTGCTCGTGTCCCTGCCGATGGACATCCTGGCCGAGCCGTTCGAGTCCGAGGTCTGGCCATCCTCGCCGCTCGCCGCGCCCGCGCTGCCCGAGGCGACCGCCCGCGCGATCGCGGATGAGCTCCGATCGGCGCGACGCCCCGTTCTGCTGGCCGGTGGCGGCACGCGCCGAGCCGGGGCCGAGGTGCGCCGGCTCGCCGAGCAGGCCGGGCTCCCGGTCGTCCATACGCTCATGGGCACGGGCGTCCTGCCGCCGGACCATCCGCAGCTGCTCGGCATGGTCGGGTTCTGGGGTTCGCCGTCCGCGAACCGTGTCGCGCGGGAGGCGGACGTGCTCCTCGCGGTCGGCACCCGCTTTCCCGAGACCGACAGCAGCAGCTGGGAGCGCGACGTGACGTTCAGCATCCCGCCCACCCGGCTGCTCCAGCTCGACATCGATCCGCACGAGCCCGGCCGCAACTATCCCGCGACCATCGCGGCCACGACCGACGCCGCCCTGGGGCTGGGGGCCGTTGCCGATGCGTACGGCGCTCCGACCCCGGACCGGGGCTACGACTGGGCGGCGCTGCGCGACGAGCGGGAGCGCTTCCTCGAGCCGAGCCGCGCGAACGCTCGATCGGAGGAGTTCCCACTCCTGCCGGAGCGCATCCTGGCCGATGTGCGGCGTGCGGCGCCCGGCGCGATCCTGGTCACCGACGTGGGCTGGAACAAGAACGGCGTGGGGCAGCAGTACCCGGTGGACGGCCCGGATTCGTTCCTGACACCTGGCGGGTTCTCGACCATGGGGTTCGGGCCGGCGGCGGTCATCGGCGTCGCGTCCGCGGACACCGGGCGCCCCGCGCTCGCCCTGGTCGGGGATGGCGCATTCGGCTCGAACCCGAGCGTGGTGGCGACCGCCGTGGAGATGGGCATCGCGCCGATCTGGCTCGTCATGAACAACGCCGCATTCGGCACGATCGCCGGGCTGCAGCGCAAGCACTACGGCACGGGGTACGGCTGCGAGTTCGAGGCGGACGGGCACGCGTACAGCCCGGACTTCGCGGCCATCGCGCGTGCCTCCGGCGCAGACGGGGTCAGGGTCAACGGGTCGGACGAGCTCGAGCCGGCGCTGCGCGCCGCCCTTGCCAGCGGGCGCCCGACCGTCCTCGATGTCCCGATGCGGAACACGCCGGTGATGACGCCCGGCGAGTGGGACATCGAGCGCATCTACCAGGTCGCGCAATGAGCTCGGCGCACCGCGGCTCTCCTCCAGGCCAGGCCCATCGAGCGGAGTCGTGGTCGACGGCGATCACCGCCACCACCGACGAGCGGGTGTACGTGCGCGGCGTCGCGCTCGACGAGGCCATCGGCCGCGAGTCGTTCCCGGCCATGCTGCTCCGGCTGTGGAGAGGAGATGCCGCCACCGAGGACGAGGCTGAGCTCCTCGGCGCCTGCCTGGTGGCCTCCGTCGACCACGGTCCACTGTCGCCGTCGGCTCTCGTGGTGCGCACCATCGCATCCACCCGCGCCGCCCCGATGAGCGGGCTGGCCGGGGGCATCCTCGCGTTCGGGGAGCTGCATGGCGCGGTGGTGAGCCGGGCGATGCGCGTGCTCGCGACCGCGCCCCCCGATGGTGACCTCGACGCGTGGGCGACGCATGTCTTCGAGACCGAGCGAGCGGCAGGCCGCCGCCTCCCGGGAATCGGCCACCGCTGGCACCACTCCGATCGTCGGGCGGAACGACTGCTGGAGGTGGCCTCGGCACGTTCCGGTGGCCGCCTCCAGGATGCCGTGCGCGCCCTCGCCGCCCGCGTCAGCCAGCACACCGGAACGGTTGTCCCCGTCAACATCGACGGTGCGCTGGCCGTGGCCCTGACCTCGCTCCGGCTGGATCCGGCCTATGGCGACTTCCTCTTCGCGATCGCGCGCAGCTTCGGGCTTGCCGCCCACTACGTGGAGGAGCAGGCGCGAGAGCGGCCGATGCGAACCATCGATCCCACCGCCGCCGACTACGACGGGGTGGCCATCCCCGGCTTCGATACCCAGGAGGCAGACGAGTGAAGGTCCGGCTGATCGACCCATTCCGGGATGCCGAGCAGTTGTGGATCGGGCTCGACGAACCGGGGATGCGGCGCAAGGTGTTCCGGTTCGTCTCTCCCGAGATCGGCTCGGAGGAATTCATGGCGGGCATCACCATCTTCGAGCCGGGCGAAGCGAGCTCGTACCACGTCCATCCCGACTCCGAGGAGATCAACCTCGTGATCGAAGGGTCCGGCCTCCTGGTCTCGGAGGGGGAGGAGGCTGAGTTCGGGCCGGGGCAGGCGATGTGGGTGCCGAAGGGCGTGCACCACCAGCACCGCAACACGGGCATCACGCCGCTCCGCCTCCTCTGGGTGTACACGCCGCAGGCGCCGCTCCCCAGCACCTGAACTGTGAGGCCTTCGCCCGCACGCCGACGCTCTGGCTCCCGCGCCCTCCATGGACACCGGCCGGATAATGCGGTGAGCGGAGACGTCCGCGGAGGCTTGCGGAGGAGCCGAGCATGCGCAATCCCGTGCCGTCCGAAGGCGACGGCGACCCAATCCTGATCGCCGGTCCGTCAGGCCGTGACCCCCTCGCCCCATTCGGCATGGATCAGCATCCGCAGGGCGGATTTCATGGTCTGCTCGAAGTCATCCCGGCAAAGGCCGATCACATCCTGGACCTGATTCGCGCCAACTCGCTGTGGCCGCTGCTCTCGGGCCTGAGCTGCTGCGCCTTCGAGATGATGAGCAGCGCCACTTCCGTCAATGACATGGACCGCTTCGGCATGTTCCCGATGCGCGCGAGCCCGCGACAGGCGGACGTCCTCATCGTGGCCGGCACGCTGACCACGAAGATGGCCGGCCCGCTGGTCCGATTGTGGGAGCAGATGGCGGAGCCGAAGTGGTGCGTCGCGATGGGGACCTGCACGACGTCGGGCGGCCGCTTCAAGCGCAGCTACAGCGTCGTCCAAGGCATCGATCGCCTATTGCCCGTCGACGTCTACGTTCCCGGCTGCCCGCCGCGACCGGAAGGTCTGATCTACGGGATGCTGAAGCTCCAGGAGCTCATCAAGCATCGCCGCGGTCAGTGGGCCACGTACGTGGACCGGGGTCCGCACCGCCAGCGCTGGGAGGGCGACGTCCGCTAGACCGGAGTCGGTCGACGTCAGTCGCGGCCGACGGCCGAGATCTCGACCGCGACTTCGTCGCCGATCGCGGCTGCAGCGCTCGCCAGCATCGCCTTGCTGACGCTGAGGGCCAGGCGACCGCCGCCAGCGGGCATGACGCTCGAGGCGAACTCGATGCCCTGGATCGTTCCGCGGACTCGTTGCTGCATCAGCCCGCCGAGACGGAGGATCTCATTCGCCGGAATGTCGGCGACGGCGAGACCCTTTGCCTTCACGGGGTCCCAGAATCGGATCCTCGCGCGGAAGCGGATGGGTTCCATTCGCGGATCATCCTCCTGCGCACCTCATGCGTCCAGGGACGCGCATCGGTGTTGGCCCACAAGCGGCTATGCCTTTTCGTGCCGACTAGTACTTCTGGGTGACTGACAGGGCTAGAGCCGAAGTGTGACGCTTGGGGGGTGACCTGCCGGGGGGTAGAGATCGGCTCTTCCTTCACCGGGTTGCCGATGGAGGTCACGCGCATGCCATTCGTCCGAGCCATGCCGAACCAGTACCTGCTCGCCGGCCGCGGCGGCAGGCTGGAGAACCGCGGGTCCGCAACCCAGGTCTTCCTGATGCCGGGAACCGTCCACGTGCTGGTGCCCAGCACGAAGCAGGAGGCCACCTTCGAGTTCACCCAGGAGACGAAGGACGGCATCCCCCTGCGCTTCAAGGGCCTGGTGGTGTACCGCATCACCGACCCGATCGTCGCGTCCCGTGCCTTCGATCTCGCCCGCGGGTCCGAGACGTCGCAGATCAGCATGCTGCTCACCCGCATCTGCCTGGGTGAGCTGCGCGACGCCGTGTCGCGCATGACGATGACCGAGTGCATCGAGCAGCGGAAGACCACGCTGACCGACGCCATTCGCACGGCGCTCGACGCGACCATCCACCCGCCCGCCCCGGCCGATGACTGGGGCCTGACCGTCGAGGTCGCGCAGGTCGCGCAGGTCTTCATCGTCGACGCGGAGCTGCGTCATCAGCTCGAGGCCGAGGTTCGCAACGACATTCGGCTCCGCAGCGGCCAGTCGGACGTGCGGACCGACGAGGAGATCCGCCTGGCCGAGATGGCCTCGCGCGAGCGGCTCGACGAGCAGCAGCTGGAGGCGGATCGAGCGTCGCTCCGCCGTTCCGAAGGTCGGTTCGCCGCCGAGATGATGGCGCAGCAGGCGAAGGTCGAAGCCGAGACGCCGGTCCGACTCCTGCGCATCGAGCGCGAGCGCGCCGTCCTCGAGCAGGAGCTCGAGATGCGGGCCGTGAAGAACCGGGTTCATGCGCTCAGGGTCGAGCACGAGCTCGAGCGGCCACGCGCCGAGCAGGCGCTGCGACGCGAGATCCTGCCCCTGGAGCAGGCGCCCCGGATCGTCGAGGCGGCATCCGGCGTGCTCCACGGAACCAACCTCACCCTCTTCGGCGACGAGTCCGGACTGGTCCGGCACGTCGCTCCCGTTCTCGACGCCGCGGCCCGCGCCGTCGAACGAACCCTCGCGGCCACCGCCGCGGGCGACCCGGGGCGTCGCGATGCAGGAGCTTGACGGCCGTCGGCCGGCGCTGGACGTGGGCAGCGCGGATCTGACCGTCGGTCCGGCGCAGCGGCCGCGGTCGGGCACCCCGATCGTCGCGTTCGACGGCGTCGGAACGCCGGCGGCGCTCATCTCCTACGCCCTGGCGCTGGTCGCCGCCGCGCTGGTGGCCCTGCTCCTCGTCGCGAACGCGTATCCGGTGTTGCCCACGATCTCCGTCGACCGCGCCAGCGCGAATCCCGATGCCGCCATCGGCTTCGGGATCGCGTTCTGGATCCTGTTCGGCTTCGCCGGCTCGCTGCGCTCGCAGGGGCTCGCCGGCGGAGCGGTCGTGACGTTCCACATGCCGTTCGTCATCGCCGGGACCATCCTCGGCGGGCCGCTCGTCGGCGCATTGATGGGCGTGATCTCGCTGACCGAGCTGCGCGAGTTCCGCCGCGCGCCGTGGTACGGCATCCTCGCCAACCACGCCATCGCCGCGCTGGTCGCCGTGGCGGCCGGGATCGTCGGCCACACCATGAGCTGGGCCCTCGGCGACCTGCTCGCCCGCACCGATCCGGTCCACACCCTGGTCGTCGGCGCCGTGGTGGCAGCGAGCTACGTCACGATGAACCTCGTGCTCGTGCTGCCGATCGTGGCGATGCGGTCCGGTGCGGAGTTCGGAACCGTGGTCCGCAGCGTAGCCACCGCGCTGCGGGCGACCCTGACCGCGGAGGTCGCCCTGGGCTGGCTGATGGCGGTGACGTACCTGCTCGTCGCGTGGTGGGCCCCGGTGCTGTGCGTCGTCGTGATCCTCGCCGTGTGGGACGCCCACGATCGCCGCGAGGCCCTGCGACGCGACCAGATGACCGGCCTCCTCAACGACGCCGGCGTCCAACCGCTCCTCGAGAGCGCCCTCGACGAGGCTCGGAGATACGGCCGACGGCATGCGCTCCTGTTCATCGACCTCGACCGATTCGGCCAGCTGAACAAGGTCCATGGCTCCGACGTCGGCGACGACGTGCTGCGCGCGGTGGCCATGCGGATCGCGGCCGCGGTGCGGAGTACCGACGTCGTCGGCCGGCAGAATCGTGCCGGAGACGAGTTCCTCATCCTGTTCCGGGACCTGCCCGATGACGAGACCGCCTCACGTCTCGCCTGGCGCCTGCACGCGACCATCCTCAAGCCGGTCCGGGTCCGGGGAGAATCCCTCGTCGTCGAGGTCGGAGCATCCATCGGCATCGCCATGATGCTGCCCGGGGCTCCGACGTCGCTGCATCAGGTCAAGCGCATCGCGGACGACCGCATGCAGAGCGCCAAGCGCGCGGGCGGTGGCGTCCTGGGTCCAGGCTAGGGGCGGTCGGCCCAGTCGGAGGTGACGCCGATCAACTGACGAGCCAGCGCATCGGTCCGCGCCGGTCGCGCGATCTGCAGGCGCGTCAGTCGGCGAACGGCGACCTCGCGCTCGCGCATGCGCGCGAACTGGGTCGGCGGCCGAGTGGCGTCGGCCAGCAGTGCTCGGAGGCGGGCGATCTCGGCATCGGCACGGACGAGCTCTTCTTCGAGCCGGCGGCGCCGCGCCCTGCCCGTGATCTCGTCGAGCCACGCGACGAATCGGCCTCCGATCCTGGGATGGCGCAGCGGTGCATCCATGGTCAATCTTCCCGGGCACGCTGTGCAGGTGGCTCGCGGGGCACGCGAGAACGGAGCGTCACGATACCGCCCGGTGTCAAGGCGCACCACAGCCCGCCGCGGACGAATGACGCATCCGGTCGATCGACGCTTGCCGGATGGTGGTCGCGCTCGTCGGATGGAGACTGGCGATCATGAACATGCAATCTGCGCCGGCGCCGCTGGCCACCTTCGCCCCACTGCGCCTCGCCGTCCACCTGCTGGTGGCCGGGTCGGCCGCGGTCATCAGCCCATTCACCGCGCTCGCCTGGCCGTTCGCGCTGCTCGTCGGCGTGCTGATCGGCTCCGCGGATGCGAAGCGCATGCGCGGCGAGCCCGACTCCACCGGCGACGCGGTCGCCCGCGGCTTCCTGGCCGCGATCGGCGTGCTCGCCATGCTCTTCTTCGGCGCCATCGTCGGCGGCCTGATCGCGATCGCGGTCGTCGCCCTCGCCGCGTTCTCCGAGAAGGCTGCGGCCCATGCCTCCCCGACGGATCGCGGCGTGGCACGCATCCTCCTGTTCATGGTGCCGATCGTCGCCTGGCTCATCGTCTTCCCGCTGCTCGGCCTGGACGTCGACATCCGCATCGGCGGCTGACCGACTCAGGCGGTCTGGTCCCGGTCCTCCATCTCCCAGGCGTGATCCATCACGTGGTGCGCGATGCGCCGGATGAGGAACTGGATCGGCCAGGTACGAGCTGACCTGCCGTCGGCGTTGTAGGCCCGGATGGCGTCGAGGGTGGCGGCGCGGTGCGCCTCCAGGCCATCGGGCGTCACCACGATCTCCCGGGGCGTGCGCACCTCGACCTTGCGCGTGAACTGCTCGGGCTCGTTCACGATGACGTGGCGGATGATCTCGTCGCGTGTCCAGCCGCCGCCCCGAGGGCCCAGCCGCAGCTCGCCAGACACGCGGCCGCCGGTGGCGTCGAAGTAAGCCCAGCACGCGCTGAGCAGGGTGAGGCGACGCTCGAGCGCCGCGGGTGGGAGGATGCCGGCCTCCAGCTTCGAGGGGACATGGGCGATGCCGAAGTAATCGGTCGAGCTCGAGCCGGGAACGCGCTCGACGACCTCGATCTCACGCTCGGACGCGAAGGCATCGGCCAGGCCGGCGCGTTCGGCCACGCCGGCGTATCGGGGGAGGTAGGTGGCCAGCCTGGCCAGCGCGTCGTCCTCCGAGGTTCCCCAGCGGTCGAGGCCCGGCCAGTCGGTGGCTCCCGCCACCACGCGCCGTTTCCTCCCGATCTCGAGGATCACGCGCATCGCGCCGGTCATGGCCCACAGCCTACGCCGAGACGGGGCGCCCGATCCGCGCGCTGACGCCCATGAGCTCCGGGTCGGCCAGGAGGACCGATGCTGCCCGCTTGCCCAGGGTGGTGAGCGACGCCGCCAGGGCGGCCCGCGCGGTGGCGCCGATCCCGACCTCGGGCTCCCCGTCGAATTCGGCGACCGCCAGCCACCGTCCGCCCAGCTCTCGCAGGCGAATGGCGACGTCCAGCCCGAGCTCGTCCGACGCGAGCCGGAAGTTGATGCTGACGAGGCGCGGCGACTGGTTCATGCGGCCATCGTGCCCGCCGCTCGTGACAGCTCGATGGTCGCGATGCGCGAGACGTGGGGAAGGCCGCCGGGCGAACCGGCGGCCGGTGCGAGGGGCGGTATCGGTCAGCGAGAGCCGAATCGCGTCAGCCAGCCATCGGTGACTTCTGACGTGGCGGTCGACGTCAGCAGGTAGGACGCCCAGCCGTCGGCGGCGCGGTTGGTGTCGGCGGCCGGAGCGGCGGCGCCGAGGTACGCCTGCCAGCCATCGGTCACGGCGCCGGCCTCGGTCGTCGCGGCGGGGGATCCGGTGACGAGCGTGCCGATCACCACGGCGATCAGGATGAAGGCGGTCAGCATCATCGCCAGTACGGCGGCGGCAACCGGCCGTGAGAACGGGGCTCGGAGCTGCTCGGCGGGAGTGTGATCGAGGAACATCGGTGCTTCTCCTGGTGGTGATGCCCGTGGTGGGCGTCTCTGTCCTGGAGGCGTGACACCGGGGGGAACGACCTTGCAGTACCTCGGAACGCGCCACGGAACGAACGTGCTTGCGGCCGGGCCTATGCTTCGCTCACTGGAGCGAGCAGGAGCCGCGCGTGACCGAGCCGTCGCCGGCGACCGGGTTCGTCGGACGCGACCGCGAGCTGGCCGTCCTTCGCGGGTGGATGGAGGAGGCGGCCTCCGGACGGGGCGGGCTGGCGCTCCTTTCCGGCGCCCCCGGAATCGGCAAGAGCCGTCTCGCGGCCGAGCTGGCTGCCACGGCCCGGGCTCGCGGGCACCTCGTCCTCACCGGTCGCGGCTGGGCCGACGCGGGGACCGCCGCCTACTGGCCATGGATCCAGGTGCTCAGGGCCTACCTGCGCGCGGCCGACACGTCGGACCTGCGGCGCCACCTCGGCCTCGGTGCGGTCGAGGTGGCTCGCGTCATCCCTGAGCTCGCCGAACGTGCCGGAATCGAGGACGACGGTACCGAGACCGATCCCGACGTCGCCCGCTTCCGGCTGTTCGACGCCGTCACGACGCTCCTGCGCGGTGCGGCCGAGCGTCAGCCGCTGCTCGTGGTGCTCGATGATCTGCATGCGGCCGACACGCCGTCGGTCGAGCTCCTCCGGTTCCTGGTCAGCCAGCTGGCCGATGCGGCGATCCTCGTGATCGCCACGTACCGGGAGCTGGAGATCACCCCCGATCATCCGAGCGCTCCGATGATCGATCTGCTCGCACGAGATCCGAACGCACGGCCGGTGGTGCTGGGAGGCCTCGCGGCCGAGGACGCGGGCCGGCTCATCGCGACCATGGTCGACTCCAGGCCCGACGCGAGCCTGGTCGATGCCCTGTGGCGCGGCACGAGCGGGAACCCGCTCTTCCTGGGTCAGGCGATCCAGCTGCTGGCCGCCGAGGGGCGGCTCTCGTCGCCCGGCCCGACGCATGAGCTCGCCGTGGCCGTGCCGCGCGAGATCCGCGACGTCATCGTGCGCCGCGCCGCGCACCTCGGCGACGATGCGGCGTCCATCCTTCCACGCGCGGCGCTGCTCGGGCCGGAGTGGGACATCGATCTCCTCCGGGAGATCGCCGAGGTGGATGCCCCTCGCGTCGCCGCGCTCGTGCAGAGCGCCGTCGCGGCGGGCCTGCTCGCCGACCTGCCCGCGACTCCGGGCCAGTTTCGCTTCACCCACGACCTCATTCGTGAGTCGCTCGTCTCGGAACTGACCCGGGACGAGCAGGTTGCGCTCCACCGGCGCATCGTGACGACGCTCGAGGCGCTCCACGCCGATCGGCTCGATCCGCACATGGCCGCTCTCGCGCATCACGCGATCGCGGCGGTGCGCGGCCAGGGTCGTGGCACGGGCGGCCGGGACGCGGCCGATCCGCTCGCCGAACGAGCCGTCGAGTATGCCCAGCGAGCCGGGGACCAGGCGGCCCGGCTCACGGCATTCGCCGAGGCCGCGCGCCTGTACCGCGCGGCGCTGTCGCTCGACGAGGGACGTCGCTCCGATGACGACCCGCGCCGCCTCCGGCTCCTGCTGGCTCTCGGCGACGTGGAGGCTCGGGCGAACAACCTGACCGCGGCGCGGGCGGTGTTCTCCGACGCGATCGACCACGCGCGGCGGACCGGGTCGCCGGTGGCCCTGGCGCAGGCCGTGCTCGGCTACGGCGGGCGCCTGGTGTGGGCCCGCGCCGGGAGCGACCATCGCACGGTGCCGCTCCTGCGAGAGGCCCTCGTCATGCTCGGCGGCGCCGACGAGCCGCTGCGCGCGCGCCTGCTCGTGCGTCTGGCATGCGCCATCCGCAGCGACCCTGACTTCCAGACGCAGGGCTCGGCCCTGAGCCAGCAGGCCGTGGAGATCGCCCGCAAGCTCGGTGACTCCGCGACGCTGACCTACGTGCTCGGCGGCCGGGCCTGGGCGATCTGGTGGCCGGACAACATCGAGGAGCGGATGGCGATCGCGCACGAGATGCTGGCGCTCGCGGAGCAGGCCGACGACCCCGAACGGAGCGTGGATGCGCACACCATGCTGTGCCTCTCGTTCATCGACCAGGGCAGGCTGGACCGTGCGCGCGCCGAGCTCGACGAGATCGCCCGCATCGCGAAGCGCATCGGTCAGCCGGCGCAGCTCTGGCTCAGCGCGGCGCCTCGGGCGGTGATCGAGCTGGCGGTCGGCAACTACGCCGAGGCCGAACGCCTCATGGCATCCGAGACGGCCGAGGGACATCCGACCACGCCCGCGCACGACGATGTGTCGGCGGCGCGGATGCATCGGTTCCTGCTCGCGCGCGAGCGCGGCACGATCGCGGACGAGGAGGCGTCGGTCCGCGCCTCCGTGGCGGACTTCACCTGGTACCCGCTGCACCGCGCGGCACTCGCCAACCTGCTGCTCGACCTCGGCCGCGACGAGGAGGCGGCGGCCGTGCTGGAGGCGCTTGCCGTGGACGACTTCGCGGTCATCCACGAGGACAACGAGTGGCTGATCGGGATGACGCTCGCGGCCGAGGCCGCCGCGCGACTGCGCATGCGCGACGCTGCTTCGGTCCTGTACCGCAAGTTGCTCCCGCGAGCCGAGGCGCATGCCGTCGGGCACCCCGAGGGCAGCATGGGGAGCTCGAGCCGCTACCTCGGCCTGCTGGCTGCCGCACTGGACGATGACGATGCCGCCGTCCGCCACCTCGACGAGGCCGTGCGCCACAATGCCCGAATGGGCCTGCGGCCATGGACCGCGCATGCCCAGGCCGATCTGGCCGATGCGCTGGCTCGCCGCGCCGCGCCCGGCGACGCGGAGCGCGTCGATCAGCTGCGCCGTGAGGCGTTCGTCACGGCCCGGGCTCTGGGGATGACCGTCCTCCAGCGACGCCTGGCCGGCGCGGGCGGCACGGAGCCGACGCCCGCCGCCACCGGCGCCTCCTCGATCTTTCGGCGTGAGGGCGACTACTGGACCGTCCGCTTCGGCGGCACCACCTCACGCGTGCGGGACCGGCGGGGCATGCATCATCTCGCCCGGCTGCTTGCCAGGCCGGGCAGGGAGGTCCACGCGCTCGACCTCGCGCAGCCGGTGCGCGGCGTTGCGGCCACGAGCAGGGCGGTCGATGCGGCCGCGGATCCGTCGGGCGGCACGGGCCCGCTGCTCGATGCCGAGGCGAAGGCGGCGTACCGGGCCAGGATCGCCGAGCTCGAGACCGACGTGGCTGAGGCGGAGGCCTGGAACGACCCGGAACGTGCTGCACGCGGGCGAGCGGAGCTGCACGCGATCACGGAGCAGCTGGCGGGCGCCGTCGGCCTCGGGGGTCGTGATCGAACGGCATCGAGCAACGCGGAGCGTGCGCGGATCAGCGTCACCCGCGCGATCCGGGCGGCGGTGGAGCATCTCGCGGAGCAGAACGCCAGTCTCGGCGACCATCTCGAGGCGACGATCCACACCGGCACGTTCTGCGCCTACCGGCCGGATCCGCGGGTCGGCACGCCATGGGAGCTGGGTGCCGATTGAGCGGCTCAGCCGACGAATGACCACGCGGGCTGCGCTCGGCGCTCCAGGCGCATCGGTCGGGGGGAGGCCGGGCCATGCGGCAAGCCTGCCCGCCGGGCAATTCGGCGCGCGGAGCGGTCAGGAGCGCTGGCGCCGCCCACCGTGGCGACGGATGAGCTGGGGCGCCCGCTCCGCCTCGGGCGGAGTGACAGCCAGGTACACGAGCGCCGCCAGCAGCGGCAGCTGGAGGACGCGCAGGGTGATGCCCCATGCCTCGAAGGCGGGGGTGCGGGTCGCCGATGCGGCCAGGTAGCCGAAGATGACGAGCACCTGGAGCAGGGCGCCGAGGACCCACAGCCAGCGCCGGTCGAGCGAGCTGAGCAGCACGGCGCCGAGCAGGAACGCGCCACCGGCGCTCGCGCCGAAGATGAGCAGGAACCCATCATCGGCACCCTGGGTGCTGCCGACGTCGAGCACGCCGGCGCCGATGAGGAAGTAGATGACCGCCATGGCGGTGGCGAGTCCGGCCGCCGCGAGACGGATGGTGTGACGATGCCCGCGAAGATGCATTGCAGTGCCTCCTGTGACCGCAGCGTGGCGGCGCAGGAGGTGGCGATCACAGTGCCGATCGGCCCGGATCAGCTGATCAGAGGTTCCCGAAGAAGGCCGCGAGGAACATGAGCAGCGCGACGACACCGCCGGCGACCAGGGTGCCGACCACGAACGTTCCGAGTGAGCCATGAGGCGTCGACTCGAGCGTCGAGCGCCAGCCGGTGGTCGTGCCGCCGACCGACGACAGGCGCTGCATCGGATGCCGGCGTTCGCCGTCGGCGCGGGTCGGACGTCCACGGTAGGTCACGGATTGATGGTACCCCGCATGTCGACGGCCGCTGCGGCGATCGGTAGCATCGGACCGGTGATCGGACGGGTGCTCACCGCGGCCTGGCTCGCCATCTTCCTGGCCGCCTGCGCCACGTCTGCGTGCCCCGCGCGCGACGATCCGATCGACCCTGCGGCGACCGGCCAGATGCTGCCGAATCCGGCGCCGCACCCGGTCGAGTGCCGGGGCCTCGGTGTGCAGCACTGCACGGTCGGCGCGCACGCCGACCGGGATCTCGAGGGTCGGTTCGTCGATCGTGAGATCGAGCGCGTCGTCGTCTCCTGCATCGGCGCCTGTGATGAGGCGGGCGGTGAGTTCCGCATCGATGTCGTGTTCGCGCAGGGCGAGCCCGAGCGGCTCGGCATCGGCGGCTACGGGGAGTACACCTCGACCTGCGACTGAGCTCCATCGGGCCATCTGCATGCTTGCCGGGACTGCGGTACTGTTTCGGTTATGCCGAATCATACGGGTAGACCGAATCGTTCCGCAGCCAGCGATCCGCTGGCGGAGGGATCGATCGAGCGGGTGGTGAGCTCCTACGAGCGCTTCCAGGGCTGGATCATGAAGGTCCACGTCCCGCACTTCCTCGAGCTCAACCTGACCCTCGCGCAGCTCCGCACCCTGTACCTGGTGACGGCAGCCGGGCCGATGCGGATGAGCGAGGTCGCCGATCGCCTCGGCACGGCGCCCTCGACCACCACCGGCGTGGTCGACGGACTCGTGGCCCTCGGCCTGCTCGAGCGCGGCGAGGATGCGGGTGATCGGCGCCACGTCGTCGTGCGTACCACCCATGCCGCCCGCGAGCGCCTCGAGGACTTCCACGAGCTCGGCCGCGGACGCCTGCGCGAGCTCCTCGAGCGATTCGAGAGCCGCGAGGCGCTCGCCGAGGTCGAGCACGCCATCGATCTGCTCACCGATGCCGCCATGCGGCTGAACGAGGACACCGCACCGTGACCTGGATCTCTCGCGCCGCGATCAGCCGGCGCAGCGTCACCCTGCTGATTGCCGCCGGCTTGTTCGTCGCCGGCATCCTGTCGTGGGGCAGCCTGAAGCAGGAGCTCCTGCCGGATGTGTCGTTCCCGGTGGCGACGGTCATCGCGCCGTACCCCGCCGCGTCCGCCGAAGACGTCGTGACCCAGGTGGTGGAGCCGATCGAGCGTGCCGTGCTCTCCGTGCCGGGCATCGACACGGTCCGATCGACGAGCGCAAACTCGATCGGCTTCGTGACCGCCCAGTTCGAGTACGGGACCGACGTCGACGGGGCGGTGGCCGCGATGGAGGAAGCGATCGCTGCCGTGAGCCTGCCGGACGCGGTCGAGCCCCAGGTGTCGGCCCTCAACATCAACGCCTCGCCGGTGGTCGTCGCCGCCATCTCATCGACGGCAGCCGAGCTGACGCAGCTCGGCGAGATCGCGGCGACCGACATCGTCCCGGCGCTCGAGGGCATCGCCGGCGTGGGCGACGTCGAGGTCACCGGCGGGCTCACCGACCAGGTGACGATCACGCTCGACCCGATCGCCGCGGCGATGGCCGGGGTCAACGTCCAGCAGATCCAGGCGGTGCTGGTAGCCGCCAACGTCACGATTCCATCGGGCGAGCTCCCGTCCGACGACCGCGCCATCCCGGTCACCACGATGGGGACGATCGACTCCGTGGAGGAGCTCGAGGCGTTGGTCATCGGTGCTGATCGCTCCGGTGAGGTCCCGGCACCGATCACCGTCGGCGACGTCGCGGAGGTCACGATCGAGCAGGTCGCCACGACCGGCTACGCGCGGATCAACGGCGAAGAGGCCCTGAGCCTGTCGGTCTCGAAGACCTCGTCGGCGAACACCGTCGACGTCTCGGAGGACGTCCGAGCAGCGCTCGAGGAGATCGTGGCGGAGAGCGGTGATGCGCTCGAGATCGAGGTCGTCTCCGACCAGGCCAGCTTCATCACCGAGTCGCAGGACGGCCTCCTCAAGGAGGGCGGCCTGGGCGCGGTCTTCGCGATCCTGACGATCTTCGCGTTCCTGTTCAGCCTGCGCTCGACCTTCGTCGCGGCGCTCTCCATCCCGCTCTCGCTGCTCATCGCCATCGTGGCCATGCAGGTCGGCGGGATCACCATGAACATCATGACCCTCGGCGGGCTGGCGGTTGCGGTGGGACGCGTCGTCGACGACTCGATCGTGGTGCTCGAGAACATCTACCGTCACCGCGCCATGGGCGAGGACCGCCTGACGGCCGCGCTCCGTGGCCCGGCCGAGGTGGCCGGGGCCATCACCTGGAGCACGCTCGCGACGGTGGCCGTCTTCCTCCCGCTCGGCTTCGCCGGCGGCCTCATCAGCCAGTTCTTCCTGCCCTTCGCCCTGACGACCGCGTTCGCCCTGCTCGGCTCACTCCTGGTTGCCCTGACGGTCATCCCGGTCCTCGCCTACTTCCTGGTCGGCCAGCCGCGGGCCGGTGCCACCGACGAGGAGGGCGAGCCACGGCGCTCGTTCTGGGTGCGTGCCTACGATCCGACGATCAGGGCCGTGCTCCACAACCGGTGGACGTCGGCCGCCGTGGTCGTCGGTGCGCTGGTGCTGTTCATCGGGTCGATGTTCCTCGCCCCGCTGTTGCCGACCGCGTTCATCAACTCGGGGTCGGAGAAGCTGCTGATCGTGAGCGTCTCGCCGCCCGCCGGCACGAGCTCGGCCGGCGTGCGCGATCGCGCCGCCGAGGCCGAAGAGCGGATCCTCGCCGATGGCGAGGTGCAGCTTGTCCAGACCAGCGTGCCGCCGGAGGGCGACACCGGCTTCCGGACGCTCGTCTCCGCCCAGGCCGGTCGAGCGGCGAACTCGGCGCTCCTCTACGTCCGCCTGGACTCCGCCGCCGACCTCGGCGATGCGTCCCGCCGCCTCGAGGAGGCCCTCGCGCCCGTCGAGACCGATGGCTGGGACGCGACCGTCCAGCAGGCCGCCGGCCCGGGCGGCGGCGGCAACCTGGCCCTCGTCGTGAGCGGCCCCGATCTGTCGTCCGTGGAGTCGGCCACTGACCAGGTGATCGAGGCCGTCCGGGACGTCGATGGCCTGGCGAACGTGACGAGCGACCTCGTCGCGGCGGCCCCGACGATCGAGATCGAGGTCGACCCGGCCGCGGCCGCCGCTCGAGGCGTCACCCCGGCCCAGGTCGGCGGCGTCGTGCGCGGCGCCCTGGCCGCCACCCCGGTCGGCACCATCCAGCCCGACGGCGCCCGTGTGCCGCTGGACGTCCTGCTGCGCCTCGATCCGGATGCCGTCGACTCGGTCGACGCGCTCGGCCGCCTCCCGGTCGGCGAGGGGGTGACGCTCCTCGAGGTGGCCGGCATCGAGGAGCGTGACGTGCGCGGCACCGTCACCCGGGTGGGCGGCGCCCCGGCGGCCACCGTCTCGGGCGAGGTCGTCGGCGAGGACACCGGCGCCATCAGCGCCGCCGTTCGCTCCGAGCTCGATCGGCTCGACGCCGGCGGTGAGCTGCCGGCCGGCGTGTCGGTCGCGGTCGGCGGCGTGAGCCAGCAGCAGACCGAGGCCTTCACCGGCCTGTTCGTGGCGATGGGCGTGGCCGTGGCCCTCGTGTACCTGATGCTCGTGCTCGCCTTCAACTCGCTCATCACGCCCTTCATCATCCTGTTCAGCCTGCCGCTGGCGACCATCGGCGCCTTCCCCGCGCTGCTGCTCACGGGTCGCCCGATCGGGATCAGCGCCCTCATCGGCTTCCTGATGCTCATCGGCATCGTGGTCACGAACGCGATCGTGCTGCTCGACCTCGTCGAGCGCCTTCGCGCGCAGGGCGTCCCGCTGAAGGAGGCGCTCATCAGAGGCGGTCACACGCGCGTGCGCCCGATCCTGATGACCGCCATCGCGACCATCCTGGCGCTCGTGCCCCTGGCGCTCGGCCTGAACGAGGGATCGATCATCGCCGCCGAGCTCGGCACGGTGGTGATCGGCGGCCTGCTGAGTTCGACGTTCCTGACCCTGGTGGTGGTGCCGGCGGCCTACCGCCTCATCGAGGACCTGCGCGCGCGCATCGCCCCGCGGCGCAGCCTCGAGCCGGACCGCCCGCTCCCGGAGCCCGCCTAGGGCTCAGCCGTCGGTCGGCTCGGTCTCCCGCAGCCGGTCGTGGTCCCAGGCCCAGGCCCAGACGTCGATCTCCGGCGGCTCGATGCCGAGCTCGGTCAGCGCGGTGCAGACCTGGCTGCGGTGATCGGTTCCGTGGTGGACGGCCTGGGCCAGGCGGACGCCCATCGGCGCCCCGGACTCCGAGCCGTCGTCCCGGCGCCGGACGACCTCCACCGCGGGGTCGGGCTCGTCGGCGAGCAGCGCGGCCCAGATCGGCTCGTTCTCGGCCATCGCGGCGCGAAGCGCCGGAAGGTCCAGCGACGCCTCCTCGACCTCCTCGCGTGCCCCGTTCGAGAGCAGGGCCAGGTACGAGCAGTCGGCGCCGACCGTGTGCCGCAGCGTATCGAGGATGGAGCCGTACGTGCCGGGAACCGCCGTGGCGAGCTGCTCAGCCGTCAGATCGGCGCAGGCATCGATGAGCCGCAGCGTGGCCCACACGTGATGCTCGAACGCGTCGGCGAGGAGGGATCGGCTCACGCGGTCGCCTCCCGTCGCGCGGCGGCGAAGCGCGGGATGCCCATCTCGACCATCTCGTCCGATGCGGTGAGGCTGACGCGGAACCAGCCCGGCACCTCAACGATGCTGCCGGGCAGGACGAGGATGCGATGGCGGGCGAGGAGCTCCGCGAAGGCCGCGTCGTCCTCGATCGGCGCGCGGGCCATGGTGTAGAAGGTGCCCTCCGGCATCGAGGCCTCGTAGCCGAGCTCGCGCAGGGCCGGCACGAGCCGATCGCGCCGTCGCTGGAGCGCACCGATGTCGACCACGGTCTCCTCGATGTCAGCCAGCGCGTGCTGGAGCAGGGCGTTGGGCCACGAGTAGCCGGTCGCCATCTGCTCCAGGAAGATCCGGTCGCGGAGCTCGACGCGGTCCGGACAGGTGGGCGGGACGGCGATGTAGCCGATGCGCTGCCCCGGCGCCAGGGTCTGCTTCCCGTAGGAGTAGGTGATCGCGGTGTGCGGGTACGCCGTCGCCGGGCTCGGCACGTCGCGCCCGTCGAAGGCGATGCGCCGATACGGCTCGTCCGAGATGATCCAGACGGGGCGGCCGGCGCGCGCCGAGGCGTCGGTCAGCGCGCGCCCCAGGTCGGCGAACGTCTCGGCCGAGAAGACGCGGCCGGACGGGTTGTGGGGGCTGTTCACGATCACGGCCCGGGTGCGGGGCGTCACCGCGGCGGCGATGCGATCGACGTCCAGATCGAAGGCCGGCGGATCGAGCGTCACGCGCGCCGGCTCGCCGCCCGCGGCCAGCACCAGGAGCTCGTAGAAGAACCACGGCGGGGAGCAGAACAGGACCTCGTCGCCGGGCTCGACGAGCGCACGGATCGTCACCGCCAGCGCGGCGAAGCCGCCGTTCGTCATCGCGACGTCATCGGGGTCCCAGGCGAGGCCGGTTCGGGCGCTCAGGGCACCGGCGACGATGCGCTGCGACCCCGGCTCGGACAGCTTGTAGGCGAACCAGTCCTTGTCGAGCGGTGGGAGCGCTCGCTCGAGCGCGCCGACATAGGCGGGCAGGGGAAGCTCCTGCGGGTTGCCGACCGCGAAGTTCGCCACGTCGGGCGCACGGTTGAGCTCCTCGAACGGACCGGAGAAGAACCGGAGGAAGGGCGCGACGCTGGCGCGCATGCGATCGACGCGCGAGGCGGAGGTGGTCATCGGCTGGCTCGGTGCGGAGACCCCGAGTGTACGGCGCGCGGCGCTGCTCTCCTAGCCCGCGGCTGCGACCGCCGCGCGGTAGCGGTGGACGGCCTGCGCGACACCTCCGTCCCACGGGGGACCGTGACCGGGCAGCACCCAGCGCACGCCGAGGTCCTCGAGCGACGCAAACGATGCATCGGCCCGCTCGACGTCGACGGTGAACGGCGCCGGCTGCGGTCCGGCCGCGCCGGTCAGGACGTTCCTCGTGGTCATCGCATCGCCGACGAACACGGCGTCGACGTGCGGGACGTGGAAGGCGACGCTTCCCGGCGAGTGGCCGGGGAGATGGATGACTCGTGGGCGGCCCGGCAGGTCGAGCACCTCGTCACCACGGAAGGTCGCGACCTCGGAGACCGGCTGGATGCGCAGGCCTCCGCGCCGGCCCGCATACCAGAGGAATTGCAGGAACGGCCCGATCTTCATCGGTCCCATGGCCACCCGCTTCTTGTCCTCCCCGCGGGCGCGCGCTGCATCGGCCTCGTGGACGTACACCGGAACGCCGTGGTCACGGCGGAGGCGCTCCGCGAAGCCGATGTGGTCGGTGTCGCCATGGGTGAGCACGATGCCGCGGATGTCGGCGATGGACCGGCCCATCGGCGCGAGCTCGGCCTCCAGGTCGCGGAGCTGGCCCGGGACGCCGGCATCGATGAGCGTGAGCGCGCCGCCCTCTTCGACGAGGTAGGCCGCGACGAGGTCCGATCCGATGCGGTGCAGCGAGGGCGCCAGCTTCATGACCCGTGCACCCTAGCCCAATCGCTCGATCCCGAAAGTAGTTGCAGATGCAACTATCGTGTGGGATACTGCGAGGGCACGGCGGTTGCCGCAGCGTACACGCAAGCGAACATCGGCCACCATGGCCGGAGAAGGACAGGGACGATCATGCAGTTCGGCGTTTTCTCGGTCAGCGACATCACGACCGACCCGACGACCGGCCGCACGCCGAGCGAGGCCGAGCGGATCCAGTCGGTGGTGGCCATCGCCCGGAAGGCGGAGGAGGTCGGGCTCGACGTCTTCGCCCTCGGCGAGCACCACAACCCGCCGTTCTTCTCCTCGTCGCCGACGACGACCCTCGCCTACATCGCGGCCAAGACCGAGCGCATCACCCTGTCGACGGCCACGACCCTCATCACCACCAATGACCCGGTGAAGATCGCCGAGGACTACGCGATGCTCCAGCATCTCGCCGGCGGGCGCGTCGACCTCATGCTGGGTCGCGGCAACACCGGGCCGGTCTACCCGTGGTTCGGACAGGACATCCGCAACGGCATCCCGCTGGCGGTCGAGAACTACGCGCTGCTCCACCGGCTCTGGCGCGAGGACGTGGTTGACTGGTCCGGCAGCTTCCGCTCGCCGCTCGCCGGCTTCACGGCCACGCCGCGACCGCTCGACGGCATCCCGCCGTTCGTGTGGCACGGCTCGATCCGTGCGCCCGAGATCGCGGAGCAGGCCGCCTACTACGGCGACGGGTTCCTCCACAACAACATCTTCTGGCCCTCCTTCCACGTGAAGCGGATGGTCGGGCTGTATCGGCGACGCTGGGAGCATTACGGCCACGGTCCGGCCGACACCGCGATCGTCGGCCTGGGCGGCCAGGTGTTCATGCGCCGCAACTCGCAGGACGCGATCCGCGAATTTCGGCCGTACTTCGACCGCGCGCCGGTGTACGGCGGCGGGCCCTCCCTCGAGGAGTACGCCGACACGACGCCCCTCACGGTCGGCAGCCCTGAGCAGGTGATCGAGCGCACGCTCGGCTTCCGCGAGTTCGCCGGCGACTACCAGCGCCAGCTGTTCCTCGTCGACCACGCCGGCCTGCCGCTGAAGACGGTGCTCGAGCAGCTCGAGCTGCTCGGCGAGATCGTGCCGGTCCTGCGGCGGGAGTTCGACGCGCTGCGGCCGGCCCACGTCCCCTCCGACCCGCCGACGCACGCCAGCCGGCTGGCCGCCGGGGGCGCCGGAGTCGCTGCGTCCGTCGGTCCGGCCCCGACGGGGCCGCCGCCGACGCTCGCTGCCGCCGTGCGATGACCGCCCGCTCGCTCGTCGTGGTGACGGCGGGCCTGTCCCAGCCGTCGAGCACACGGCTCCTCGCCGACCGGCTGGTGGCTGGCGCCGAGCGGGCGCTGGGCGAGGCCGGGGTCGAGGTCGCCACGACGGTCGTCGAGCTGCGCGACCACGCGCAGGACCTGGTGAACCACCTGCTGACGGGCTTTCCGCCGAGGGCGCTGCAGGGGACGATCGACGCGGTGGTGGAGGCCGATGGGCTGATCGCCGTGACCCCGATCTTCTCCGGTTCCTACTCGGGCCTGTTCAAGCTGTTCTTCGACGTGGTCGAGCACGAGGCGCTGGAAGGCATGCCGGTGCTCATCGGAGCCACCGGCGGCACGGCCCGGCATTCGCTGGCCCTGGACCACGCCGTCCGGCCGCTGTTCACGTATCTCGGCGGCACGGTCATGCGGACCGCGGTCTATGCCGCCAGCGAGGACTGGGGGCAGGCGGGCGCGCCTGCCGATGGAGCGCTCACCGACCGGATCGCGCGAGCCGGCGCGGAGCTCGCCGCCGCGATGGCCGGCTCGCCGCGCGTGCGGCCCTCCGACCCGTTCGACGAGCCGATTCCCTTCGAGCAGCTCCTTGGGAGGCCGCCGACCGACTGACGGCCTCGGCGGCGCTTGAACCGCGCGCGACAATACCCAGGATGTCCGAGCACGACGACAGGCCGGTGTCGGCTGCGGCGACCACGCCGTCGCTCGTGCAGCGCGGAACGGAGGCGCTGCACCGTCACGCCTGGCGCGAGGCGTTCGACCTCCTGTCTGCGGCCGATGGCGAGCAGGCGCTGGGTCCGGACGAGCTCACGCTCCTGGCGGAGGCCGCGTGGTGGACCGGTCAGCTGCCGCTCGCGATCGAGGTCGGCGAACGTGCCTATGGCGGCGCCATTCGAGCGGGAGACGCGCAGGCGGCGGTCATGTCGGCGATCGGGCTCGCCCGATACAACCTGCTTCGGAACGACGCCGTCGTCGCCGGGGCGTGGATCGCGCACGCGGAGCGCCTGCTGGGCGACGGGCCGGAAGGACTCGGCCACGGCTACCTGGCAGTCGTGCGCTCCTTCCGCGCGGCCCTGACCGGGGACGTGGAGGCCGCGCTGGACGCCGCATCGCGCGGCCTGGAGATCGCGACGAGGGTGGGGGACCGAAATCTCGCGGCGATCGCGAGCAGCGAGAAGGGGTTCGCCCTGACCATGAACGGCAAGGTGGACGAGGGGCTCGCGCTGATCGACGAGGCGACGATCGCCGCGGTCGGCGGCGAGCTCGAGCCGACCGTCGCGGGAGGGGTGTGCTGCACCAGCATCGAGGCCTGCGCGGCGCTCGGCGAGTGGGCTCGAGCCGCGAGCTGGACCGAGGCGCAGGACCGATGGTGCCGGCGGGAGGGGATCAACGGCTACCCTGGCATGTGCCGCCTCTTCCGCTCCGAGATCAAGCAGCTGCGCGGGGCCTGGCTGGAGGCCGAGGCCGAGGCGCGGCAGGCCTCGGTCGAGCTCGCCGGGTTCATGCCCGCGGCGGCCGGGAACGCGTTCTATCGCATCGCCGAGCTGCGTCTGCTGCGGGGCGACGTCGTGGCCGCCGAGGAGGCTGCGGTCCGTGCCCACGCACTCGGCCGCGATCCGGAGCCGGTGCTCTCGCTGATTCGCCTGGCCCAGGGCCGTCTCGACGCCGCGCAGGCGAGCATCCGTCGGGCGCTCGCCGAGCCGTCGACGCTGCCGAACTGGCGCGCTCCACCGGGGAGTCCGCTCCACCGTCTGCCGTTGCTGCGCGCCCAGGTCGAGATCGCCGTTGCGGCCGGCGATCTCTCCGCGGCGTCAGCCGCCGCCGACGAGCTCGCCGAGATCAGCCAGCGATTCGGCGGAACGTTCGCCCGTGCCATCGCTGCCGGCGCCCGAGGCATGGTGCTCCTGGCGTCGGGCGATGCCGCCGCCGCGGCCGAGACGCTGCGCCCCGCCATCGGCGCGTGGAACGAGCTCGGAGGGCGCTACGAGGCGGCCCGTGCTCGCGCACAGCTGGCGGAGTCGCTGGAGGCCCTCGGCGACGTCGAGCAGGCAATGCTCGAGCTCCACGCTGCCCGCGGCGCGTTCGAGGAGGTCGGGGCGACGCCGGACCTGCGCCGCGTCGAGGCCCGACTGGCCGACCTTCAGCGTGACCGCGATGCGTCGGACCCTCGCGCCGCCCCGGACGAGCGCGTCGCGCGAACGTTCATGTTCACCGACATCGTGGACTCCACGAAGCTCGCCGAGATCATGGGGGACGAGGCGTGGGCGCGGCTGGTGCGCTGGCACGATGGGCTGATCCGCACGATCGTCGCCGAGCATGGCGGAGAGGAGATCAAGGCCACCGGCGACGGGTTCTTCCTGGCCTTCGCGGATCCCGGCGCCGCGCTGGATGCCTCGGTGTCGATCCAGCGTCGCCTGGCGGACCAGGGCGATCGGCAGGGATTCGCCCCGGCGGTCCGCATCGGCCTGCACACGGCGGAGGCGAGTCGCGCCGGCCTCGACTACATCGGCCTCGGCGTGAACTATGCCGCGCGCATCGGTGCCGCCGCCGCGCCCTCCGAGATCCTCGTCAGCGACTCGACCCTCGAGGGTCTCAACCGAACGATCCGATCCACCTCGACCCACACGCTCAACCTCAAGGGCATCAGCGAGCCGGTTGCCGCGACCTCGATCGCCTGGCGCTGACGCGCCCGTGAGAGACGAGGTCCGTCGCCACATCGGGCCATTCTCGGCGGCCGTCACCGACCCGACAGGCGCTCGACCACCGGTCGCATGACGTCGAGGTGCTGCTCGCCGATGACGAGGTAGCTGATGCCCCATCGCTCACGGCGTTCCTGGAGGTCCTCCACCATCCGATCGGCGTCGCCGACCAGGTAGTGGGGACTCGCCGCCACCTCGGCATCGGGAAAGCGGCGAGCCGGATCTGGTCGCGGCATGCCGCGACGCTCGTACTCCGGGTCGACGTCATAGATGGCGACGTTGATCTCGAGCTCGCCCCACCGATCGCCGGCAGCATCCCGGATCCACCCGACCTTCCGATCGATCGCGCCTGCCGTGACGTCGAGCGGATCGTGGCCCCCGTCCGGAAGCGAACGGGGATCGAGGCCGACGATGTTCGCCTCGCGTGCCGCGTAGGCCAGCAGTCTGGGGCCCCCGCCGCCGACCAGGATCGGCGGGTGGGGGCGCTGGACCGAGGTCGGGAGCCCGGTCTGGCGGATCGTCGGGTAGGCATCGTCCGCGTCGTGCTCGATCACCCCATCCCGCAGCGCGGACCGCAGCATCGCCACGGCGGCGCGCATCCTGGCGATTCGCTGCGGAGGGGCGTCGAACGCCAGCCCGGCCGCCTCGTACTCCGGGCGATTCCAGCCCGCACCGATGCCGATCTCGAGACGCCCGTCCGTGACGAGATCGATCGTGGCGAGCTCCTGGGCAAGGACCGCGGGGTGGCGCAGGTCGTTGTTGAGGACCAGGCTGCCGATGCGGAGGCTGGTCGCCTGCGCTGCTGCCTGGAGCAGCGGCAACGCGCCCCAGCCGCCGAGGTGATCCGAGCCGAGGAGGACCTGGATGCCGGCGGACTCGGCCCGTCGGGCCAGCTCCAGGACCCCACGACGGGTCACGTCCCGGGTGGGGACCGAGAGGCCGAACCTGAACGGCCGAGTCTCCGGTGGCATGACCCACCGGGTGCACGACCGGTGCCGATCGAGACGCACCCGCCCCGGAGATCCGCGCGTGGCGGTTCCCGGCCGCGTTCTTCGTGATGGGATGGTCGACGTCAACACTCCCTGATATATTGGATGAACGATGCGTTCAGTGAAACGGAATCGGCGTCCGTATCGGCTCGGAAAGCGTGCCGAGAGTGCCGCGCAGACCCACCGGCGCATCGTGGAGGCGACGCTCCAGGTCCACGACGAGCAGGGCATCACCCGAACGACGGTCCGGGACGTCGCCCGACGGGCCGGACTGTCACCCGCCACCGTCCTCAACCACTTCCCGCGGATGAGCGACCTCATCCGCGCCTGCGGCCAGCTGAGCGACGAGCTCCTACCGCTGCCGACCGACGCCGTGCTCGTCGGCGCGCAGGACCGGGTCGAGGCCGTGCGCTTCGCCGCTCGGGCAATGTTCGCGTGGTGGGACGCACTCGGCTCGAGTTGGGATCACCTCCAGGTCGACCGCCGGTCGCTGGTCGAGGTGGACGCGTGGCTGCGTGACGTCGACCGCCGCCGTCGCGCCCTGGTCGCCGAGGCGGCCGGCTCGGGCGCCGGCGCATCGGTCGTCTCGGTCGTCACGGCGTTGACGTCGCGTGGCGCCTGGATCTCGTTCCGCGACGATGGCCTGGACGTCGACGGGGCGGCCGCCGAAGTGGCTCGGACGTATCGGACCTCGAGGAAGGGGATGCACTGATGGATCTGTTCGTGGCCTTCAAGTACCTGCACGTCGTCACCATGTTCTTCGCCGTGGCGCTGGCGATCAGCGGGGAGCTCGTCGTGCGCCGCGTCGCGTCCAGCCGCGACGTCACCGCGATCCGTACCGCCGTCGAGCGGACGAAGCCACTGTCCGGCCCGCTGGCGAGCGGGCTGTTCCTCGCCGGGCTGGCCTTCGGCATCATCGCGGCGCTCGCCGGGCAGATCGACCTGCTCCGGCCCTGGCTGCTCCTCTCGTACCTCGCCTTCGCCGCCGCCTTCGCCATCGGCCTCACCATCACCGATCCCTGGGTGGAGCGGCTGGAGCGAGCGTCCCTCGCAGCGGATCTCGGTGAGGGGGAGTCGCTCGACGCCGTCATCGACGATCCGCGCGCCCGCATCGGCACCTGGGCGCTCATGGCGCTCATCGCCATCCTGGTCTTCCTGATGGTGGTCAAGCCGATGGGCTGAGCCCCCGCGGGGCGGGGCCGCTAGCATGCGGCCGATGCTCGAGCCATCCCCGACCGATCCCGACGACTCCGCCCGTGCCGGCACCCGGCGCGGGCGAGTCGCGGTGGTGGCGCTGCTGACCGCCAATGGCCTGAGCGGCCTCGGCGACATGATGGCTGCCATCGCCCTGCCGTGGTTCGTGCTGCAGGAGACCGGGTCGCCTGCCCTGACCGCCCTGACGGGCTTCGCATCGCTGGTACCGCTCGTGATCGGCGGGATCGTGGGGGGCGCGGTGGTCGACCGGTTCGGGTTCCGTCCGGTGAGCATCGTCGCCGACATCGCGAGCGGGGCCACGATCGCGCTCGTGCCGACCCTCGCCCTGCTGGGCGTGCTCGAGATCTGGCACGTGGTGGTCCTCGTCTTTCTCGGCTCGGTGCTCGACATCCCCGGCATCACCGCTCGCCAGAGCGTGCTGCCGTCGCTCGCCGAGCGTGCCGGCATGCGTCTCGACCGCCTGAACGCGGCGGCCGAGACGATCAGGCGCCTCACGCATCTCGCCGGCCCGCCGCTGGCCGGCATCCTCATCTCGCTCATCGGGCCGACGGCGGTGATCTGGATCGACGTGGTCACGTTCGCCATCTCGGCCGCCCTGGTCGGCATCTTCGTGCCGGTCATCCGCGCCACGGTCGACGGCGACGTCGCCCACTGGTTCGCGCGAGTGCGGGAGGGCTTTGCCTTTCTGTTCGGGGATCCGCTGCTCCGTTCGCTCATCCTCCTCATCGGCGCCATCAACGTGCTGATGAACCCCGTCTTCCTCGTGGTGCTGCCGGTGTACGCGAACCAGGCCACCGGTTCGGCGACCGATCTCGGCCTCCTCATCGGAGCGTTCGGGGTGGGGAGCGTCACGAGCTCGGTGACGTACGGGGCGCTCGCCGATCGGCTCTCGCGGTCGGCCGTGCTCCGCATCGGCCTCGTGCTGGTCGGGATGCCGGTCTGGGTGCTCGCCACCGTGCCGCCGGTGGTCGTGGCGCTGCCTGCGATGCTCGCCATTGGCCTGTCGATCGGCGCGGTGGGGCCGCTCGTGCTCACCGTGCTGGGCGAGCGGACCCCCGAGGCCCTCCGCGGCCGGGTCTTCGGGACCTACGCCACGCTGGTGAACGGCGCGATCCCGTTCGGCGTCCTCATCACCGGCCTCCTCCTCGAGTGGGTTCCCCTGGGAGCGGCACTGGCGGTCATCGCCGCCCTGACGACCATGATCGCGGTGATCGCCATGTTCGTCCGGCCCCTGCGCCGGATCGAGCGCCCCAGCCGGTCGACGTAGGGCTCGCCAGGCGCGGACAGCGCTACCTCCGAAATCAGCCGACGGGAGGTCGGCTCAGACGGCTGCGTCCGAGCTTCGGCGACGACCGAGCAGGGTCGGGACCGCATGGAACAGGAGGGTGATCGCCAGGGCCAGGTGAATGATGGCCAGCACGCCGGTGAGCGCGCGGGGCGTCCCGGCGGCTTCGGCAGCCGCGAGGTCGTTCGGCAGGTTCGCCGTGCTGCCGGCCAGGAAGGCGACCCCGACGAGGGCCACGACGCCGGCGCCCGCGCGCCGTGTTCGGCCGCCGCGTCGGGCGGCCACCGCGCCGGTGAGCAGCGCGATCGGCAGGAACAGCGGTGGCGTGAGGGCCGTGCCGCGCAGCACCATGTCGCCGGCGTCGCCGTCCGGGGAGGCGCCGACGTTCCAAGCAGCGGACAGGACGGCACCGGCACCTGCCACCGGCAGGTAGGCGAGGACCACCGGCAGCAGGCGGTCAGGGTCAGGTCGAGGCACGTGCGCAGCTCCGAGGCGGACGGTCAGGCGCTCAGCCTGTTCCGGCCGGCGCCAGCGGGCATCGGCCGGGGAGCCGACGGTTCGTACGCCACATTGCCGACGCGCGCGGGGCGCCGCCTAGAAGATGGCGCCGAGACAGGACGCCAGCAGCCAGATGACGAGGACGACGCCGATGATGACGCCGAGCAGGATGCGGCCCATGGTCCCTCCGTGTGAGCGGTAGTCGCACGGCCCATAAGCAAGCGCGGTGCCGGATCGACGGTCGCGGGCGGATGCTACCGTCGGTGGGTGACCGAATCGCCCACGCCCCCGAGCATCGAACCCTGGAAGCACCGCGGCGGGTCGTTGGACGCTCGTCGCTACGAGCTGTTCCTGCTCGCGGCGCCCGTCTTCGAGCGCCACGGGTTCCACGGGGCGACGGTGAAGGCGCTCGCTCATGCGTGCCACCTGAGCCCGGCCGGGCTGTACCACTACTTCTCCTCCAAGGAGGAGCTTGCGACCTGGCTCCTTCGCGGGCCGCGAATGAGCTGGGAGTCGACCTACGTGGATCCGGACCTCGAGCCGCTCGAGCAGCTCCGGCAGCTCCTCGACCTGTCGCTGGCATCGCTGCCGGTGTACATGCTGGCGCTGCGCCTGGCCGAGGAGGTCGAGGGCCGGCAGAGCCCGCGGGACCGCGAGGCGGGGTTCCGCGAAGGGGAGGCGGTCTACGGGCGGCTCATCCATGCCGCGGCGCCACGCCTCTCGAAGGCCGAGGCACTCGAGCTGGCTCGCCACGTCCTCGCGGTGCTCATCGGTACGGCGACGATCGGGCTCGATCCGGAGCCGCTGCGGGCGATCCGGGACCGCTCGGTGGCGGTGCTGCGGAGCGGCCTCGTGCCCGAGCACGCCGCCGCCGAATGGTTCGACACGGTCATGTCGGATGGCCAGAACCGAACGGAACGGGTGATCCGTTCGGTGCCCCGCAAGGTAGGTTGACGACACCGACCCCTCCCCGCAGCGAGGCCGCCCATGTCGCATCCCGCCGTCAACACTCCACACGCGCCGACCCTCGACGAACCGAGGCTGTTCCGACTCGCCGGACGTTGCCTGCGTTGGGCGACCGCGACGCTCGCCGTCGCCGGCGTCAGCATCGGACTGTTCTTCGGCGGTGCCGGCGCCGTCTTCGGGCCGATCAACGACGTCACCACCGCCGGAACGCTCCTGCTCATGGTCCCCGGCATCCTCGCCGTCCGCCAGCTCGCGCGTGGTCGGGTGGGGAGCTGGTTCTCGGCGCTCACCGTCGCCACGGTGCTGGGCCTCGGCGTCGCCGCCGCCGGGCTCCTCCTTCTCGTCGCCCGCGTGATCAGCCTCAACGACTCGTTCCTGATCGGAGGGATCGGCATCCTGCCCTTCCTCGCCTGGCTCGCGAGCTTCGCCTTCATCGCGCTGCGCCGCGGCGTCCTGACTCGCCGCGCCGGATGGCTCGCCGCCTGGACCCTCGGAATCGCCGTGGCCGCCACCGCCGCAAGCCCATTCATGCCGATGAACCTCCTCGTCTTCGTCCTCGGGTTGCCGATGTTCGGCGTCCTGGCCGCCTGGCTCTGGATCTTCGGCACCGACATGCTCGAGGCATGAGCACCCTCGTTCACCCATCCACCCGGAGGAACTGATGCACCGAACCCTGAGTTTCGTCGCCGCCCTGCTGCTCATCTTGGCGCTCGCCGCGCCGGCAGCCGCCCACACGCTCGTCGTCGATCCACCCGGCCAGGCCGATGGATCGGCCGTCTGGGTCGGTGGCGGTCCCGTGCCCGGCCAGGGAGGGGCGCTGCTCGACTCGCCGGTCGGGAAGCTGCCGCCATCGCATGCCCGCGGCCTCGTCGCCGCCTGCGAGGCGACGCGCGCGAACTCGTCGGCCGTGACCATCACCGCGCCGCCCTTCTTCACCGGCTGTCATCACGGGCAGCCGTAGGCGTCGGGCACAGGACGAGCCGGGCCGGACCATCGGCCCGGCTCTTCTCATGTCTGCCGGCGGTTCGCTATCCTCGGCGGTCCCTGCAGGAGAGATGCGTGACCGATTCCGTCCCGCCGCCCACGTTCGAGGCGCTCGAGACCGAGGTGATGGCCAGCTTCGGGGCCGCGGACTACGACGCCGCCATCGAGCTGCTCGACGCGCACGCTGCCCGCTTCCCGGCCAACCTCGCGAACACTGCGTACCTGCGAGCCTGCCTCGAGGTGCGGCGAGGAAATCAGGATGCGGCGATCGGCGCGCTGCGGGGCGCGCTCGACGACGGCCTGTGGTACTCCGAGCCCGTGCTGCGCCAGAGTCCGTCGCTGCAGCCGCTTCAGGGGGCGGCCGCATACGAGTCGCTGGTGGCGGCTTTCGCCGAGCGACCGCCAGCCGAGGCGACCGCGACGGAGCCGATGGTGGCCAGGCCGCGGGGTGAGGCGCGTGGCCTCCTCGTCGCGTTCCACGGGAACGGACAGTCGGCGCGTCATGCCATCGACGCCTGGCGGCCGCTGAACGAGGCGGGCTGGATCGTGGCTGCGCCGCATTCCTCGCAGATGCTCCACTCGGCCGGCGCGGTGTGGGACGACGCCGCCACCGCGCGCGCCGACGTGCTGCGGCAGGCGCCGCGTCTCGCCGAGCTGAGGGTCGGCTCGATGCCGACCATCGTTGCGGGCTTCTCGCTCGGCGCCGATCTGGCCCTGTGGTCCGGGCTCAGCGACACCGTTCCCGCGCGCGGGATGCTCCTCATCGGGCCGACGGGCTTCCTGCCTGACGATCCGGCCTGGGAGGGCCTCCAGTCCGCGATGCCCGGCCGGCAGATCGTGGTGCTGCTGGGGACCGCGGACGAGGCGGTCTCGGCGGCGGCAGTGGAACGTCTCGTCGAGCAGCTTCGGGTGGAGGGCGCGTCGGTGGCGCTGGACCGCATCGAGGGACTGGCCCACGCGTACCCTCCCGTCGAGCTCCGGCAACGGGCGGTGGAGGCCCTCGCGTATCCGTAAGGTCGGTCGCAAGCTCGGAGGCGTATGGTTCGCGGACGGATGGTCACGAGGAGGGGACGAATGAATCGAGCCAATCGCATCGCGCTGCTGGCGGCGCTGGCGCTGCTCGTCGCTCTGGCGGGGAACGTGCTGGCCAACCGTGCGCCGGTCGCGGAAGCTCCCGGAGTCCTCCAGGCGAACGATCACGACGAGCCGGATGCCGCGGACGAGAACGAGGACGAGGGACCACCGTCCGACGCCGCCGTCGATCGCGTCGTGGATCGGCTCGCTGCAAGCGAGATCGAGGCATCGGCCGACCGCGTTCGTGAGCTTGCCGAGCTCCATGGTCTTGGTGGCGCGGTTCGGCTTCTCGCCTGGGAGGCGGAGGGCGTGTCGATCGACGACGTGCTCGAGCGACGTGCGGCCGGCGAGGGCTGGGGCGCGATCGCAAAGGAGCTCGGCGTGCACCCCGGCATCGGCTCGGTGATGGGCGGAGGCCACGGGCGTGACTCGGCGCCGGGACAGCAGAAGGACCGCGGCACCGACGACTGAGGGCCGGTCCTGACCTTCGGCCCGGCCGAGTCCTGACGTCCGGCCCTCATCGCCCGGCCGCCGCCGGCGCACGGTGGCGGGGTGAGCGACGAGGCCGATCGCGGCATCCCGTGGCGAGCGCTCGCCATCGCCGGCCTGGCCGCGCTCCTCGGCGCGCTCGTCGCGCCCGCTCCTTGGCCGGACGGCTCGACGCAGCTCCTGGTCGAGCGGGGACGGGAGGTCGTCGCCGACCTGCCGGTGAACGTCGGGGACACGCCCAGCGGTACCGATCTCCCCTTCGCCGGTGGGTCGGTCCACCTGCCCGACGGCATCCCGGCTGACGCCCGGATCACGGTCGAGGTGCGCTACGACGCGCCTCCATCCTCGGACGAGCAGACGACGGTGCGTCTCGAGCTGCCGGACGGGCGCAGCGAGCTGGTGCCCGTCGGTGCCACCTCGGCCGACGGGACGGTCGTCGAGGCGCAGCGCTGGCCATCCCACTCCGCTGTGGCCGTTCTGGCCGTTCTCGGCGCGGTCGTCGTCCTGTGGGTCAGCGGCGCGATCCCCCTCTTCGTGACCTCGCTCGCCATCCCGGTCGTGCTGGTCGTCAGCGGCGTGGGGTCGCCGACCGCGGCCCTGTCGAACTTCTTCCACCCGATCATCGCGCTCTTCCTGGCCGGCTTCCTCATGGCCGAGGCCATGCGACGGACCGGCCTGGATCACCTCGCCGCGATCTCGATGATCGCCCGCGCCGGCCGCAGCCCCGTCGCGCTGTTCGCCGCGATGATCGGCACCTCGGCCTTCCTCTCGATGTGGATGTCGAACACCGCCGCGGCGGCCGTTCTGCTGCCGATCGCGATCGCCATCACCGCGCCGCTCGAGAGCCCTGCCTACCGGCGGGCGGTCGTGCTCGGCATCGCCTACGCGGCGACCCTCGGCGGCGTGGGGAGCGCCATCGGCACCCCGGCCAACCCGCTCGCCATCGCGTTCCTCGACGACTTCGTCGGGCGCCGGATCAGCTTCGTCGAGTGGTTCGCCATCGGGCTGCCGATGGTGCTGCTCTTCCTCCCGATCCTCGGCGCCTACCTCTGGTGGCGGATGGGCGCGTCACCGGATGGGGCGCGCTTCGCCGATGCCCGCCGCGTGGCCCAGGCAGAGCTCCGGGCCACCGGGCGGCCGACGCGCGACCAGCTGACGGTGATGGCGGTGTTCGTGGCGGTGATCGCGGTCTGGCTGGCGGAGCCGCTGCACGGAATCGAGACCGGGATCGTGGCGCTGGGCGGGGCGGTCGTGCTCGCCCTCCTGCGGCGGATCGAGCCTGACGACCTGAATCGGATCTCGTGGTCGTCGCTACTGACCTTCGGCGGCGGCCTGACCCTCGGAGTCTTTCTCGTCGAGAGCGGAACGTCCGACTGGATCGCAACTCGCCTCGCCGTCCTGTCCGCCGTCCCGGGCCCGGTTGCGGTCGCGGCAGTGGCGACCGTCTCCCTGCTGCTGACCACCGTGGCCTCGAACACCGCCGCCGCGGCCATGCTCATCCCGCTCGCGATCCCGCTGGCCACGATCGTGGGCGTCGACCCGGTCCTGCTCGTGCTGGTGGTCGCGGTCGCGTCGTCGATCGACTTCGCGCTCGTCATTGGGACGCCACCGACCCTGCTGGCCTACTCGACCCGGCTCTTCACGGCCGGCGAGATCTTCCGCATCGGCGTCGTGCTCGATCTCGTCGGGCTCGTGCTGCTGGTCACGGTCGTGGCCTGGCTGTGGCAGATGCTCGGCATCGCCTGACGCACGACGATCGGCAGGAGGCCGATGGGCCGATGGGCACTGGCTCGCTCGAGCCAACGGCCCGCATGGTGGAGGCCGAGAAGCCGCACGCACCGAGGCACGCAGCCATGGCGAACCAGCGCGTCGTGATCATGGGAGCCGCGGGACGCGACTTCCACGTCTTCAACGTCGTCTTCCGCGACGACCCCGAGGTCCGCGTGGTGGCCTTCACCGCCACCCAGATCCCCGGTATCGCCGGCCGGCACTACCCATCGTCCCTCGCCGGGCCGCACCATCCCGACGGCATCCCGATCGTGCCGGAGGACGACCTCGAAGAGCTCGTGCGTCGCGAGGCGGTCGACACCGTCGTGTTCGCATACAGCGACGTCAGCCACGAGACGGTGATGCACGCTGCGTCGCGTGCCCTGGCGGCCGGAGCGGACTTCGCGCTGCTCGGGCCGGATCGGACGATGCTCGCCAGCCGACGACCCGTCATCGCCGTCGGGGCAACGCGCACCGGCTGCGGGAAGAGCCAGACGACGCGCCACCTTGCCGCGCTCGTGGCCGAGGCCGGCCTGGTTCCGGTCGTCGTGCGCCATCCGATGCCGTATGGCGACCTCGCGGCGCAGCGGGTCCAGCGCTTCGCGCGGCTCGAGGATCTGGAGCTGCAGCACACGACCATCGAGGAGCGGGAGGAGTACGAGGCCCACGTCGAGGCCGGCCGGGTGCTGTATGCGGGCGTCGACTACGAGGCGATCCTTCGCGCCGCCGAGGACGAGGCGGACGTCATCCTGTGGGACGGGGGCAACAACGACTTCCCGTTCTACCGGCCGGACCTCTTCGTGGTCGTCGCCGATCCGCTCCGGCCGGAGCACGAGGCCAGATACCACCCTGGCGAGACGAACGTCCGCATGGCCGATGTCCTGCTCGTGAACAAGATCGACTCCGCCGAGCCGGGGGCCGTGGAGCGAGAGATGGCGGCTCTGCGCTCCCTCAACCCGACCGCCCCGATCCTGACCGCTCGGTCCGCCCTGCGCCTGGAGGGTGGCGACATCGCCGGGCGTCGGGTGGTCGTCGTCGAGGATGGCCCGACGTTGACGCACGGCGGGATGCGCTTCGGAGCGGGCATCGCGGCCGCACGGCGGTTCGGCGCGTCGACGATCGTGGATCCGCGACCGCACGCGGTGGGCAGCCTGCACGACGTGCTCGTTGCGCACCCCGACCTCGAGCCGCTCCTGCCGGCCATGGGGTACGGTGTGGCGCAGATGTCGGAGCTTGCCGAGAGCCTGAACGCGGTCGACGCCGACGTCGTGCTGGCCGGCACGCCGATCGACCTCACCCGGGTCCTGGAGCTGAACAAGCCCGTCGTCCGCGTCCGATACGACCTCGAGCAGGTCAGCGGCCCGCGGCTGCGCGATCTCATCGCTCCGGCACTCGAGCGCGCCCGCGCTGAGCTCGTCCCGGCAGGTGCCTGAGCCCAACCGCTCCCGGATCCCGCCGCTGGGCCCGCGGGGAGAGGGATGGGTGATCGGTCAGGGCATCCTGCTGGCCCTCGTCGCCGTGTTCGGCCTGCCGGGCCTCGCCAGCCTGCCCCCGCAATCGTCCGGGCGGTGGATCGCTGCGCTCGTGGGCCTCGCCCTGCTCGTGGCCGGAAGCATGGTCGGGTTCGCCGGCGCCAGGCAGCTCGGACGATCGTTGACGGCAGTCCCGCGCCCGAGGCACGGGGCGCGGCTGGTGGACTCGGGGATCTACGGCGTCATTCGCCATCCGCTCTACCTCGCGCTCATGCTGATCGGGGCCGGCTGGGCGGTCGTCATGGTCAGCATTCCGTCGGCGATCGTCGCCGCCGCGCTGACCGCCTGGCTCGACGCCAAGTCGCGTCGCGAGGAGGCCTGGCTGCTGGAGGCCTACCAGCCGTATGCGGCGTATCGCCAGCGCACGGCGCGCTTCGTGCCTGGGCTCTACTGAGGCCGATCCGGTAGCGTGTCGGGGTGAGCCCTGGCCCGCTGTTCGGCACCTTCCGGCGACCGGTGCGTCGCGAGGGCGCCGAGAGCTACCTGTTCCTGGTCCTCGTGTCGTTCGCGGTGACCGTCATCGGCACGCGCTGGTTCCTCGAGCTGACCGGCTTCCCGCGGATCGGCGGCGGCGACCTGCACATCGCCCACGCGCTGTGGGGCGGAGCCGCCCTCTTCGCGGCGGCCGTCCTGCCGATCGTGATGGCCGGCCGATTCGTCTACCGCGCCGCCTCGGTGCTCGCCGGCGCCGGCATCGGCCTGTTCATCGACGAGGTCGGCAAGTTCATCACGGCCGACAACGACTACTTCTTTCCGGCCGCCGCGCCGATCATCTACGCCACGTTCCTGCTGGCCGTCATCGCCTGGCTGCGGGTCCGCCGGCCGCCGGAGGCCGATCCCCGGGCGCAGCTGCTGGGGGCGCTCGAGCTGCTCGAGGAGTCGGTCGAGGGCGACCTCCAGCGCGCCGAGGTGGATGCATTGTGCGAACGCCTTCGATCCGCCGCCGCGCACGCCCCCGCCGCCGAGCAGCGCCGGCTCGCGGCGCACCTCCTGGCGTTCGTGGATGCCGAGGAGCTTCGCGTCGCCCCGGATCCCGCGGATCGGTTCGGCGGCCTGCGGGCGGGCTGGCGGGCCAGGACCGATGCATGGCTCGGCGGCCGCGGGCTGCGCGCGACGATCGTGCTGGCGCTGCTCCTCACCGGCGTGGTGCAGGTCTGGGCCCTGGTCTCGATCCTCGCCGGACTGCGGCTCGACCCGGCCGATCCGTTCGACACCCTCGGCCGGTTCCAGCTCCTGCACCTCGTGGTCGAGGCGGTGGCCGGCGCCCTGGTCGTCGCCGGTGGGGTCCTCGTCGCCATCGACGGGCGGCATCGGCTCGGCTGGACGCTCGCCTACCTGGGACTGCTGGTGACGATCACGCTCGGCGACCTCATCGGCTTCTACGTCCGCCAGTTCGACTCCATCCTCGTGGTCCTCGGGCACCTCGTGCTGCTGGCCGCCGTGGTCCGCTACCGGGACGAGCTCCGCGCCGAGGCGGGTTGACGCCGACGCGATACTCGCCGCAGGGATGGCCGGAGGGAGGCGCATCGATGCGGTTCGGGATGATCGGCGAGGGCTTCATGGAGCGGCTCGTCCTCCGCAGCCGGCTCTTCCCGGCGCCGATGCTCGAGAGCTACGCGATGGTCACCACGCGCGCCCTGCTCGCCGCCACGGAGCGCGGCCTCTTCGAGGCCCTGGTCGCCGGGCCGGCGACCGCGAGCGAGGTCGCGGAGCGCTGCGAGACCGATCCGACGGCGACCGAGAAGCTCCTGAACCTGCTCGTCGGCATGCGCCACCTGCGGGTCGGCCGCGACGGGCGGTACGCGCTGACGTCGCGCGCTCGCCGCTGGCTGACCGGGTCGGGGTCCCTCCGCGACAGCATCCTGATGAAGGATCTCGAGTGGCGCTGGATCGAGCGGCTCGACGAGTTCCTCGTCAGCGGGACGCACCACGACGTTCACGGCACGATGGCTCCCGCCGATTGGGGACGCTACCAGCGGGGCATGCGCTCCAATGCCGGGGTCGTGGCCCCGCTGCTCGCCTCCCGCATCCCGATTCCGACCGGGGCCCGCGACCTCCTGGACATCGGCGGGTCGCACGGCTTCTTCTCGGTCGCGCTGTGCCGGCGCCACGAGGGCCTCCGCGCCGTGGTCCTGGATCTTCCGGACGCCGTGGAACACGCCGCGCCGCTCCTCGCCGCGGAGGGGATGGGGGAGCGCGTCACGCTGCGCGCCGGCGATGCGCTCACCGACGACCTCGGGACCGAGGCGTATGACGCGGTGTTCATGGCGAGCCTGGTCCACCATTTCGATGACGCCTCCAACCGATCGCTGGTCCGCCGGGCGGCGGACGCCCTCCGGCCGGGCGGGACGCTGGTGATCTTCGACGCGATCCGACTCGACCCGTGGGAGAACGACCAGGTCAGCGCCTTCTTCGACCTGTACTTCGCCATGACCAGTCGCGCGGGCCTGTGGACCTACGAGGAGATGGCCGAGTGGCAGCGCGCCGCCGGCCTGCGCCCGCGGCCGCCGATCCGCCTGCCGATGTCGCGAGCCAACGGCCTCCAGGTGGCCGACAAGCCGGCCTGACCGGCCCGTTCTTCGGCCGAATGTCGTAGGGACCGTGCCGCATCGGTCGGATGGCACCGCGCGCCGCGTCGACGACCGTGGAGCGGTACGACAACCGCCCACCAGGAGTTCCACCCGTGCGTGCCGCCATCTTCTCCGCCTCGGTCGTGAGCGTCGGCCTGTTCCTGGGCCTCGCCGCCGCGTTTGCCTTCTCGCCGACCTGGGTCGGCCTCGGGATCCTCGCCATCGCGCTCGTCGCTGCGGTGGCGATGGTCATGGCCGATCGCCCCGCCGAGGTATCGGTCGTCGGGTAGGCTGGTCCGCATGGCAGACCGCGACGCCACCGGCGATCGCGGGACCGTCCCCGGGTGGCCGGTCCTCGCCGCACTCGCCCTGCCGCTCGCGGGACTCGCCCTGCTGCTCGCCCGTCCCGAGCTGGACGTGCGCTGGGAGCACCAGCCGAGCCACTTCTGGCTCGTCCTGCTCGCCGCGGCGCTGAGCATTGCGCTCGCGCTGCTCACCAACGAGGCCGCCTCGCGGCACGCCGACGCGCGTGTCGTGCTCGTCTCGCTCGCGTTCCTCCTCAGCGCGGGGTTCCTCGGCCTGCATGCGCTCGCCACGCCGGGCGTCCTGCTGCCGGAGCCGAACACCGGATTCTTCGTGGCCACGCCGGTGGGACTCGTGCTGGCTTCGGTGGCAGCCGCGGCGTCGACCGGTCCGCTGGCCGGCCCGCGCGCCGGCTGGATCCTCCGCCACCGCGGCTGGCTGCGAGGCGGAGTGATCGCGCTCCTGCTTGGCTGGGCCGTCGTGTCGTTGCTGCGTCTGCCGCCGCTCGACGGGCCGCCGACGGAGGAGGCCGGGACAGTGGTCGCGATTGCGGCGGTGGGCACGGTGGGGCTCTACGGCTTCGCCGCCTGGCGGTATGCGCAGATCGCCCGACGACGGGCGAGCCGCTTCGCCCTGGTCATCGCCGCGGCCCTCGTCCTGCTGGCCGAGGCCATGGTGGCGGTGGCGTTCAGCCGCAGCTGGCATCTGAGCTGGTGGGAGTGGCACGTCCTGATGACCGCCGCATTCGGGCTCATCGCCATCGGCGCCCGCCACGAGTACCGCCGGACCGGCTCGCTCGTGGCAACCTTCGAGCCGATCTACCAGCGCGCGACGCTCGATCAGATCGACCGCTGGCACGGCCGGGCCATCGCCGATCTGGCGGAGGCCGAGGCCCGGGGCGAGTCACCGGATCGGCTCGTGGCGGAGCTGCGACGCGAGGGAGCATCGAGCGATCAGCTTGCCCTGATGCTCCAGGCCGCCCGTGAGATCCGACGCGTCGACGAGCTGTTCCGTCCCTATCTGCCGCGCGCGTACGCCGATCAGCTGCGAAGCGGATCGGTGGCCTCCGATCCGCCACAGGAGCGAGAGGTGAGCGTCGTCTTCGCCGACCTGGCCGGTTTCACGAGCTTCTCCGAGGAGCACGACCCGACCGAGGTCATCACCATGCTCAACGAGCAGTGGGAGGCGGCGGTGCCGGTCATCGAGGCCGCCGACGGGGCGATCGAGCACTTCGCAGGGGACGGGATTCTCGTGCTGTTCAACGCGGTCGGCGACCAACCTGATCACGGCGCGCGTGCGGTCCGGTGCGCCCTCGACCTCGTGCACGCCGCGGACCGCATGTCCGAGTCGCGCGCACGCTGGCCTCGCTTCCGGGTCGGCGTGAACACCGGCCCGGCAGCGGTCGGCACGGTCGGCGCCGGTGGCCGTCGAAGCTTCGCCACCATCGGCGACACCACGAACCTCGGGTCCCGGCTGATGGGCGCCGGCTCGCCCGGGCAGGTCGTGATCTCGTCGTCCACGCGCCGGGCCATCGAGCCGCTGCTCGAGACCCACGAGCTCGAGGCCGTCGCGCTCGGTCCGCTCACCCTGAAGGGGAAGCGCGAGCCGGTGCCGGCCTGGGTGGTCCGCTACTCGGTCTCTGCGAGGTAGACGAGGCCGATCCGGCCGGCAGTGAGCGTCAGCTGCTCGCCCTGGACGGCGTGGATGAAGCCCTCGGCGAGGACGGCGAGGACGTGCTCGTCCTGCGTCTCGAGCCCCGGGCAGGCGCGGTCGTCGTTCGCGAGGTCGGTCACTCGGACCGCATTCCCATCGAGCTCATAGCGGCCGTCGAAGGTGCGGCACCCGGTCGTCCCGGTCAGGGTGCCGTCCTCGCGGAGCTCGAGCGTCGCGGGATCCCCCATCGTCGATGACACCGCGTCACCGTCCACGAGCCCGTCGAGCCGCCATCGCGTCCCGACCAGGGCGGCGTCCGGGGCCGGGGGCACCAGCTCGTAGGTGAGCTCCACCTCGTTGCCGATGAGCCGCAGCGTCGCTCCGTCGCGCACCCAGCGCTCGACGTCAGCCAGAGCGGCGAGGTACGCCGACTCGGCGTCCATGATCGCGGGGTCGCAGCCCATCTCGGTCATCGACATTGCGCCGAACGTGACGTCATCGCCATCGAGGGTCACCTCGCCGCCGTACTGGTTGCAGGCCGCCCGTCCTCCGACCTCGTCGCCGTCGACGACCAGCGAGATCGGGGCCTCCGGCGGGATGGGAAGGGGCAGGCCATCGTGGGACCCGCCGGTCAGGCGCCATTCACCGTCGATCGGCCCGGCGTCGCCCCCCGGCGGGAAGAGCGCGTCACAGCCGGCAACCACCAGGACGGCGACGAGCGCCGCCGCGAGTCGAATCCTCATGCCCGCTGGACGCCCGCGCCGGTCACGGCGTTCCGTCGGCGGCGGCGTCAGAGGGTCAATGCTCGGCCGCGTCGGCCTCGGCCTTCGTGCGATGCACCGTGCCGTCAGGGTGCTCCGGCGGTGCGTACACGGTCGAGAGCTTGAGGTCGTCGTCGCCGGCATTTCGGATGTTGTGCCGCGTCCCGGCCGGCACGAACACCAAATCCTCGGGCCCGACGGCGGTGGTGTCACCGTCGAGAGTTGCCTCGCCCCTGCCGCTCACGAACGTGAGCATCTGATCCCCGTCGTTGTGAACCTCCTCGCCGATCTCCTCGCCGGGCGGGATGCTCATCACCACCAGCTGGGCGTGTGGCCCCGTGTACAGCACGCGGCGAAAGTGGCCGTTCGCACGCGCCGCGTCCTCGATCGATCCGGTCCAGGCCATGTCCACCGGCCTCCCTGCGGGTTGTCGCCCGGCGACCATCGCAGACGGCCGGCCGCGCCGAACAGGGCCGAAGGGACCGATCGGCCCGTACACTCTGCGCCGATGCTGCGGACCGTTCAGATCACCCGCTATGCCGTGCCTCTGCACGAGGGCAGCTCCCTGCCGGCACTCGTGGAGGCCGACGACGGCCGCGAGTACGTCATCAAGTTCCGCGGTGCCGGACACGGGGAGAAGGCGCTCATCGCCGAGCTCGTCGCCGGCGAGATCGGCCGCGCGCTGGGCCTGCCGGTGCCCGAGATCGTGCTGGCCGAGCTGCCGGAGGCGATCGCGCGGGGCGAGTCCCATGACGAGGTCCGTGACCTGCTCGGATGGTCGATCGGGCTGAACATCGGCCTGGCGTTCGTGGCCGGAGCCCTGGGCCCGGACCTGGCTCGCGCACCGGCCGAGGGCGCGGACTGGGCGGCCGACGTCGTCTGGTTCGACTCGCTGGTGTCCAATCCCGACCGAACGCCGCGCAACCCGAACATCGTGGTGGGCGGTGGCCGGACCTGGCTGATCGACCACGGGTCGGCGCTCTATGTCCACCACGCCTGGACCGAACCTGACGAGCATGCACGCCGACCCTTCTCCCTGATCGGCGACCACGTGCTCCTTCCGTTCGCCGCCTCCATCGTCGAGGCCGATGCGCGCATGGCGCCGCGCCTGTCCCTGCCCGACCTGGACCGTATCGTCGCCGCGGTCCCGGAGGGATGGCTGCGCGACTCGCGCTTCGATGATCAGGCCGCCGAGCGCGGTGCGTACCGTGCATATCTGGCGACGCGGCTGGAGGCCCGTCCGGCCTGGGTGGGGGAGGCCGAGCGCGCGCGGCACGAGGCGCAGCATGCCGCCGCGTAGCGCGTTCTCGTACGCCGTCCTCCGGGTGGTCCCGGATGTCGAGCGCGAGGAGTTCGTGAACGCGGGACTGATCGTCTTCTCACGGGAGCGCCGGTATCTGCGTGCGCGCACCCAGCTCGACGTCGATGCGCTGCGCGCGCTCAACCCCGGGTGCGACCTCGACGGCCTGCGCGAGCAGCTCGCCCTGGTCGAGGAGGTCGCCCGCGGGTCGGTGGCCACGGGTCCGTTCGCGCGGATGGACCAGTCGCAGCGGTTCCACTGGCTGACCACGCCGCGCAGCACGCTCGTTCAACCCGGCCCGCTTCACGCCGGCGTGACCGACGACCCCGACGCGACGTTCGACCACCTGTGGGACGCGCTCGTCGAGCGCTGATCGGTCAAGCACTCGCCTCGACGAACCCGTACCGGCTACTCGCCCGTCGGCCAGCGTCCCGCGAAGACGGTCTCCTCGCGCGGGAGGCGCGCATCGCCACGCTCCGACTTGGGCCGCCGGGCCTCGTCGGTCGGATGGCCCAGCGCGATGACGGTCCGCACGAACCGGTCTTCCGGCAGGCCAAGGATCTCGCTCGCGGCCGCGCGCGCATCGTCGGAGAGCCACGCGATGCCGGCGCCGAGCCCGAGCATCGAGGCGGCGATCAGGATGCGTTCGGCGGCGCGGCCCTCATCGTAGGCGTGCGAGATCTTCCAGCCGGGCTGCTCCGGAAGGCTGATCGCGATGCCGGCGGCGGCCGATTGCAGGGCCCGCGTGAACGGCATGCCGGGATCGGCCAGGCGTCGGAGCGTTTCGCGCTGGCTGATGACGATGAACCGCCACGGCTGGTTGTTCTTGCTCGATCCGGACCAGCGCCCGACGTCCGCCAGGGCATCGAGGGCTGCGGCGTCGACCGCCTCGTCGGTGAACTGGCGGACCTGGCGCGCACGGAGAAGCGGCCGCACGATGGCGTGGGGATCGGGGCGGTCCGCGTGCATCGGACGAGGATAGCCGGACCGGTGCGGCCTACTGGGTCGTGCGTCGGTTGTAGAGCACGAGCCCCAGCGGGAACGCGACGGCGAGGATGCCCACGCACCACGCGATGGCGGCAAGCTCGGCGTCGTACAGGTTGATGCCCAGCGTCAGGTCGCGGACCTCGTTCATCACCAGCGTCATCGGCTGGCGTTCGGCGAACCACTCGAGCCAATCGGGCATCGTCGCGGTCGGAACGAACGCGCTGCTCACGAACGTGAGCGGGAAGACCACCGCGAAGATGATTCCCTGGAGCGCCTCGGGCGTCCGCACCAGCGCGCCGGCGGCGACGCCGACCCACGACAGGGCGAAGCCGAACAGCAGCATCAGCCCAACGGCGGCGAGGTTGCCGAAGACGCCGCCCTCGGGCCGGAATCCGACGAGGAGTCCCACGATGAACATGATCGCGATGGCCAGCATGGCGCGCAGAAGGTCGGTGACGGTCCGGCCGACGAGCACCGCCGACTGCGACATCGGCAGCGAGCGGAAGCGGTCGATCATCCCCTTCTGGAGGTCGTTCGCAAGCAGGACAGAGGTGTAGATGCCCGCGAAGGCGATCGTCTGGACGAAGATGCCGGACATCATGTAGTTGATGTAGTCCTGCTGTTCGCCGCCCTGGGCTCCGACCAACTGGCCGATCGCGCCGCCGAACACGAAGTTGAACAGCAGCACGAACATGATCGGACTGAGCGTCACGTCGAGGAGGAGCTCGGGCGTGCGGCGGATGTGGATCAGGTTGCGGAGCATCATCTCCCACGAATCGCGGACCCAGCCGATCGTCGCGGTCATGCCGTCACCCCCTCGATCGCGTCGGTACGCTCCTCCGCCGGGCGTCCGGTGATCGCCAGGAACACCTCGTCCAGGGTTGGCCGTCGGAAGCCGATGTCGTCGACGTGCACCCCGGCCTCGTCCAGGTCTCGGATCGCCTTCGTCAGGACACCGTCATGCGAGGCGATCGGGACGCTCACGCGCTTCGCGGTCTCGTCGACGGCGGCCGACGCATCGCTGATCGACTCGAGCACACGCCGGGCAACAGGGAGGTACACCGGGTTGTCGATCACGACCTCCAGGCGTTCCCCCCCGACCGTCCGCTTCAGCTCGTTCGCCGTGCCGCTGGCGATGACCACGCCATGGTCGATGACCGCGATCTGGTCCGCCAGGCGGTCGGCCTCCTCGAGGTACTGGGTCGTCATCAGCACGGTCGTGCCGCCCTTCGCGAGATCGGCAATGAGCTCCCACATCGACAGTCGCCCTTTCGGATCGAGGCCGGTGGTCGGCTCGTCGAGGAAGATCACCGGTGGTCGCGACATGAGCGCCGCGCCGAGGTCGAGGCGGCGACGCATGCCTCCGGAGTAGGTCTTGAGCGGTCGGGTCGCGGCATCGGTCAGCTCGAAGCGTTCGAGGAGCTCGTTCGTGCGCTGGCGAACCTCGGCGCCGGACAGGCGATACAGGCGACCGATCATCTCCAGGTTCTCGCGACCGGTCAGGAGCTCGTCGAGCGAAGCGTACTGGCCCGCGACGCCGAATCGCGTCCGAGCCTCGCCGGGCTGCTCGAGCACGTCGACGCCGGCCACCCTGGCCTCGCCCCTGTCCGGCCGGGTCAGGGTGGTGAGGATGCGCACCGCGGTCGTCTTGCCGGCGCCGTTCGGGCCGAGAACGCCGAGGATGGTGCCCTCCTCGGCGGACAGGTCGAGACCACGCAGGGCATGCGTGTCACCGAAGGACTTGTGGAGGCCGGTGGCCTCGATCATCGGGGAGCGGGCAGCGGTCATGGGATTGCTCGTACTGCGATCGATCCGTCGAGGGCGGCGGCCAGAATAGCGCGGATTTCCGCAGACTGCTGACCGCGCCCTGGAGTCTCGACCGCAACCATGACGAAACGCGTCATGTTCGCGTCGAGGCGCCACGCGGCGGCGTAGGATCGGCCCATGGCTCGCATCGCCGTCGTGTTCACCGGCGGAACGATCAGCATGCGCCAGGCCGACGGAGGCAACGTCCCCGTGCTGCGCGGAGCCGATCTGCTGGCCTCGGTGCCGGATCTGTCCGCGGCGGTCGAGGCCGTCGACTGGGGCCTGGTTCCGGCCTCGCACCTGCGCTTCGAGCAGGTGCTCGAGATCGGCCGCATCCTCCGCGATGCGCTCGCCCGCCCGGAGATCGATGGCGCGGTCGTGGTGCAGGGCACCGATGTCATGGAGGAGACCGCCTTCGCCTGGGACCTGCTGCCGCTCGGCGACAAGCCGGTCGTGGTCGTGGGCGCCATGCGATCGGCCTCGCAGGAGGCCTACGACGGTCCCGAGAACCTGCGGAATGCCGTCGCGGCCGCGGCCGATGCGGGCCTGTCCGGGCAGGGGGTGGTGGTGGCCATGGCGGGCGAGCTGCACGGCGCCGATGACGTGCGGAAGCGCCACACCCACGCGCACGCCACCTTCGGCAGCCCCAACCTCGGCCCGCTGGGCACCATTGCCGATGGGGCCGTCAGCCTGCGACGGCGCCGGGCGCGCGTGCCGCTGCCGCGGATTCCCGATCGGGCGGCGGTTCCGGTCCGCCTCGTGACGGCGGTCCTCGACGACGAGCCATCGGCAGGGGAGCCGCCGCCGGCCGGGCTCGTGGTCGCCGCGGCCGGAGGGGGCAACACGCCGCCCGCGTACCTCGAGCTCGCCAGGCCGCTGATCGATGCCGGCGTGCCGGTGGTGCTCACCACGCGGTGCCCGAGCGGGGCCCCGCGGGCGGGATATGGCTTCCGAGGCGGCAGCTCGCAGTGGTGGGAGGCGGGTGCCATCTTCAGCGGCACGCTGGATGGGCTCAAGGCGCGCGTCCTGGTCGCGCTCGGCGTCGGGGCGGGGCTCGATGCCCGAGGCCTCGCCGAGCATTGCGTCGCCTACGGTGGTGGCCGCAGGTCCTGAGACTCGGCGTCGCCGCGGACGCGATGGAGCTCGAGCAGGTTCGGTCCCGATCCGGGGGTGGCCGTCGACGCGACCAGCACCACCGCCGAGCCGGGAGACAGCGAACGCTCCTCCGCGAGCAGCCAGGCCATGAGGCCGAGCCGCTCCCCGGCCTCCGACGGAGGCACGCACGGTCGCGGCTCGACGCCGCGGACGAGCGCGAGCCGGCGGACGACCTCCGGGTTCGGCGAGAAGGCGAGGATCGGAACGGGAGGCCGGCGCGCGGCGATGATGCGGGCCGTCTCTCCGCTGCGCGTGTAGCAGGCGATGGCCGCGACGTCGTGCTCGGTGGCCGCAATGGCCGCTGCGGCGGTGGCGAGGGCACCCGCATCGGTGTCGACGGCGGGCGTGCCGCCCACCGGCAGGAAGGCTCGGCCACGTTCAGCCACCAACCGCCCGATGCGCACGGCCGCCTCGGCCGCGAGGACGGGGTGTTCGCCGATGGCGGTCTCACCCGAGAGCATGATCGCATCGGCACCGTCGAGGATGGCGTTCGCCACGTCGCTCGTCTCCGCCCTGGTCGGACGGGGCGAGGTCATCATCGACTCCAGCATCTGGGTCGCGACGATCGTCGGGATCCCACGGTCCAGCGCCCGCCGGACGAGCTGCTTCTGGATGATCGGCACCTCCTCGTACGGCAGCTCGACCCCGAGGTCGCCGCGGGCGATCATCACGGCGCCGGCGGCATCGCAGATCGCGTCGAAGTCGTCGATCGCCGGACGTGTCTCGACCTTGACCACGATCGGCGGCCCTTCCCGGCCGAGCAGGGCGCGGAGCTCGGCCACGTCCGAGGCCCGGCGCACGAAGGACTGCGCCACATAGTCGGCACCGATCTCGACCGTCGCCGGCACGTCGGCCCGGTCGCGATCGGTGAGCGCCGGGCTCGAGAGCCGCTCGGACGGCACGCTGACGCCGGCCCGCGATCGGATCCGCCCCCCGCGCACGACCTCGGTCTCGAGGTCGTCACCGTGCGTCGCGGCCACGCGGAGCTCGACGGCGCCATCGGCGAGCAGGATCCGGTCGCCGGTCTCCAGATCCCGCGCCAGGCGCGGGTAGGTCACCCCGGCACCGCGCCTTGAACCGGGGACATCGGCGCCGGGCACGAGCACGAATCGTTGACCCGCCTCGAGCTCGATCGAGTCGTCATCAAGCGCGCCGAGCCGAATCTTCGGCCCCGCCAGGTCGGCCAGGATGCCGACGGGCCGCCCGGCGCCATCGGCAGCCGTGCGAACGCGGCTCGCGGCCGTGACTCGCTCGTCCGGCGTGGCGTGCGAGAAGTTGATGCGCGCCACGTCCATGCCGGCCCCGACGAGCTCGTCGATGCGCTCCATGGTCGCGGGGCCGATGGTGCAGACCAGCTTCGTGCGCGGCATGACCCGACCGAGGGTAGCGCTCAGCCGGCGCTGGTGCCCGCCTTGAACGCCGCGCCCGCCGCGCGCTTCCGCTCATGCTGGCTCAGGAGACGCTTTCGCAGCCGGATGGCGGTGGGTGTGATCTCGACCAGCTCGTCGTCGGCGATGAACTCGATCGCGCTCTCGAGGGTCAGGACCCGGGGCGGCGTGAAGATGCGGTAGTCACCGTCGGAGGCCTGAGTGCGCATGGCGGACAGCTTCTTCGACTTCGTCGGGTTGACGTCCATGTCGCCGGGCCGGCTGTTCTCGCCGATGATCATGCCCTCGTAGACCTCGGCCGATGGCCCGATGAAGAGCTCTGCCCGCTCTCCCAGGCTCGACAGGGCATAGGCGCGCGACTCCCCGGCGCGGTCCGCCACCAGGACGCCGCTGGTTCGATGCGTCACCTCGCCGGCCCACGGTCCGTATCCCTCGCCGATCTGGTGCAGCAGCGCCGTGCCGCGCGTGTCGGAGAGGAGCTGGCCGCGATAGCCGATGAGCCCGCGCGTCGGCACGATGAACTCCATCCGCACCCGGCCGTCGGCGTCGGTGCTCATCTGCTCCAGGCGGCCCTTGCGCCCGGCCATCGCGGCCTGGACCGTCCCGATGTAGTCCGGTGGGATGTCGATCGTGACCCGCTCGTACGGTTCCTGGCCATCACGCAGGATGACCTCCGGCCGGCTGATCGTGAGCTCGAACCCCTCGCGGCGCATCTGCTCGATGAGGACGGCGAGCTGCAGCTCGCCGCGACCCCGCACCTCGAAGGTCTCGCCCGACTCGGTCGGATGGACCTCGATCGCCACGTTGCCGAGCACCTCGCGCTCCAGGCGGGCGCGGATCTGGCGGCTGGTGAGGAACGTGCCGTCGCGCCCGGCCATCGGCGAGGTGTTCACCCCGAACGTCATGCGCAGAGTCGGCGCGTCGACGTCGAGGCGGGGGAGCGGCCGCGGGTCGGCGACATCGGTCAGGGTGTCACCGATCGTCACTTCCGGCAGTCCGGCGACGCTCACGATGTCGCCCGGGCCGGCCTCGGTGATGTCGACCCGATCGATGCCGTGCGCGGTGTGGAGCGCGGTGACCGTCCCGGTCAGGGTCATGCTGCGTCCCGGCTCGACACTGCCGTCGGGGTCCTCCGCCTCCTCTCGCACGATGCTGACCCGCTGCCCGATCCGCAGCGTCCCGTTCCGGATGCGGCCGACCGCCATGCGACCGACGTAGTCGTTGGCCGAAAGGTTCGTGACCAGCAGCTGGAGCGGATGGCCCTCGGTGAAGGTCGGGGCCGGCGTGACGGACACGAGCAGCTCGAGGAGCGGATGCAGGTCGGTCCCCGGCCGGGCGAGATCCAGGGTGGCGGTGCCGGCCTTCGCGTTCGTGTAGGCGACCGGGAACTCGATCTGGTGCTCATCGGCGCCGAGGTCGATGAACAGCTCGTACACGTCATCGAGCACCTGGGCCGGCCGCGCGTCCGATCGGTCGATCTTGTTGAGGGCGACGATCACCGGGAGGTGCCGCTCCATCGCCTTCTTGAGGACGTAGCGGGTCTGTGGCAGCGGCCCCTCGGACGCGTCCACCAGCAGCAGCACCGCGTCCACCATCAGCAGTGAGCGCTCGACCTCCCCGCCGAAATCCGCGTGGCCGGGCGTGTCGACGATGTTGAGCCGGACGCCTTCGTAGTCGACCGTCGTCTGCTTGGCGAGGATGGTGATGCCCTTCTCACGCTCGAGGTCCCCCGAGTCGAGCACACGGTCGACGAGCGCCTCGTTCGCCCGGAAGGTGCCGGTCTGGCGCAGCATGGCGTCGACCAGGGTCGTCTTGCCGTGGTCGACATGGGCGATGATCGCGACGTTCCGCACGTCCTCGCGGCGCAGGGTGGTCATGGGGCGAACATCGTCGCAGAAGTCGCCCCCGAGCGCCTCGAGCGCCCCGAGCGCCTCGAGCGCCTCGAGCGCCTCGAGCGCCGATGGTACGGGGAGCGAGCAACCCTCACGGTGCATGGTCCAGCCGCTCGCTGTCCGTAGCCTGACGGTGCGACGGCTGCCCACCGTCTCGCCCGCTCCAGCCCATCCCTTCGAGGTTCTCTCTCCACGTGCGCTCCCTGTCTGCCGCTGCCCTGGCCGCCGCATGTCTGGCGGCCGGCCTTGCCATCCCGAGCACCACGAACGCAGCCGATCCGGCCAAGGTGGCGATCATCGTCGGTCCGGTCGGTTCGCTCACGCCCACCTACCTGGCTCTCGCCGACGACGCCGCCGCGGCCGCCGAGCGCAACGGCGCGACGGTCGCGCGTGCCTACTCCCCGAATGCCACGCCGGCGCACGTGCTCGACGCGGTCGCCGATGCCAATGTCATCGTGTACTTCGGGCATGGGTACGGGCATCCGAGCCCTTACGGCGCCCTGAACACCGCGCGCCAGAACGGTTGGGGCCTCCAGGGCCCGCGGGCCAACGGCACCCACGAGGACGGCCTCGATGGCTACCTGGCGTACTACGGCGAGGACTGGATCGTCGCCAACGCCCGGCCAGCGCCCGGCTTCGTGATGATCTACTCGAACACGTGCTATGCCCCCGGCGCATCGGAGGGCGGGTTCGCGCCGGCGACCGCGAGCGACGCGGCGGAACGGGTGGCGTACTACTCGCGCAAGGTCTTCACGATGGGTGGCTCGGCCTACTTCGCCACCGACTTCGACCGGGGCGCGGCCGACCTGCTCGATCGATTGCTCGGCAATCCCGGCACGCCCTATCGCGACGTGTTCACGGCCGATCCTCGCTACGTTCCGACCGCCCTCACCACGCAGCCGCATCCGTTCAGTCCTGGCCAGCAGATCTGGCTGCACCGGTCGAAGTACGCCAAGGGGCCACCGAACTACTGGTACGCGTTCGCCGGTCATCCCGACGCCACACCGATGCGGTCGTGGGATCCGGTGGCTCCGACGGTCGACCTCGAGCGACCGACGGCCGACGCCGTCGACGTGCCACCCTGGACCGAGCCGAAGCTCCGGCTGAGCGAGCCGGTGCGCGGCCTCGACGTCATGACCGTCCGCCTGCTCGACGCCGCCGGCACGCCGGTCGCGGCCGAGATTCACCTCAACGCCGAGAGCGGAGCCGTGCGTCTCGTTCCGGAAGCGAACCTCGTGCTCAGCGCTCGGTACACGATCGAGGTCGGTACGGGCATCACGGACCTGGCCGGCAACCCGCTGGAGCCGCGCCGCTGGACGTTCACCACGCGCCTCGACGCCGATCCGTGGACGGCGCCGGAGCCGGTGCTGCTGCGCGAGGGCGAGCATCGGCTCGTTCGCCTCGGTGCGGACGGCATGGTGGCCGAGGAGCAGCTGATCCATCTCGGGACCGAACGTCGCGTGGTGGCAGCATCCCGTGCGCGCCTGCCGGGAGGACCGTCGAGCTGGCTCGAGCTGGCGACCGGCGCATTGCGCGGCTGGTGGGTCGAGGAGTCGCCCCGGGCGCACGTCATCGGGCAGGTGGGTGAGGTACGCATGCCCGCGATCGAGGTCACGCTGGCGACCGGCTCGGCGACCACGATCGAGGGTGAGGTCCTTTCGACCCGCGATCGCGTGGTGATCGTCGATCGGCGAGCCGTCATCGACGGGCGCATCTTCCTGCGGACGGCGGACGAGACCGCGACGTGGTTCCTGGCGCCGGCGTCGCAGGCGCTGGACGAGGCCGTCGAGGACCGGGTCCTCGAGCGCCGCGGGCTGGCCGAGCCGATCCCGCTGCGGCTCGATTCCGGCGAGCATCCCATCTTCCGTCTCGACGAAGGCGGCCGGGTCATCGATCGCGGCACGATGGGCGGCGATGGTCAGGCCGCCGTCCTGACGGCCATCGGCAGCGTGGTCGTCGGTGGTCGGACATTCCACCTCCTCGGCGGCGATGCCCACGAGGGCTGGGCGATCGCCGCGTCCGACCGCGTCCGGCTCGCCGTGGCCGAGGACCGCGACCCGACCTGACGCCGCCACTCGGCGCGAGGCGGTATCGTCCACCGATGGGCCGGACCCGCGGGCGCGAGACGTGCACATGGCGGTCGCCATGCTGACCGACGCGCTCCGCGATCTCATGCTCGCCCTCGAACGTCGGGCCGCCACGGCACCGGGCCCGAACCGGTCCGCCCGTGCCGAACGGCTGCGTCGCCACGTCGCCGACTACCTCCTGCCACGCGCGATCGACGCCGATGCCCCGCTCGTCGTGGTGCTGCTGGGTTCCACCGGGAGCGGGAAGTCGAGCCTGCTCAACGCCCTTGTCGGCCGAGCGGTCAGCCCGGCCGGCGTGCTGCGACCCACGACCCGGCGCCCGGTCGCAGTCGCACATCCGGACGACGTCGGACCCGACCTTCTTCCCGGCGTGAGCGAGCGGGACGGCCTGGAGCTCGTGACCGACCCGGCGGCCGGCCGTGGTCTCGTGCTCGTCGACGCTCCGGACTTCGACAGCGTCGAACGCGAGAATCGGGCGCTCGCCGTCGAACTGCTCGAGGCGGCCGACCTCGTGGTCTTCGTGACCACGGCCACGCGATACGCCGACCAGGTCCCGTGGACCTTCCTCGGCCGGGCACGACAGCGCGGCGTGCCGCTCCTCGCCATCCTCAACCGCCTCCCGCCGGAGCGCGAGGACGCCGACGCGGTGATCGCCGACTACCGGCACCTGCTGGAGCGCCGGGGGCTGGGCGAGTCGGGCGCGTTCGGCCCGCTCGAGGTGGTGGCGGTGGCCGAGGGCTCCGTCGACCCGGAGCGCGACGCCCTGGCCCCCGAAGCGGTCGCTCCCCTGCGTGCCGCGTTGGATCGGCTCCTCGCCGACGGTGAGGAGCGTCGACAGCTCGCGCGCCGCAGCCTGGTCGGCGCCCTGCAGGGCCTGCCGGACGCGGTCGAGGAGGTCGCTCGCGAGGCCCAGGACGAGGCCGACGCCGCCGAGTCGCTGACGCGACTCGTCGACCGTTCCTATGCCGACCGTCGAGCTGCCCTGGCCAACGAGGTGTCCCGCGGAACGTTCCTGCGCGCCGAGGTCGTCCGCCAGTGGCACGACTTCATCGGGGCGGGCCAGGTGGCGCGGTTCCTGTCACAGGGCATCGGACGGATCGGGGCGGCGCTGCGCTCGCTCGTGCGGCCCGGCCCGCCGCCGCCAGCCGCCGAGGTGCGCGAGGCGGCCTTCGCCGACCTCGTGTCGCTCGTGGTGCAGCACGTCGACGCGGCGGCCCGTCGGGCGGCCACGGGCTGGATGGACGACGAGTACGGTGGCCGTGCGATCGGCGCGCACCCCGAGCTGTGGGGCGCATCGTCCGACCTCGGCCAGGGCCTGACCGCCGAGCTCGAGGCGTGGGCCGACGACATCGCCGAGCGGATCCGGGCCATGGGCGAGCAGCGACGGGGGTGGGCCCGGGTGGCGAGCCTCGGTGTGAACGTCGTCGGCACGAGCGCCGTCCTCGCCGTCTTCGTCTCCACCGGCGGGTTGACCGGAGCCGAGGTCGGGATCACCGCCGCCACGGCGGTGGTGAACCAGAAGCTGCTCGAGGCGATCTTCGGTGAGGCCAACGTGCGGGCGTTCGTCGCGGCTGCGCGCGGGCGGCTGGACGCCATCCTCGATGAGACCTTCGCCGCCGACCGCTCCCGGTTCGAGACCGCGCTCGGCACGCTCGGCGAGCTCGGCTCCACGGCCGAGGCGCTGCGGGACGCCGCGCGTCGCGCGGCCGAGGCCAGCCCGACATGACGAGTCTGACCGCGCGGCTCGCGGCGCTCGAGGAAGCGGCAGAGCTGGTCCGTGGCATCGGACTCGATGAGGATGCCGACGCCGCGACGGCGACCGTCCGGCGTGTGCGGGAGCGGGCGGGATTCGCCGGGGACGCCTACGTCCTTGCGCTGGCCGGCGGGACGGGGGTCGGAAAATCGTCGGTCCTCAATGCTCTGGCCGGCCACACCGTGAGCGCGGTGCGGGCCGTCCGGCCGACGACGGATGAGCCGATCGGCTGGGTCGCCGACGACCGCCGCGACGAGCTGGCGCCGCTGCTGGCCTGGCTCGGCGTCCGGCACGTCGCCGGTCACGCCGACGCGGGGCTGGCCGGGGTCGCGGTCCTCGACCTGCCCGATGTCGACAGCGTCCGCACCGAGCACCGGGCGCGGGTCGACGAGCTGCTGCCGCGGATCGACGCGGTGGCGTGGGTGGTGGATCCCGAGAAGTACGACGACGAGCGGCTCCACGCGTACCTTCGCTCCCTTCGGCCTCACGCCGCCCGTCTCCGCTTCATCCTGAACAAGGTCGACCGGGTGGGTCCCGACGATCGTGAGCGCCTGATCGCCGACCTCGTGCGCCGGGTTGCCGAGGCGGGGATCGACGGCGCCCGGGTCCACGTCGTGTCCGCCGCGACCGGCGACGGGATCGGCGACCTGCGAGACGCACTGGCCCGCGCCGCGGATGCCAAGGCGCTCATCACGGCCAAGCTCGAGGCCGATGTCCACGGCGCCATCCTCCGCCTCGGCGAGGCAATCGGGATGGATACGGAACGCTCGCCGCGGCCGCTGCTCGATGCCGACCGCGTGCGATCGGCGACCGACGACGCGGTCGCGGGAGCGCTCGCCGTCGTCGACCCTCCCGGAGTGGCGCGCCAGGTCCAGGCGGCGGTCCTGGCCCGGGCACGGCGCAGCGGAGGCTCGCTCCTCGGCCGCGCGGTGACCCTCCTCGGCTGGATGACCGGGCAGAGCCGGCGCCGCGCGGATCCCGCCGGCTACCTGCGCGACTGGCGACGCCGCGGCTCACTCGGCCGGATCATCAACCCGGTCCGCGCGATGCTCGTGGAGGTCGCGACCGGCGTTCCGGCCCCTTCCCGTCCGGCGGTGCTCCGGGCCCTGGGCGCCGACGACCTGGAGTCCACGCTGACGCGCACGCTGGATGGCGTGGCGAAGGATGCGGTGCGCGACCTGCACGTGCCGCGGCCCTGGATCTGGCCGGTCGTCGGGGCCCTGCAGCTCGTGATCGGCGGCATCTTCCTGTTCGCCGTGGCGTGGTACGTCACGCTGTTCGTGGCCGGCGGGGGCGTGCCGGTCGCAACCGTCGACCTGCCGTACCTGGGTCCGCTGCCACTCCCGCTCGCGATCCTGGTCGGAACGATCGTCGCCAGCGCGATCCTCGGGTGGCTGCTCGGGCTCCACGCGGGCTGGCTCGGCCGGCGTCGCGGGAGGCTCGTGGCCGAGCGCGTGCGGACGGCGGTCGGGACCGCGGTCGAGGAGAACGGCCTGCGCGGCCTTCGGCGGGTCGAGGCGGCGCGCGATGCCGTCGCGCGTTCATCGGCCCCGTGACCGGGACGTCGCCTAGGCGATGAGTGGAACCAGCAGGGCCGTGAGGACGACCGCGATCAGGAGCAGCAGGGCGGCCGCGCCGAGCTCTCGGTCGGAGACCGTCTGGGGCTGTGGGTTGGACGCCGGGCGGAGCATGGATGGCCACCTGAGCGGATCGTCGTCCCCGAGGGTACGGCGGGCCGCGCGCGACCGGATCAGGCGTCCGTCCCGACGTCCCCTACGTCATTCGGCCGAGAGCCGATAGAACCGGAAGAAGTCGTTCTCGACCGGCAGGACCTGCGCAGACGCGAACCCGGATTCCGACGCATAGGCGCGCAGCGTGGCGGGACGCATCACGGTGCCGGTTCCGACCGAGTGCTCCCGGGATCGTCCGTCCGGCAGGCAGGTGGTGATGCTGAAGCCGTACATGAACCGTTCCACGCCGTCACCCGGGGCGGTGAAGGCCTCGGCCACGCGCTCGTCGACCACGACCAGCGACGCTCCCGGGCGCAGCGATCGCCGCACGGCGGACAGGACGGGGATCGGATTGGCCATGTCGTGAACGGCCTCGATGATGATCGCCGCATCGAGCTCCTCGTCGAGCTCGGCGGCATCCGCGTGGCGGAACTCCACCCGGTCGGCCACACCGGCCCGCTCGGCGTGTGCGCGCGCCGCGGCGATCGACGGCTCGTCGAGGTCGATGCCGATGAATCGAGCGTCGGGATAGGCCCGTGCCAGGGCGATCGTCGACCAGCCCTCGCCGCAGCCGATGTCGGCCACCACGGCCGCCGGTGACGAGCGCAGGCGCTCGTCGAGCTCGGGGATGGCCGGGATCCACTCGTTCGGGAGCAGGTGCGTGAACGCCGGGCGGTTGAAGGCCGCCTGGCCCTCACGCATGTCCGCGCCGTAGCGGTCCCAGCCGAGCCCATCGCCGGTGCGGTACGCATCGACCAGCTCGGGCAGACGGGCGACGGCAGCCGCGAGCATCCGGGCCAGCGGCGCCATGAGGTCGAGGCTCTCGGGGTGGACGAGCACGTCCGCATGCCCGTCGGGCAGGCTGAAGCGGTGGGCGTCGTCCACGGCGAGGAACCCGGTCACCGCCTGCTGCTCGAGCCACTCGCGCGCGTAGCGGGCGTCGGTGTCGGTGCGCGCGGCGAGCTCCTCGGGCGTGGCCGGTCCATCGGCGTCGAGGCTGCGGTAGTAGCCGAGCCGATCTCCGAGGTACACGGCGGCGAGGTCGAACGTGCCCAGCGCGGCCTCGAACATCCGCTCGGACAGCGCGCTGGCCGGGGTCGGGATGGTCAGGGTGGTCATGTGGTCCTCCGAAGGGAATGGGTCGGCCGCCCGAATGAGCGGGGGAACGCCGGGTCGGACGGCCGCTGAGCAGCATCCATCGACATCAAGCCGGCGACCACGGCCGGGTGTCGATGGAGCGGATCGGTCATCCGTCGTAGCCGGGGGACCACCCCTACTCGGGCGCGTGCGCTGCGTGCCGGTAGCGGAAGGCGATGCCGATCGTCGCCGCCCCGATGACCAAGGCGACGCTGTTCGGGACGACAAGCGCGGCATTGCCCAGGGCGATGCCGTAGGCGACCCACAGCATGAAGCCGATCTCGAGCACGGCCAGGTAGGCGATCGAGACGTCCCTCGAGGAGCGCCGCTGGAGCATGCGCCGGATCTGGAGGGTGGGGGAGAGGGCCATGAGCACGCCCCAGCTGGCGGCCACGGCTCCGAGCGCATCGGTCATGTGCGCGGGGATCCTCAAGAGGTCGGCGCTCGGACGAACCGGCCCGCGTTCGCTGGGTCGTGTCGATCGCCACCGAGGAGCGCACACGCGGACGGGCGGCATCGTAGCGCGGTCCGGGCACCGGCGTCGTGGACAGGCTGTGGACAGCCGTCCGAGTCGGCCCGAACTTCGGGGATAAGTGGTATTGCGTCTCGGAAGCGACGACCGGCATACTGATGTCGTCCCGAAGGGGCAGACACACCGGTTCACATGATTTCGATTGCGTGACCCGGGACGCGGATCC
>DATHTR010000045.1:0-9962 GCA_035463095.1 Candidatus Angelobacter sp. | reverse complement strand
CAGAAGACCAGGTACGCGGCGACGATGAAGAGCGCGACGAAGATGTCGTTCATCGCGATCCGGCTCATCGTGAAGCTCATCCCGTCGATGGCCACGAAGCCGGCCGCAAGGGCGGCCACGCGCCGCCGCGAGAACATCGTGGCGGCCAGGAGATAGACGAGCCCGGCCAGGACGGACCCGGCGATGACGCCGGCGAGGCGCCATGCGAAGCCGTTGGATCCGGCGTCGACCTCGACCACGGCGGGGGCCTGGTCCTCGCCACCGGCGGTCGCGATGAGCAGGCTGCCACGGTCGTCCTCGAGCGACACGTCGGTCACGTCGAAGGCCATCGCGATCGGCGCCCCCGGAAGTGGTGTGGTGTCGAACGCGGCGAGGCCGATCGTGCCGGAGCGACGGTCCTCCACGTGACGTTCCAGCGTCCACAGCACGGGGTCGCCGGCGGCGCTCGAGCCCGCCACGTACACGATTCCGGCGATCGGCTGATGGCCGATCAGCGTCCCGGCGCCCGGCAGCGGCACGACGCCGATGAGGCACGGGTCACCGCTGCACCCGTTCCCGCTCCCGTCGGCATCGATGGCGGCGACGCCGCCCTCGACCGCCGGATGCTCGTCGCTCGCGGCGAGCGGCCCGGTCAGTGCGAACAGCTGCTGGTCGTCGCCCGTGCCTCGCGAGACCATCGGCCCGCGAAGTGGAGCCTCCACGCCGAACCGTGTCCGCTCCTCCAGTGACGCGGCGTCGACGACCACGATCTCGCCGCGGGCCGGGTCGGACAGCGCCACGCTGGCGGGGGCCTCGTCGCCGCGGGGACGGATGTACGCGGCCCCGCCGAACGTGCCCTCGATGCGGCCCACCAGGGTGTCGGTCTCCGAGTCGACCACGACCGTCGCGGAGGGCCCGCGGAGCAGGATCGGATCGCCGAGCTCCGCCGCGGGGACGATCTCGCCGATGGACTCGAGATCCGTCTCGAGCGTAATGCCGGACGGCGGACCGCGCTCCTCCGGGGCCGCCAGGAAGCCGGCCAGGTCGTAGGTCTCCACGCGGCCGGCGTCCGCCCTCCCGACGAGCAGGCGCGGCACGTGAAGGTCGACCGCCAGGCTGGCGATCGGACCGGCGGTGTCCCATCGGGCCAGCTCGTCGCCGGTGCTCGCGTCGGTCGCCACGACCGTCCCGGGCGGGACGGCGCGGAACAGGATCGACCGCTCGCGCCCCTCGGAGGCGCGGCGTGGCGCCACCGCGATCGCCCCCGTGCCCTCCTCGAGCGACCGCTCGGCGACCACCTGGTTCGGGTCGGCCAGCACGATACCGCCGGCGATGAGGTACTTCGCCAGCATCGGGTGCGTCCACTCGTAGACGTCGCGGTCCCAGCCGTGCTGCCACGAGCTGAGGAACTCGGTCGCCGATCGCGCGTGGTAGACCTCGTCGAAGTGCTGGCCGTTCGGGACGTCCAGCCGGTAGAGCCGGAACACGAGCGCGACGGCCACGATGCCCAGGAGCAGCAGGGCGTCGAGCCGGTCGAGCCGGCGTCGAGGCTCGCGCAGGTACGGGTCGGCCGGGTCGGGACGGAGGAAGGCCAGCGGGGCGCGGCGTGATGCTGCGACCGGCGATGTCACGGCCGGCGCGCCGCCTCCCGGCACCTCACCGGGCTCATCTGCTTCGACGTGATCGGCGGTCCTGCGCACGGCGGCCACCGTCAGCCAGATCGCCACGCCGAGCAGGACGGCGCTGAGGGCGGAGAGGAGCCAGATTCCACCGTCGGTGAAGACGGTGCCCGCCAGGAACGCATCTCGGGCCATCGGCTCGCCGTCGACGCCGGGCGTGATGATGCGGCCGGCGAACGACCAGTCGGCCGAGTAGACCCAGTACACGTTTGCGAAGAACGACAGCGACAGCCCGCCGTAGATCCACGGCCAGCCGCGCCCGGAGAGCAGCAGCGGGGCGGCGAGGGCGAGGGCCGGGAACAGGTACCGCTCGTGAACGCGGGTCGGGACCGCGAAGAAGGCGATGGCCAGCACCAGCGCCGCCAGCAGGACGCCACGCAGGTCGTCCCGTCGGGAGACGGCCCACAGCGCGACCGCCGCGACCGCGGCGAATCCGATGGTCCCCACCTGCTGCCAGGTCAGCGAGACTCCCGCCACCGCCACGGCCACCACGGTGTCGTCCCCCCAGTGCAGCGAGTCGCCGAGCCCGCTCCACGGATTGCGCCACAGGTTGAAGGCGTTGACGGTCAGTCCGGTGTACGTCCCGGCCGCCTCGACGAACTTGCCGACCAGGCTGTGAACGGGGTCCGCCTCGGGCAGGATGCCGAGCAGGCCTCGCGGATCGCCGCCCGGCAAGGGCTGGTAGAGGAGCATGCCGAACGGCAGGATGAGGACCGTGAGGGAGACCACGCCCACCGCGAGCGACGAGAGCACGCGGACCGGGTCCCGTTCCGCCCGTGCCGGGTCCGACGAGCGGCCGAACAGGTGCCGCTTGATCCCGACGATGGCCACGATCGGGATGAGGAAGGCGTACTGGAATTTCACGAGCAGCGCCACCACCGCGCCGAGTGCGGCGAGCTCGGTCCAGCCCCGGGCCAGCAGGTACACCGTGCCGAGCAGCACCAGGGCGCCGACCGAGTCGACCTGGCCCCAGACCGCGGAGTTGAAGATCGTGCCGGGGTTGAACAGGTAGACCGCGGCGGCCGCCAGGCCGAGTCGCTCCGGCGTGACCGACCGCCAGCGGCGAGCGACGAGCTCGTTGCCCCAGCGACGGGCGACGACGAACAGCAGCCACGCCACACCGATGTCGGCGAGGATGCCCGGGATCTTGACCAGGCCGGCGGTCGCGTCCTGCCCCACGATCGGCGTCAGCGCCTGGCCGATGAGGCCCAGCAGCCACAGCACGTACAGGTAGCCGGGCGGATAGTCGCTGAAGTAGTCCTCGGCGTAGAACTCGCCCGGGCCGAGGTCGGCCATCCGCTGCCCCCAGGCCGTGAAGTCGCCGATGTCGATGCTGAACCCGCTCAGCGGGAGGAAGACACCGGCAATGAAGGCGCGGACGAGGAAGCCGGCGATGAGGATGCCGGCCAGCACCGTGCTCGGGTCGAGGCGCCGGACCGGGTCGGTGACTCCCTCGCCCCGCCCGCCGGCGGGGTCGCGGGTCATCGGCGGCGGCCCCCCGTCGGGGCTCGCCGTATCGTGCTCGGACGCCAAGGTGGCGGGAGTATACATCGGTCCCCGGACGAGCCCGGTGGGCCCCCAGTTGCCGTACCATGCGAGCCCATGCCGGACCCCACCCCTGGTCGACCGCGCCTCACGTTCTTCTTTCCGGCGTTCAACGAGGAGGAGAACGTCGCCGAGACCGTGCGGCGTGCCATCGAGGAGATCGGCCCGCTCGTCGCCGGCAGCCTCGAGGTGCTGGTCGTCGACGACGGGTCGTCCGATCGCACACCGGTCATCGCCGACGAGCTTGCGGCGGCCGACCCGAGGGTCCGCGTCCACCACCAGCCCAATCGCGGGTACGGCGGCGCCCTTCGCGCCGGATTCGCCCAGGCCCGGGGCGAGCTCATCGGCTTCAGCGATGGCGATCTGCAGTTCGACCTGCGCGAGATGGATCGCCTGCTGGCCCGCCTCGACGAGCCGGGCCGCCCGGTCGACGTCGTCATCGGCTACCGCATCAAGCGCCGCGACCCGCCACATCGGATCTTCATCGCCAAGACCTACAACGCCATCGTGTCCGCCGGGTTCGGCCTGCGGGTGCGCGACATCGACTGTGCGATGAAGCTGTTCCGGCGCGAGGTCTTCGACGGGCTGCCGCTGGGCACCGACTCGCCCTTCCTGTCGGCCGAGCTGCTCATCAAGCTCCGGGCACGGGGCGAGCGGATCGCCCAGGTCGGGGTGAACCACTACCCGCGCGCGGCAGGCACGAACACCGGCGCCAGCTTCCGCAAGATCCTGCGCACGTTCCGCGATCTCGCGAAGCTGCGCTGGGCGCTGTGGACGCGCCGCTCGGACGTCCTCGGCGCGCCGCGCCGATAGGTCCCGGGGGGGCGCTACGACTCCTCGGGCGGAGGCCCCTTCTCACCTTCGCCGCGGCCCGGCAGGTCGATGTCGAGCGAGTTCACGAAGTCGCGGAAGACCGCCAGGCTCTCGTCGTCCTCCTCGCCGTCCTCGCTGGGGTCCGGCGACACGCCGGCCTCGTCCAGCACGCGCTGGTCGACGTAGATCGCCGCCCCGGTCCGAACCGCCGCGGCGATCGCGTCGGAGGTGCGGGAGTCGACCTCGGTCTCTTCGCCGGTTGCGGTCTCCAGGTACAGGCGCGCGTGAAAGGTGCCCTCGGTCACGTGGGTCACGACGACCCGGCTGAGGCGCGAGCCGAGCACGTCGATCACGCTGACGAGCAGGTCGTGGGTCAGCGGGCGCTCGACGGTCAGGCCCTGGAGGCGCATCGCGATCGCGTTGGCCTCGGCCGGCCCGATCCAGATCGGCAGGTACCGGTCCTGCTCGGACTCCTTGAGGATCACCACGTGCTGGCTCGAGAGCATGTGCACCCGCACGCTCTCCACCACCATCTCGATGAGCCGCACGCGGCCGAACGGCTGGTCCGCCATGGACCGATTCTAGCGAACGGTCAGTCCAGGACGAGCCGGTAGACCCCGTCCGCGGTGAGCAGGTACACCGGCGGAGGGCCGTCCGGCACCGATGCGACCGAGATCCCCCGCAGCTCGCCGAGCACCGCCGCCGCCGTGGCGTCCGGCCGCGCCATCCACTGGCGGATGAACGATCCGTCCGCGCGGCCGAAGGCGATGATCCGATCGTGCGCCGCGTCATACACGTACAGGTGGTCGCGGTCGCCCACCGTGGCCCCGTCGAGGAGACGGTAGTCGAGCTCCGGCCGGACCTCCGCGTCCGGCGGCGGATCGAGCGAGTAGTCGGTCTGGTCGCGCGGCACACCGAAGTCGACGCGCGTGACCGTGTCCGCGTGGAGGAGCCACGCGTTCACGTCGACGCGGAGGTCGCGCGCCGCGGCCGGGTCGAGGTCGGGGCGCTCGAGCAGGAACGGCTCGGCCGGGTCCGGGAACTCGACCGGAATGAAGGCCGGAGGGCTCCAGCGACCGATCTCGCCCGACTCGGGATCGACGACGTACAGGTTGAAGATCTCGAGCGGAGGCCGGTGCTGGAGGGCCCCGAGCAGCCGCGTCCGGGAGTCGCGGTCCTCGAGGCCATTCAGGGTCATCCGGCGCGGCACGCGCTCGGCCAGGTCGATGCGCCACGCGGTCCGGCCGCGGTCGATGACGACGACGTCCGTCGCCGCGGTGGCGATCATCCACGGCGGCCCGGGCACCTGGCCTGACTCGAGCGCCTGTCCGGCGCGCATGATCACGTCGATCGCGCCGTCCGCCGGATCGACCCGGAGGACGCGCCCGCGCCCGGCCTCGGTGATCCAGAGCGAGCCGTCGGAGGCAGTCACCATGTCGGTCGGGTCCACGTCATCGAACGCCGAGGCCAGGTCGGCGACCAGATCGGCGCGGGTGACGCGGGTCACCAGGTGCAGCGCGTCGAGCCGGTCGTCGATGCGCGCCAGAAGGCGGTCCAGCCGCGTGGCAGGAACCCCGGCCCCGATCGCCCGCTCGATCGCGGCGTGAGCGTCGGCGAGCAGCGCATCGGCGCGCGTCGGGTCCCGGTCCACCAGGTCGGCGCCCGCCACGCGCTCTTCCACCGCGCGGATCCGCTCGACCGCCTCCGCGATGGCCTCGCGTGCCACCGCCGCCCGGGGAATGGCCTCCGTCGGCCGGGCGGACGGAAGCGTCCCGACGGTCACGCCGGCCGCGAGCAGGGCAGCCACCCCGACCATCCCGACCAGCCCGACGCGTCGTCGACGGCGGCCCTCGACCTCCGCCGTGCGGGGAATGGTCCTCGGATACTCGGGCCGGCGACGCGGAACGAAGGCCAGGATCCACGAGAAGAGCGTGAGGATGCCGCGCCCGAGCGCCGCCTTGAATGCCTCCGCGGCGTCGCCGGCCCGGTGGAGCCAGCGACCGATGGCATCGGCCAGCGGTACCGGGCTCTGGTCGGGGAGGCCGGCAAAGGGCTCTGCCGGTCGAACGGGCTCGAGCTGGTGGGTGGCCGTGGTGATGGGGATCTCGGCCACCTCGATCGCCAGCAGGCCATCCGACCCGGATCCGCCCCCGCCCCGGATGGCGAAGACCTGCTGGAGGTGCTCGACGGCCTGGGTCGGGCGCATGGTGGCGAGCGCGTGCTTGAGCTCATCCACGCCGACCGCGTGCGCGAGGTGCCGGCTCACGAGCGCGATCCTGTCGTCCGCCGCCAGGCCGCCCTGCCAGGTGAACGGGTCGACCTCGAGCGCCTCGCCGAGGCTGCCCGCCACGCGGCGCTGGCGCACCCGCGGATCCTCCTCGGCCACCGGGGGCGGAGGCGGAACCTCGTACATTCGCCCGTCGCGCACCACGACGGCACTCGCCGGCCCGAGCTTGGCGACGTGCGCCTCGCGACCCCGGACGACGAGCGCCACGACGCTCACGCCGTTCCGCCTCGGGATCCCGAGCCGGCGCCGCGCGTGGTACAGGCGGCGGTTCGCGTGCTTCAGCGCCTTGGCGAGGGCAACCAGTACGCCGGCCGACAGGTCGTAGTAGTACTCGCGCTCGATCGCGTCGAGGGCCTCGCGGGCCGCCCGCGCCACGTGCGGCCCTGACCCGGTGACCTGGGCGAGCAGGAACAGGGTCCCCTTGGTCCTCGCCACCGAGCCGGTGGGCGGCTCGTGGAAGGCGACGACGTCCATCGCGCCGGCGGGCCGTTCGTCGGCGGACGGGATGCCGATCCTGGTCGCGAAACGGTTGCTCATGGGGCGCGGGACGAGCTCGGGCGGTGCGTGGTGGCACCGAGTATACGGAGCGCTCAGCCCTCGCCGCGACCCACCGATACGGCCAGTCCGAGCAGCACGATGGTCGCCCCGGGCCGGCCGCGCATGCGTTCGTTCACCGCCCAGACCAGCGCATCGGCCCGCAGCGCAAGCTCCTGGGCGAGCATGCCGTCCGAGACCTCGACGTGGGCCGTGCCGCCGGTCACGCGGGTCAGGCGGCTCCACAGCGGCGGGCGCGTGAGGCGAGCTGCCTCCATCACCTCGGACCACGCCACCCGGACCTGCGCGACCGCCAGGTGCTCGGCGGCAGCCGGCCCGGCACAGGCCTGCATCGCGCGCTGCACGGCCGCGGAGGCGGCCTCGGTCGTGGTGCGGCGGCTCACGCCTCGCGCTCCAGCCGGCCATCGGCGATGCGCCACACGGCGGCGCCTCGGGCTCGGGCCGCGGCGAGGGTGCCGGGATCGGCGGTGGTCACGATCACCTGCCCGCGGCGGGCGACGAGCTCGCTGAGCCGCTCCGCCCGTTTCGGATCGAGCTCGCTGAAGACGTCGTCGAGCAGCACGATCGGCCGCGGCCCGTCCGCGCCGAGGAGATCGGTCTCGGCCAGCTTGAGCGCCAGGATGATCGTGCGCTGCTGCCCCCGGCTCGCGTGCGAGGCGACGTCGCGCCCGCCGAGCTCCGCGCGCAGATCATCACGCTGCGGGCCGACCAGGCTCGTGCCGTTCCATGCCTCCTTGTCGCGCACGTCCGCGATCCGGCGCCGGTACGCGGCGACGAGGTCCTCCGGCGGCGGCAGTCCGTGGGCGTCGCGGTCGCGCCCGTGCCACGCCTCCTTGAGATTGTCGAGGTAGGCGAGGGCCACCGATGCCCCCCGCTCGTCGGGCTCCGCCACCGCGTCGTGAAGAGCCCCGATGCGTTCGGCCAGCTCGGCGACCACGCCGAGGCGAGCATGCATGACCCGCCCGCCGAGCACCGCGAGCTGGTCGTCCCAGAAGGCGAGGCTCTCGATCGCGGCCTCCTCGGCGCGCACCGCGCGCAGGAGGGCGTTGCGCTGGGCCAGGACGCGTCCGAGGTCGGCGAGGTCCCGGGCCGCCCGCCGGTCACGCTGGGCGATGATCGCGTCGAGGAACCGCCGGCGTTCCGACGGCGAGCCGACGAGGAGCAGCATCTCCTCCGGACGGAACAGGACCGCGCGCGCCGTCTCCGAGATGGTCGATGCCCGTCGCGGCACGCCGTTCATGGTGAGCCGCTTCCGGACTCCGGGCGGTGGCGATGCGCCCGGGACGACGAGCTCGACCGTCGCACCGCCGCCGGCCGTGCCACCGGCGAGCTCGAGCCGCACCCGCGCGAAGCCGGCGTCGTGACGGACCAGGTCCGACTCGAGCGTGGCCCGGTGCGACCGGCCGGTCACGGCCACGTGAATCGCCTCGAGCAGATTGGTCTTGCCACTCCCGTTGGGCGCCGCAACCAGCGTCAGGCCTCGATCGGGGTGGAGCTCCGCGGCGGCGTAGCTGCGAAAGTTCTCGAGGCTGAGCCGGGTGAGTTCCATGGTGGACCGTCCGGCTGGCAGGGGTGCGGCGCGGAGCGCCATCGGCGGCTCCGTCCTAGGACGCGGTTCGAACCGGCATGATCACGTGGACGTACTCGTCCTTGCCGATGCCGCGGATGACGCCGGGCGCCAGCGGCCCGGAGAGCTCCAGGGCCGCCTCCTCGGCGCCGAGGTTGCTCAGGACGTCGATGAGGTAGCGAGCGTTGAAGGCAATGCTCGTCGGCGAGCCCTCGAGCGTGGCGTCGACCAGGTCCGCGTTGTCGCCGACGTCCGCGGCGTGGGCGGTGATCGCCACACCCTCCGCCTCGCCCTCGTTGCCACCCAGCTCGATCTTCACGATGTTCGCGCTGTCGCGGGCGAAGATGCTCGCACGCCGAGTCCCGGACAGGAACGCTTCCCGGTCGATGACCGCTCGCGAGCTGTGGCTCGTCGGAATGACCGGCTCGTAGTTCGGGAACTGGCCCTCGATGAGCCGGCTCACCAGGTCGATCCCCTCGAGGTGGAACATGACCTGGCTCTTGTTCGGCGTGACCGTGATCTCGATCGGCGCCTCCGCATCGGGCAGGATCCGCATGAGCTCCGCGTAGGAGCGGCCCGGGACCACGACCGTGATCTCCGGACTCACGGGGCGCTCGAGGGTCAGCGTGCGGACCGCGATTCGATAGTTGTCGGCGGCAGCCAGGGTCATCCGGTCGCCGGCCAGCTTCGTGAGCACACCGGTCAGGATCGGCCGGCTCTCATCGGTGGCCGCGGCGAACACGACCTCGCCGAGCGCCTCACGCAGCACGCGCGCGTCGATCGCGGTCGCCGGCGTCTCGCCGATGGCCGCAACCACCGGGAACTCGTCGGCCTCGATGCCCTTGATGCTCGACCGATTGCTGCCGCAGGTGAGCTTCAGGGTCCGATCCTTGGGCGAGAGCACGAGGTCGATTCGCTGATTCGGGAGCGAGGCGACCAGGTCGGTCAGGAGCTTGGCGGGCACGGTGATCTCGCCTTCCTCGGCGACCTTGCCGGGCACCCAGCAGTTGATCCCGATCTCCAGGTTCGTCGCGGTGAGCTTCAGGCCGGAGTTCTCCGTCTTGAGCAGCACGTTGGCGAGGACCGGCAACGTGGCGCGGCTGCTCACCGCCCGGCTCACCGTCTGGAGCCCGCGCGCCAGGTTCTCCTGCATGACCGAGACGTTCATCGGTGTCCTCACTTGGGTCCGCGGCATCCCTGCCCTGGAGATGTCCACGGATCGGGTCTGGCTCTCTACCGTTTCATCCTAAGAATACTCATCCGTCGCCGTCCCCCGTAGGCGTGTGGACGGTGTGGAGAAGGCCGTCGCGCCACGCTCACCCCCGTGCTGCGCCAGCCCTGCGGATAACCATCCCCCGATCGGTGGAGAGATGCCGTCAGGTGACGCTCGCCTCGGGGATTGAACGGCCGATCCGGTGGATGGAGGGTACTGTCGGTTTCCGCGAGGGGTGACGATTGTCCACACTGGGACCGAGATATCCACCAGATCGGCCCGGTTATCCACCGGATCCGTGCTTTCGGGGCCCGCGCTGACCCA
>DATHTR010000044.1:0-4491 GCA_035463095.1 Candidatus Angelobacter sp. | reverse complement strand
GCGGCATCGAAGCGAAGGGCCGCAGCCTCGATCCCGTAGCGCATGCGCCACGCGGTTGCCAGTCCGCTCTCGTGGCCGGCCACCTCGAACACCGGGATCGCGTGCGCCAATGCCTTGTCCACCCTGGCGGACCACCCCTCGTCGGGACCTGCGTACATCTCGATCAGGAGCCGGATCAACGAGGCGCGAATGACCTCCGGCTCGTTCGCGTCCACCGCCGCCGGCTCGATCGCTTCGTCCAGGACCCCCGCGGCCGCCGCAAAGTCCCCGGTCTCCATCAGCGCTTCGGCAAGATCCGGGAGCAGGGCCAGGCGACGCGGGTCGTGGCGTGGCAGCACGTCAACCGAGCGGCGCAGCAGCCCGATCGCGGCGGGCATGTCCCCGCGCACGAACGCGCGCCGCCCGGCGCCTGCGAGCTTCCCGGCGGCGCGGCCACCGAGCGAGCTGCTCGCGTCATCCACGCCGCCGAGCTGGCTGCGATAGCGGAACGCCTGCTCCAGGTGATAGCCGACGATCTCGTCGTGCTCCCCCGGCCGAGCGTGCTCCTCGTCGACGTGTTCCAGCCAGGCGGCGAACCGCTCATGGAGATCGGCCCGGGCGCGTTTCAGCGAGCGCTGATATGCGGCGTCGCGGATGAGGAAGTGATGGAACCGATGATCGTCGAGCGCCTGGTCAGCGTCGCCTGCCGCCCTGACCAGCTGCTTGCGCTCCATGCGCTGCAGGTGCTCGGGAACCCGCTGACGAATCGGCTCGGACACGAGCTCACGGACGGCATCCGACGGAAACTCCAGCCCGATGACCGATGCCGGCTCGATGACCGACCGCTCCTCGGCGCTCAGCAGGTCGAGGCGGGCGGTGAGGAGGGCGCTGATGCTGGGCGGGATCTCGATCTGCTCGGGCTGCCGGGTGACCGACCATGCGCCGTCGCGCTGCACCAGGACCCCGCTCTCGATGAGCATCGAGACCAGCTGCTCGACGAACAGCGGATTGCCCTCGGCTGCACGGATGACGACGGAGCGCAACTCGTCGGGCAGCTCCACTCCGTGCAGGAGGTTGTCGATGACCTGCGCCGCGGCGTGGTCGGGCAGGCGGTCGAGAAGGAGGCGGGAGGCACCCGCACCATCGCTCCAATCTGGCCGTTCCTCGACCATGTCCGGCCGCGCCGTGCAGAGGAGGAGGACAGGCGCGTCGGCCGTGGTCTCGACGAGGTGCTCCATCAGCTCGAGCAGCGTCGGAGCTGCCCAATGGACGTCGTCCACGATGACGACCAGCGGTTGATCGCGACCCAGGCACTCGAGGAACTCCCGGATCCCCCACACCAGCTCGGCGACCGGCATCTCCTCGTCCGACCATCCCAGCGCCGACGCGACCCGCCTCGAGACCTCGGGGTCGTCGGCGACGGCCTCGAGCTTGGCGACGGCCACCTCGGCGGGATCGGTGTCGCCGATCTCACACGCGTCCCGGACGATCGAGAGGATCGGCCAGAAGGTGATGCCCTCGCCATAGGGCAGGCATCGGCCGCGGAACACGGCCGCCTCACCCTCGATGGCGTCGATCAGCGAGCGCACGAGCCGGCTCTTCCCCACTCCGGCTTCCCCGAGGACGGTGAGCATCACGCAGCGACGCTCGTCGACCGCTCGGCCGAAGGCGGCGATCAGGGCCCGCTGCTCGTCATCACGGCCGACCATCGGCGCGTCATGGTGGCGTGACGACTGCTCGTCACCGAAGACCCGCAGGAGTCGGTACGCGAGGACCAGGTCCGCCTTCCCCTTGAGAGCCATCGGCTCCAGGCGTTCGACCTCGATCGCGTCACGGACGAGCCGGAAGGTGGAGGCGCCGAGCAGGATCTCCCCTGCCCCTGCCGCCTGCTCCAGGCGGGCGGCGGTGTTGAGCGTGTCGCCGGTGAGCAGCTCCTGGTCGTTGGAGCCGCGGCGGATGACGACCTCGCCGGTGTGAACGCCGACTCGCACGGCGAGCTCGATTCCGTAGCCGGCCGAAAGCTGGCGGTTCAGGCGCTCGAGCGCCACGAGCATCTCGGTCGCTGCCCGGCAGGCGCGCAGCGCATCGTCCTCGTGCACCACGGGGATGCCGAAGGCCGCGACGATCGCGTCCCCGATGAACTTCTGGACCGAGCCGCCATGCCGCTTGAGCACCCGCGTCATGGCCGTGAAGTACAGGTCCAGGACCTCGCCCATGGCTTCGGGGTCGATCGACTCGCCCAGCGCGGTCGAGTCCTTCAGGTCGCAGAAGACGACGGTGAGAACCTTGCGCTCCTCGACGGCCTCACTTCGCTCGCTCAGGGGTGTGCCGCAGAAGGCACACTCGCTGAATCGATCGGGGCTCGATTCCCCGCAGCCCGGGCAGACTTGCACGCGCCCAGTGTACGGAGCGCCGAGCCGCGGCCATAGTGGCGAGCGACCGTCCGCCGACCTGCGTCAGCGCGTGATGCCGCGCCTCAGGAATGCCGACATCTGTCCGCGCGTGACCGATCCGGCCGGGCAGAAGCGGTTCGTCCCGCACCCGGAGGTGATTCCCGATGCGGCGAGACGGTTGATGTTGTCCTCGTGCTTGCTTCCGGCGTCGTCGCCGAAGTAGTCGGTCGAGGTCGGCGGCAGCTTGAAGGCCCGCACCAGGAAGCTCGCCATCTGGGCCCGAGTGACGAGTCCGTCGGGGCAGAACCGGCCCGAGGCGCAGCCCGACGTGATGCCGGAGGCGGCCAGCGCGTTGATCGACGCCTGGTGCCTGGAATCGGCGTCATCGGCGAAGTAGTCCTTCGTCGTCGACGGCAGGTCCAGCGCCCGGACGAGGAAGGTCGCCATCTGGGCCCGGGTCACGAGGCCGTTCGGGCAGAACAGCTGGTCTCCGCAACCGGCGGTGATCCCTTCCTCGGCCAGCCAGACGATGTCGTCGCGGAACTTGCTGTCCCAGATGTCGACGAACCAGCCCTCGTACGGCTCGGTGGCGGTCCCTCCGGGCTGGCGCGTGAAGCTCGTATTCGAGTAGCGGTTCTTGCTGGCCGAGACGGTGTGCGCGGCGATCTTCACCGTGCTGAACGTCGTGGTCGAGGTCACGAGGCGGCTCGACCGAGCGACGCCGTTGGCATCGGTCAGGGCGCGGGTGACGATCTTCGTGTGGCCGTAGTCCCACGTCCAATCGACCTCCAGACCCTTCACTGGGCGTCCGGAGGTGTCGCGCACGACCGAGCTGACCGTGACCGTTTCCCCTGCGACCGGACGCGCGTTGCTGATCGAGGTCCGGAACCCGTCGAGCCCGGCCGCCAGCGTTGGCGAGGTGACGAACCAGGTCGAGCCGGTGACGGTGGTCCCGTCGGTCGTCGCGCGGGCGGTCACGGTGCGCTTCTCCATCAGTGGGCTCGTGCCGATGCCCCCGGCCCACTTGGCCTGCCCGGCGTGATCGGTCCATACGAGCGTCTTGGTGGTGGAGCCGTGCGGGATCGGTAGGGTGATCTCGACGCGCAGGCCCTCGATCGGCTTCCCGGCGGTGTCGGTGGCGGTGACGAAGACGCCCTGCCACGGCTCGTTCTGCGCCGCGTAGGTCCACTTCACGCTGGTGTCGAGCTTCGCAACGTTGGGCGGGACGCCCTTGCCCTGCGAGATCGACCAGATCATATCGGCCAGATCGTTGGCCATCCGAACCATGAGCAGGCGCGTGATCTCGCGGACGCGGGTGTTGAGCGTGCCCATGTTCTTCGTGAACTCGGCGTGGAGCTCGGGGAAGAAGCCGCGCGAGTAGCTGGCAGCGGCGATGGCGGTCTTGCGGGCGTCGGCGATGACGCTCACCGTGCGCCGTGAGCTGTGCCACTCGGACGCCGCGGTCGGGCTCGTCTGGCGGGCGCCGACCTGCTGCTCGTACTCAAGGTGGCCCGATGCGCCGATACCGTCGTAGTGCGAATGCCAGGGCATCATGATGTCGCTGTAGAAGTGGCTCATCAGCCCGATCTCGCGGCTGGCTGCCGCGAAGTTGCCCGCCTTGTGGGCCCGGACGGCGGCCGCGTAATGCTCCGCGACGCGGTGGACTGCCCCGCCGCGGATGCCGGTGTCGCGGTAGACGTGGTCGTTCTCACCGCTGTGGCCGCCGTTATCCGGGTCGTCGCTGTGCTGCCGCGCCGTGGCGATCTGGAACCAGCCATCGGCACGACCGTCGAGCACGACCAGCGCCGCATCGAGGACCCAGTCGTGGGTGCCGTAGCCCGGATCCGGCCCGCCGTTGTTCCACGCCGCAGCGGGCGCCATCGGGGCGCCGACCAGCAGGACAGCGGAGGCGATGAGCAGGCGGGCGACGATGGTCAGCGGGGATCGGCGGAGGGTGCGTGGCATGCGGAATCCATACGGGCTGTTGCGGACGACCCGCACACGCTAGGGGCACCGAACTGCACCCGCCATCCCACGAACGTCCCCCACTCCCCCGCCGTCGGTCCGCCCCCCCGGCCTGTCGGACGCGTGACAACTGCACCGTCGGCGATTGGCTTTG
>DATHTR010000043.1:0-25310 GCA_035463095.1 Candidatus Angelobacter sp. | reverse complement strand
TGCTGGGCGGGCGGCGTCCGAGTCGACGCCGTCCGCCCAACTCGTGGGAGCACGCCCAACCGTGAAGCTCGAGCTGCGGGGGATCACCAAGCGCTTCCCCGGGGTCGTCGCCAACCGCGACGTCCACCTCGTCGTGCAGCCGGGCGAGATCCACGGCCTGCTCGGTGAGAACGGAGCGGGCAAGACGACCCTGATGAACGTCCTGTACGGCCTCTACCAGCCGGACGAGGGCGAGATCCTCATCGACGACCGGCCGGTCGCCTTCGGCGGCCCGGGCGACGCGATCGCCGCCGGCATCGGCATGGTGCATCAGCACTTCATGCTCGTCCCGGTCTTCACCGTGACGGAGAACGTCATGCTCGGCGTCGAGGAGACGCGCGGCCCCTTCGGCGCGCTCGACCGCAATGCCGCGCGCCAGCGCATCATCGAGATCAGCGAGCGGCACGGGCTGCGGATCAACCCGGATGCGCTCGTCGAGGACCTCCCGGTCGGCGTCCGACAACGGGTCGAGATCGTGAAGACCCTGTACCGCCAGTCGAACGTCCTCGTCCTGGACGAGCCGTCCGCGGTCCTGACGCCGCAGGAGACCGAGGAGCTGTTCGAGATCATGCGCTCGCTGACCAAGGGTGGGACCTCGATCATCTTCATCACGCACAAGCTCAACGAGGTCATCGAGGTCGCCGATCGGATCACGGTCCTCCACCACGGCGTCACCGTCGGCACCACCACGCCCGCGGAGACCACGCGAGAGGAGCTCGCGACGATGATGGTCGGCCGTCACGTCGATCTCGTCATCGACAAGACGGCGGCCACGCCGGGTGAGCCGGTGCTCGAGATTCGCGACCTCGTCGTGCGCGACGAGCGCGGGCACGCGAGCGTGGACGGTCTCGACCTGACGGTTCATGCCGGCGAGATCGTGGCCATCGCCGGCGTGCACGGCAACGGCCAGAGCGAGCTCGTGGAGGCGATCACCGGGCTGCGCGACGTCGACCAGGGCCAGATCCTGATCGAGGGCCGGACGTTCGGCAACGACCCGCGCGCGATCTTCACCGCCGGCGTCGCCCACGTCCCGGAGGACCGGATGGAGGAGGGTCTCGTCGGCGACTTCACCGTCGCGGACAACCTGGTCCTCACCAACTACTGGCAGGAGCCGTATGCCAGCGGGCTGCGGCTGAACGGCGATGCCATCGTTCACTCGGCGAACGAGCTCGTCGAGCAGTTCGACGTTCGCACGCCCTCGATCTTCAACCCGGTCAGCAACCTGTCCGGGGGGAACCAGCAGAAGGTCATCGCCGCACGCGAGTTCTCGCGTCCGCTGAAGCTCATCGTGGCGGCACAGCCGACGCGCGGGCTGGACGTCGGATCCATCGAGTACATCCACGGTCGCATCGTCGAGAAGCGAGACGAGGGAACCGCCGTGCTCATCGTCTCGACCGAGATCGAGGAGGTGCTCGCGCTCGGAGATCGGATCGCGGTCATGTTCCAGGGCAAGATCGTGGCGATCCTGTCTCCCGAGGAAGCGACCTTCGCGCGCCTGGGCCTGCTGATGGGCGGTGCGCATCCGGAGGAGAAGACACTCGAGGCCGTGAGCGCCGAGGCGAAGGCGGCCGCCGGCGGCGGAACGACGACAGCGGAGGGCGATGCCGGCCATGACTGACGAGCACCGACCGCACGCCGACCGCGAGACGGCCGACGATCCCGGGCGCCACGGGGCACACGACCCGCACGTCTCGACCGCCGAGGACGTGGACCACCACGCGGCGGCCGAGGAACCGTCGCCCGAGGAGCCCGAGCGCCGATCCGGGTTCATCGGCCGGCTGCGCGGGGTGGTGCTGCCGCTCCTCGCCCTGCTCAGCGCCTTCATCGTCGGGGCGTTCGTCATCGTCCTCACCGACTTCGAGCTCCTCCAGCTATGGGGCTCCGACCCGCTGGCCGCCCTCGGCGCGTCGTGGAACTCGGTCGCCGGCACGTACGGTGCGCTGCTGCGTGGCTCGCTCGGCGACCCGGGCCGCATCTGGGACGCCGTCGTCGCGCTCGACATCGACGCCATCCGAGCCTCGCTCATACCGTTGTCCGAGACGCTCGTCTCGGCCACCCCGCTCATCCTCACCGGGCTGTCGGTTGCCCTCGCCTTCCGGGTCGGCCTGTTCAACATCGGCGCCGAGGGCCAGCTCTACGTCGGCGCGCTGGTGGCGACCATCGCCGGCTTCTCGATCACCGGGTTGCCGTGGTTCGTGCATGCCCCGCTGGCCGTCTTCGCGGGGTTCGTGGGCGGCGCGCTGTGGGGGTTCATCCCGGGCATCCTCAAGGCGCGCACCGGCGCCCACGAGGTGATCGTGACGATCATGCTGAACTTCGTCGCCTACAACTTCATCAACTGGGCGCTGAAGACCACGCTCGTCCAGCGGGAGGGCCGATCCGACCCGATCAGCAAGATCGTCGAGCCGAGCGCCGCGCTCCTGCCCATCGTCAATGGCCTCCGCGCCAACTGGGGCCTCGTCATCGCGCTCGTCGCGGCCGTGGCGGTGTGGTGGCTCCTGTTCCGCTCGACGAAGGGCTTCGAGTTCCGCGCCGTCGGGTTCAACCCGCGCGCGGCGCGGTACGCGGGCATCAGCATCAGCTGGTCGACCGTGCAGTCGATGGTCATCGCCGGCGGCCTCGCCGGCCTCGCCGGCGCCGCCGTCATCCTCGGCGGCTCGCGCACGCTCTCCCCCGGCTTCTCGCCCGGCTACGGATTCGATGGCATCGTGGTCGCGCTCGTCGGCAACACGCGACCGCTCGGCGTCGTCTTCGCCGCGCTGCTGTTCGGGGCCCTGCGGGCCGGCGCCACGCCGATGCAGTCGGCGACCGGCACTCCGCTCGACCTGGTGGTCGTCATCCAGGCGCTCGTCATCGTGTTCGTGGCGGCGCCGGCCCTCGTCCGCGCCATCTACCGCATCCGGGCCGAGCGTAATCTCGGTACCGAGGTGTTCGCGAAGGGGTGGGGCTCGTGACCGCCGCTGCCGTGCCCATGACCCGCGCCGAGCGCCGCACCCAGACGCGCCAACGCATCCTGGGCATCTTCTACCTGGTCCTGGCGGCGCTCATGGTCATCGGCTTCGGCGTGAGCGTCGGTGGCGATGCGGACTCGACCTTCACGCTGACCTCGCCGACGGCGCCGATCACCGTCCCGAACCTCGTCATCCCATCGGCCGGCACCGCCTACCTGCTGGCCGGCGTCGTCGCCTTCGCCGGCGCCATCCAGCTGACCCGCGGCTTCGGCGCGCGTCGCGCCGCCGTGCTGGGGCTGGTGGCCTTCGCCTTCGTGTTCGCGTTCCTGACCTGGGTCGCCGCGAACCAGTCGATGAACCTGACCGGCCTGATGCAGACCACCGTCCAGCGCGCCGTGCCGATTGCGTTCGGGGCGCTGTCCGGCATCCTCTGCGAGCGGGCGGGCGTGGTGAACATCGCGATCGAGGGCATGCTCCTGTCGGGCGCCTTCGTATCGGCGGTGGTGACGAGCGCCTTCGACAATCCGTGGCTCGGCATCGCATCGGCGGTGCTCGTCGGGGGGCTCCTCGCCGCGCTCCTGGCCGTGCTCGCCATTCGCTACCGGGTCGACCAGATCATCGCGGGCTTCTTCATCAACATCCTGGTCACCGGGTTGACCGCGTTCCTGTCGGTGCGGCTGCTCCAGCCGTACCAGGCGGAGCTCAACACGCCGGAACGGCTCGGTCAGATCCACATCCCCCTGCTCTCCGACATCCCGATCCTGGGGCCGATCCTGTTCCAGCACAACATCTTCGTGTACACCCTGTTCGCCCTGATCATCGTCATCCATCTCGGCCTGTTCTACACGCGCTGGGGCCTGCGGGTCCGAGCGGTGGGCGAGCATCCGAAGGCTGCCGACACGGTCGGCATCAACGTCTACTGGGTGCGCTACAGCAACGTGATCATGGGGGGCATGGTCGCCGGGTTCGGCGGCGCGTACTTCACCATCGGCTCGACCGGCGGCTTCGAGCGCGAGATGACGGCCGGCCGCGGGTTCATCGGGCTGGCGGCCATGATCTTCGGGGGCTGGAACCCGATCGGCGCATTCCTGGCCGGGCTCGTCTTCGGCCTGGCCGATGCGATCCAGTCGCGCCTGTCCATCCTGAGCATCGCCATCCCGTCCGAGTTCCTGCTCATGGTCCCGTACATCGTCACCATCATCGTGGTGGCCGGCCTGGTGGGTCGTGCCCGTGCCCCCGCCGCCGACGGAAAGCCGTACATCAAGGAGTGAGCGCCGATCGACGCCGAGTCGTGCTCGACTGCGACCCCGGGCACGACGACGCCATGGCGATCCTCCTTGCGGCAGCATCCCCGGACCTGGAGCTGGAGGCGATCACGACGGTCGCCGGGAACCAGACGCTCGAGCGCGTCACCCTCAACGCCCGGCGCGTGTGCTCGGTGGCGGGCATCGCCGGCATCCCGATCGCCGCCGGGCGCGACCGACCGCTGCGCCGCGAGCCGATCATCGCCGACGACATCCACGGCGCCTCGGGCCTCGACGGGGTCGACTGGCCGGAACCGAGCGTGGCGCTCGACCCGCGGGACGGCGTCGACCTCATCGTCGCGCGCGCACGTGCCGACGATCCTCGACCGTTGACGATCGTCGCGGTCGGCCCGCTGACGAATGTCGCGGCCGCGCTGGCCGCGGCGCCGGACATCGCCGGTCGCATCGACCGAATCTCGATCATGGGCGGCGCCATCGGCCTCGGGAACGTGACCCCGTCGGCGGAGTTCAACATCCACGTCGACCCGGAGGCCGCCGAGGCGGTGTTCGCCTCCGGCATTCCGGTGACGCTCGTGCCGCTCGAGGCGACCCACCAGGCACTCGCGACCGACGAGGTGCTCGCCCGGATCGAAGCGCTCGACAGCGAGGTCGCCCGCGTCTCGGCGGCGCTCATGCGGTTCTTCGCGCAGACCTACCGCGAGGTGTTCGGCTTCCCTCACCCGGCCGTCCACGACCCGGTGGCCGTCGCCGCCATCATCGCGGACGGGATCGTCGGAACTCGGCGGCTGAACGTGGCGATCGATACGGCATCCGAGCTGAGCGCCGGCCGCACGGTGGTGGACGTCTACGGCACGACCGACCGGGCGCCCAACGCGGATGTGGCCGTGGCCCTCGACGCGGACCGCTTCTGGGACCTGATGCTCGAGGCGCTGGCGACCTACTGAGCCGCCTCTCCGCCGACCGGGACGTACGGGTGCGGCACCGGCGGCTCGCGGAGCAGCTCGACCGACAGGCCGCGGGCGGCCATGTCGCGCACGACCGGGACGTGGTCGTAGTCGACGGAGCGGAACCCGACCGCGATGTCGGGCTCACCGATGTAGATCACCGCGTACCGGGCTCGGGCGTCGCCCTCGGTGCCGCAGCCGACGCTGCCGGTCGCGACGAAGTGCGCCTGGCCGACCACGCGGTGCCACGCCTCGTGCGTGTGGCCGAAGCAGAACAGGTCGTCGGCCTCGTCGCTGGCGATGCGGGCGAAGACCCGGGACGGCCGATCGGCCCACAGGTACTCGCTCTCGCGCAGCGGAGACCCGTGGAAGAAGTAGGCGGAGCGACCACCGAGCGTCACCCGGAGCGTGGTCGGAAGCTGACGCAGCCAGGAGCGGTTCTCCTCGGTCATCGTTTCCGCCGTCCAGCGCATCGACCGCTCGCCGGCTGCCTCGGCCTCCGCCGACGACCAGGCGGCGCCGGTCTGCTCCCGATCCATGCCGACCGCCTCGTCCCAGTTGCCCTGCACCGTGGGGACTTCGAGGCGGCGCAGCTCGTCGACGACCTCGTTGGGGTGCGGCCCCCGCCCCACGACGTCGCCGACGCAGTACAGGGCGTCGGCCCCGATGCGCTCGACGTCGTCGAGCACGGCTCGAAGGGCTGGCAGGTTGGCGTGGACGTCGCCGATCACCGCGATTCGCATGCGACGGATTGTGATCGGTGGCCCGCTCTCCGGGCAATCCCCCGCCGGGCCGGGTCGCCGCCCGGACTTTCGGGGTGGCGTGAAGCGGGGCCTAGGCGGTCGGCGGCACGTTCGGTGGCGCGCTCGGCGGGGCCGATCCGACGCCGGCTGCGACGCCCATTCCGACCGCCGGGGCGGCGAGCACGCTCACGCGCCCGGCCACGGTGCGGGCGACCTGGCGGAGTGCCTGAGCCGCGCGCGAATCCTCCCCACCGGGGTACTGGGTCGAGGTGATCGGTACGCCGGCGTCACCGCCGGACCGCACGCCGGGCTCGATCGGGATGCGGCCGAGGACCTCCACCTCGAACTCGCGCGCGAACTTCTCCGCGCCGCCGGTGCCGAAGATGTCGTGCTCGCTGCCGCAGTCGGGACAGACGAAGCCGCTCATGTTCTCGATCACGCCGAGCGTGCGCACGTTCACCTTGGTGAACATGGCGATCGCCTTCCGAGCGTCGAGCAGGCTGACCTCCTGCGGCGTGGTGACGATCACCGCGCCGGTGAGCGGGATGAGCTGGCTGAGGGACAGCGCGGCATCCCCCGTCCCCGGCGGCAGGTCGATGACGAGGTAGTCGAGCTCGCCCCACTCCACGTCGCGCAGGAACTGGGCGATGGCCGAGTGGATGAGCGGGCCGCGCCAGATGACGGGCGCATCGGCCTGGAGGAAGTACTGGATGCTCATCATCTTCACGCCGTGGCTGACCACCGGGTTCGGCCGTCCGCCGTTGCCGGTGACGTGCGCGCCCTGGGTGCCCATCATGAGCGGCACGTTCGGGCCGGTGATGTCGGCGTCGAGCAGTCCGACCCGGGCGCCGTCGCGGGCAAGGCTCACGGCCAGGTTCACCGCCACCGTCGACTTGCCGACGCCGCCCTTGCCGGATGCCACGGCGATCGTGTTCTTCACGCCCGGAATGAGGTCGGCCGCCGGTCCTCCGAAGCTGCGCTTCACGTTGCTCGCCCAGTCCACGCGCACGGTGGTGGCGCCCAGCACGCTGAGCGCCTCGACGATGTCGTTCTCGATCGTCGCCTTGAGCGGACAGGCGGGCGTGGTCAGCTCCACGGTCAGGTCGACGACGCTGCCGTCGATGGTGATGTCCTTGACCATGCCGAGTGAGACGAGGTCTCGGCCGATCTCGGGATCCTTCACCCCGCCGAGTGCGGCGAGGATGTTTTCGTCAGTCAGATTGGGCATGGGGATTCTGGCTCGGAGCTCCTGCTACGGGGCCGATGCGGCGCTTCGAGGGTAGCAGAACGCGATGCGCCCTTCATGCAACGATTGTTGAGGAGCCCCGGTGCTGATCGCGCTCTCCACGACGCTCGTGATGCGCGCGGTGCGGTGAATGCGACTCCGGGTTCCCCACAGCGCTCGTGGGGCGCACGGTATGGCACCGCGCAGGCCACGATCGCCGGTGGCCGAGCACGGATGACGAGCGACCGTCGCACACCGCGCGTCAATGGAGCATTGCAGGATGCTGAGGGCCGGCTCCCTCGCAGTGCTCGTCCAGCGCGCGGTACGGGGATCGAGACATCCGCACCGCGCGCCCGGGAATCGAGCGTGCGCCCGCCGTTCAGGGCAGGCCGTCGAAGAGCCCGGCCTCGCCGTCCGCCGGCACCGGCAGCGCGGACGCCGCGAGGCGGTAGTACTCCTTCGCCAGATAGGCGTCGCGGGCTTCACGTTCCCAGTCGTGGAACGGGCCGGCCGAGCCGGTCTGCGAGACGTGCCGGCTGATGGCCGCGAGCTTCAGCTGGGCGAACTCGCCGAGCTCCACGGCCAGCGTCGGCTCGCCGCCGCCGCCGAAGTCCTGGGGCGACCGGTCGCCGAGGACGTCCCGCACGGCGCCGGCGGGCGTCGCAAGCTGATAGAGCTTGGCGGCGCGCCAGGCCACCTGGTCCTCCTCGATGTCATCCTCGTAGGCCAGGGGCTCCGCCGCCCGCTCGTAGGCGGCCTCGACCGCGCGGGCGACGACGACGTGGTCCGGGTCACCGGTGACCCCATCCGGCCCGAAGCTCAGGATCACTTCCGGCCGATGCATCCGGATCGGCTCGACGATGCGGCCGACGAGCGCGTCGAAGTCGGCATCCTCCAGCTCCCCCTCCGCGTAGTCGAGCATGCGGACGACTCGTACCCCGAGCAACGCCACCGAGCGCCGAAGCTCGTCCTCCCGCACCGTGTCCAGGTTGCGCCAGGTGACCGCGCCGAGCTTGACGTCGCGGTTCTTCCCACCGGGCGCCGGCGAGCCGCTCGTCAGCCGGGCGTCGAACCAGCCACGGGTGACGCACACGACCACGACGTAGGCACCCTCAGAGGCTGCGCGCGCGATCGCGCCGCCGAATCCGAAGGCCTCGTCGCCGGGGTGCGCGGTGACCACCATCAGGCTCCGAGCGGGCGCTCGCTCGCGAACCGGGCGCCAGAGCGATGACACGGCCGGAGTATACGGGCCTAGCTGCGAGCCTCGACGGGAATCGCCGCGCGGTCGGCGGGGTCCTGCGTGCCCGGGAATCGGTGGCGGGCGACCGAGCTCTCGATGACCGGCGCGCGGTCGAGGAAGCTCGCCTCGTGACCGGTCTCGATCGCCCGGACGGCCTCCTCGGGCGTGAGGATGTCGTGCCGCAGCAGCAGGTGCACCTCGTCGCGAATGAAGGTGCGGAGCATCTCCGGGCCGTCGGTGCTGATCGTGAACCGGACATCGTGCTCGACGAGCGCTCGGACGACGCGCCGGACATCGTCGATCCCGTCGAGGACGCGCGTGTTGAGGTTCGAGCTCGGGCACACCTCGAGCACCGTCCCGCGCTCGCGCAGCATCGCGAGCACGCCAGGATCCTCGGCCGCGCGGACGCCGTGCCCGATCCGATCCGGCTCGAGGGTCTCGAGGGCGTCGCGGACCTCATCTGGCCCGCCCGTCTCGCCGGCGTGGACCGTCAGTCCCAGTCCGGCCCGACGACACTCGGCATAGATGTCGGCATAGTCCGCGAAGCGGAACGACTCCACCACCGGCCCGGCGATGTCGATCGCCACCACGCCGCGGGTGCGCCAGCTGATCGCCTTGGCCGCGATGATCTCGTTCAGCTCCCGGCTGAAGCCGCGGTCGAGGCAGAAGATCAGCCCGGCGCGGATCTGGGGATACTCGAGCATCGCGCGATCCATGCCGCGCACCGCCGCCGCGATGATGTGGTCGAGGTCCTGCTCGCCGCCGCGGTTGCGCTTCATCGGGTTGAAGCGCAGCTCGACCTGGGTGATGTTGTTCTTGCGGTAGGCGCCGCCGATGACCTCGTAGACGCTGCGCTCCACCGCGATCGGGCTGGACTGGATGAGCTCCGTCCAGTGGAACAGGTCGAGGTAGGCCTCGAAGCTGCGCCGCCGGCGCCCCACGGTGATCAGGTCGCGAAACGCCCAGTAGTCCTTCGTGGGCAGGCGGATCCCCTGCGCGTGGGCGATGCCCCACATGATGGCCGGCGTGACGGCCGCGCCGAGGTGCACGTGGAGCTCGGTCAGTGGGATGCGGGGGTCGAGCCGTGGTCGGGGCATCGGCGGGCCAGTGGTGCGGATTGCGGGAGGTTCGCGCGAGTGTAGCGCACGGAGGGCGGAGCACCGTCAGAGCCGATGCTAGAATCGGCGCCGATGGACTTCATCCGCGACATCGCCGACTGGGTCGCCACCGACACGCTCAGCGTCCTTGCCACGCTCTTCCCGCTCCTCATGCTGGGCCTGCTGGGCCTCTATGTCCTGTGGCTGGTCATCGGCTACCTGCGCGTCAGCCAGGTCGGGCTCCATGACGACGAGCGCCGGGAGGCCATCGCGCTCCCCCGAGCGACGGAAGCTCCGGAGCTGACCGGCGGGGACGTGGCGCCCGCCCTCGAGACGACGGCCGGCATGCCGTATTGCCCGACCGACGGGCTCGCCTTTCCGGCCGGCGCCAGATTCTGCACGCAATGCGAGCGCGACCTGGTGCTCGACTGCACGAGCTGCGGCGCAACCCTCAACGCCGCGGTCGCGTCGTGCTACCGATGCGGGACATCCACCGGCGGCGAGGCCGCGCGCTCGCACTGACGGTCGCTGATCGGCCCTCCGCCGACCGATGACCAGCCTGATCTCGATCCTGCTCGTCCTGTCGCTGGGCGCGTTGCTGGCCGTCGCCATGGCGGGCGTAGCCGCTGCGCTCGCCGGGACGCGCCTGCGGCCGGTCGCGACCGGGACGGGCTCCCTGGCAACCGAGCCCGGGCCCGGTGCGCGCCTCCTCTCGCTCGGCGGCGCCGGGATGCTGGTCGCCGGGGGCCTGCTCACCGTGGCGCTGATCGCGCGCACGATCGCGGTCGGGCACGCCCCATGGTCGAACCTCCACGAGGTCAGCGTCGCCTTCGCCACCGCCCTCGTGCTGGTGCACCTGCTCATGGCGCGTCGGAGCCCGATCGGCGGGCTGGCGCCGATCACCGCGCTCGTCGCCGCCGGGCTCGTCGGGTTCGCGCTCTCGCTCCCCGACCGCATCGATCCGCTCGTGCCGGCGCTTCAGCAGCCGGTGCTGCTCACGGTCCATGTCGGCTCTGCGATCCTGGCCTACGCGCTCGCCGGCCTCGGGTTCGCTGCCGCCGTGGGTGAGCTCGTTCAGCGCAGCGCCGGAGATCGGATCCCGCTTCTGCCGAACGCCTCGCTGGCGCGCGCCATCGGCCATCGGGCGGTCCTGCTGGCCTATCCGATCCTGACGGCGGCGATCGTGCTCGGGTCGGTCTGGGCGAACCTCGCCTGGCGCTCGTACTGGAGCAACGACCCCAAGGAGCTGGCGGCGGCCGCGACCTGGCTCGTGTTCGGCGCCTACCTGCACGTCGCCGGACGGCGTGATCGGTGGGCGTCGCTGGCCCCATGGCTGATCGTGGCCGGCTTCGCCGGGGTGCTGTTCACCTACATCGGCGCGGGGCTGTTCATCGTCGGCGAGCACAGCTACGGAACGCCCTGAGCCGATGGAGCACCGCGAGCTGACGATCGACACCGGCAGCCGAGCCGGCCTGACCGACCTCACCGATGCCTGCCGGCGCTTCCTCGCCGACGTCGGTGCCGGTGACGGACTGCTCACCGTGTTCGTCCCGCACGCGACGGCCGGCGTCGTGATCATGGAGCTCGGGGCCGGGTCCGACCACGACCTCGTCGACGCGCTCGACGACCTGCTCCCGCGCGATGACCGCTGGACCCACCGGCACGGATCCCCCGGCCACGGCGCCGATCACGTCCTGCCCCTGCTCGTCGCTCCCTCCGTCACGATCCCCGTCGCGGAGGGTCGGATGACGCTCGGGACGTGGCAGTCGGTGGCGCTCCTCGACCCGAACCGCGACAACCCGCGCCGGACCGTGCGCCTCGCCTACCTCCCCGGCTGATCGACGCTCAGCGGTCGTCGGCGGCGGCGGCCGGCGCCAGCCGTGCGACCTGTCGACCCAGCTCGTCGGGGTCAGAGGTCGGCGCGTCGCACGTGTAGCCGCGGCAGGCGTAGGCGACGGCGGCGCCGTCTCGTGGTGACTTGCCCTCGAACAGGGCCCACGCCGCATGCGGATCGCCCGGCGCCACGCTGGCGAGGACGAGGTCGGGAACGAAGCTCGCCATCGCCGCCCTCCGCAGCGCCGTTGCCGAGCCGTCATCCGGGTCGGTGCTGGCGACCACCACGTCGATCGGCTCGGCGAGCGACCGATCGGCCGCGGACAGCATCCGCCCGAAGGCGCTCGGCTGCCGCTCGAGCGCCGGCTCGACGGCGCGCAGGATCGACCTCGCCCGCCGATCGAGGTCCGGGTCGGCGGTGAGCAGGGCAAGGCGGAGCAGCACGTCCGCCCCGAGCGCGTTGGCCGATGGCGTCGCGTTGTCCACCAGGCCGCGAGGCCGGACCACGGCGCGGTCGTGCTCGTCGGAGGTGTCGAGGAAGGTGCCCGACTCGTCATCCCAGAAGTCGGCGATCGCCGTCCGAGCCAGCGTCACGGCCAGCTGGAGCGTATCCGGCGTGCCGAGCGCCGCGTGGGCCTCGAGCAATCCATCCGCGAGTGCCAGGTGATCCTCCGCGAATCCGGGCGTGTGCGATCGCCCGGCGCGCGACGTCCGCCACGCCCGTTCGCCGTCCCGCAGGATGTGGTCCTTCACGAATGCCACGAGCTCCCCCGTCACCTCGGCGTACCGGTCGTCGCCGAGAACCAGGGCCGCCCGCGCAAAGGCGCGAAGGGCGAGCCCGTTCCATGCGGCGAGCTGCTTGTCGTCGCGCGCCGGGCGCGTCCGGCTGGACCGCGCCTCCAGGAGGACCTGCCGAGCCCGCTCGGTCAGCTCCGGCGCCACGCGCGGCCCGCCGGGCGCAACGTGCAGCACGTTCGATCCCTCCCAGTTCCCTCCCTCGCTGACGCCCCAGAAGGACGCAACGGCCGCGCGGTCATGGTCGGGCAACCCCGCATCCGCCAGCACCGCATGGAACTCGGGATGGCCCCAGGCGTAGAACCGGCCCTCGACGCCGTCGGTGTCGGCGTCCAGGGCGGAGGCGAACCCCCCGTCCTCGGTCCGGAGCTCGGCGAGCATGAAGTCGAGCGTCGAGCGCGCCACCGCCGCGTACCGGGCATCGCCGGTCGCCCGCAGCCCCTCCAGGTAGGCGTGCGCCAGCAGGGCGTTGTCGTACAGCATCTTCTCGAAGTGCGGCACGAGCCACTCGGCATCGGTGCTGTACCGGGCGAAGCCGCCGCCGAGCTGGTCATGGATGCCGCCATCGGCCATGGCGTCGAGCGTGCGGGTGACCATGCCGAGCAGGCGAGCGCTGCCACTCCGGCGCCAGGTCCTGAGCAGGAACTCGAGCAGCATCGGAGCCGGAAACTTCGGCGCGCCGCCGAAGCCGCCATGGACCGCATCGAAGGATGCCGCTGCGCGCATCGCCGCCGCCTCGACCTGCCGTGCCTGTGGGTCACGCGTGCCGGCGGGGACTGCCAGCTGTGCCCGGAGATGATCGGCCAGCATGCCGGCCTGCTGCTCGATCTCCGTGCGCCGGTTGGCGTATGCATCGGCGACGGCGGCCAGCACCCGCGGGAACCCGGCCATGCCGTGCCGGTCCTCGGGCGGATAGTACGTGCCGCCGAAGAACGGCCGCAGATCGGGGGTCAGAAACACGCTCATCGGCCAGCCCCCGGACCCGGTCATCGCCTGCACGGCGGCCATGTACACGTCGTCGAGGTCGGGGCGCTCCTCGCGGTCCACCTTGATCGAGACGAAGTGCTCGTTCATGACGGCGGCGATCGCTGGGTTCTCGAAGCTCTCGCGCTCCATGACATGGCACCAGTGGCATGCGGCGTAGCCGATGGAGAGGAAGATCGGCCGATCCTCCTGGCGCGCCCGTTCCAGCGCCTCGGGACCCCACGGGTACCAGTCGACGGGGTTGTGGGCATGCTGGAGCAGATACGGGCTCGTCTCGTCGGCCAGTCGGTTCGGGCTCATTGCGAGGCCAGTGTCGCAGGTGGCGTGCCCGCGCCGAGAATCGGTGGGCGGGGTGTCGGCGGGCAGAGTGCTCGTCCGCGGGCCAGAGCCGTCATCCGGCGGCCAGGCCGCTTCCGTGGGCTCGTCGCCCCGCGCCCGCAACTACAGGCCTAGCGTGTGCGGTCCACCCCGAGCTGCTCGGCGGAGAGCTTCGCGTACAGGCCCTCCTGCCGCACCAGCTCCTCGTGCCGGCCGCGCTCGACGATCCGCCCACGCTGCATGACGAGGATCTGGTCGGCGCGCAGGATCGTGGAGAGGCGGTGGGCGATGGCGATCGTGGTGCGGCCGACCATGAGCCGGCCGAGCGCCTCCTGGATGAGCCGCTCGCTGACCGTGTCGAGCGCCGAGGTGGCCTCGTCCAGGATCAGGACCCTGGGGTCCTTGAGCAGGACGCGCGCGATCGCCACGCGCTGCTTCTCACCGCCCGACAGCTTGTAGCCGCGCTCGCCGACGACCGTGTCGTACCCATCGGGCAGCTCCATGACCCGCTCGTGGATCGCCGCGGCGCGGGCCGCGGCCTCGATCTCGTCCATCGACGCGTCCGGCTTCGCGTAGCGCAGGTTCGCGAGCACCGTGTCGTGGAAGAGGTAGGTCTCCTGGGTGACGAACCCGATGACCTGCCCGATCGAGGCGAGCGACACGTTGCGCACGTCCACCCCGTCGATCCGCACGGCGCCGGCATCCACGTCGTAGAGGCGCGGGATGAGGTAGGTCGTGGTCGTCTTGCCGCTGCCCGACGGTCCGACGAGGGCGACGAGCTCGCCGGGGCGAGCGGTGAAGCTGATGTCGGTGAGGGCGAAGGGCTGAACCTCGGTCGGCACCGCCCGGCCCTCGGCCTCCGCCTCGGCGGCCTCGTCGGCCACCTCCAGTTGCGCCGGCGCGACCGGGTAGCGGAAGGTGACGTGATCGAACGCCACCTCGCCGCGGGTGGTGGCGGGCGTGAGCTCCACCGCGTCGGGCGCATCGGTGATCTCGTGCTCCATCTCGAGGTACTCGAAGATGCGGTCGAACAGCGCCAGCGCCCCCTGGATCTCGACCTGCACGTTCAGCAGCTGCCCGAGGGGGAAGAAGAGCCGGGACTGGAGCGTGGTGAAGGCGACGATCGTGCCGATCGTGACGTCGGTCTCGCCGCCGATGATGAACGAGCCGGCGAGCAGGTACACGAACGCCGGCATGATGCTGAAGAACGTGCCGATCAGGGCGAAGAACCAGCGGCCGATCATCTGGCCACGCACCTGGAGGTCACCGAGCCGCTGCGACTCGGCCCGGAAGCGCTCGATGCTCGCCTCCTGCTGGCCGAACGTCTTCGACAGCAGGATGCCCGACACGCTGAGCGACTCCTCGGTGATGGCGCTCATCTCCGCCATCGAGCGCTGGGTCAGAGTGCTGACCTCGCGCCGCACCTTGCCGACGCGGTAGGTGATGTAGGCGAAGATCGGCAGCAGGCCCAGGCTCAGCAGGGTGAGGCGCCAGTCGAGGATCCACATCGCGATCACGGTCGTCGCGACCGTGGCGAAGTTGGCGAGCAGCGACGAGGCGGTGTCGGTCACGACCGACTGCACGCCGCCCACGTCGTTCGCGATGCGGCTCTGGATCTCGCCGGTCCGCGTCTCGGTGAAGAAGCGCAGCGGCATCCACTGCAGATGCGAGTAGAGCGCGAGTCGGAGGTCGTTCATGACTCGCTGGCCGACGACGTTCGACAGATAGCTCTGCCAGACGCCGAGGGCACTCGTGACGATCGGCAGCACGATCATCAGTCCGGCCTGCAGCCAGAGGAGGCCCAGGTCCTGCGGCCCGGTGAGGTTGTCGATGATCAGCTTCAGCAGGATGGGGTTGACGACGCCGATGCTGACCGTGACGAGGATGAGGACCGCGATGAGCGCCAGCCGGGCCCGATACGGCCGAAAGAACCCGGCGATCCGGCGCAGGGTTTCACCTTCGCGTCCCCGCCGCCGGCTCAGGTCGGGCTCGGGCCCGCCGAGGCGACCCCACCCGCCGCCACCTCCCCCACCACGGCGCGTCACTCGAGGATGATCGAGAGGAAGGCCTGCGCCATCCCGATGCCCTGCGGCTCGCCGATCGTCCGCGCCCGGTCGCGCATCCGCTCCTCGACGTCCTCGCGCGTCACCTGGCTGGCGTGCGCCAGGATCGATTGGAGCCCCACCTCGAAGGTCTCCGCCACGTCGATCCAGAGGTTCGGCTCCTCGACCCCGGTCAGGAGCACCTGGCGCACCTTCCACGGCTCGAGTCGCTCGTCCCGCCACAGCTCCGGGAAGTTGAGGTGGTCGCGCGCCGCGGGATAGACGGAGGCCAGCGTCGCCTCCCCGGTCGCGAGGTGGTCGGGATGGCCGATGAACGGGTTGTGGTCGAGCCGCCGCTGGGGGTTCTGGGTGATCACGAGGTCAGGGCGGAAGCGCCGGATCTGGCGGGTGATGTCTCGACGGAGCTCGAGCGAGGGCTCCAGGTAGCCGTCGGGGTACCCCAGGTGGACGATGTCGGTCACGCCGAGGATGTCCGCGGCGGCGCGCTGCTCGGCCATGCGGGTGGACGACAGCTGCTCCGGCGTCACGTCCGGGTCCTCGGTCCCCTTGCTGCCGTCGGTGGTGACGACGTAGTCGACCCGGACGCCGGCGGCGGTGAGCGTCGCGATGGTCGGGCCCGCGCCGAACTCTCCGTCGTCGGGGTGGCTGATGACGACGAGGGCGCGCTCGATGGGGCTGATCAGCTCGTGGCGGTCCAGGGGGCTCATGCGGCCCATGCTACCCCGATTCACGCGCCGCCCTCGGCGGCCGTGGGCGAGGCGCATGGCATACTGCCACCCAGTATGGACACCGAGGCGCACGCAGCGCATTTCCGGCACAGCTACACCAAGGACAGGCGAGACCTCGTCACGAGGTTGCGACGCATCGAGGGCCAGGCGCGCGGCATCCAGCGGCTGGTGCAGGAGGAGGCCTACTGCCTGGACGTGCTCCAGCAGGTCGAGGCGCTCACCGCGGCTGCCGACCAGGTGGCGCTCCTGCTGCTCGAGGATCACATCGACGGCTGTCTGACGCATGCCATCGAGACCGGGGAGGGGCAACCCTACGTGGACGAGGTGATGACGGTGGTGCGCCGAGCGCTCGGACGTCGCGGTCCTCGCCGCTCCGCGCCGGGCTGAGCGCGCAGCGGGAGTGCCGCAGGGGGGAACCACGGCACTCCCGGGCCCGAGTCTACGCCTCGCCCACCGGGCGAGCAAGCGGAAATCCCGGAGGCCCTACTCCCCGAACATCGTCAGCTGCTCGCCCCCGCGCTCGATCAGCGGATCGAGGCCGAGCACCGGCTCGAGCCATTCCATGCGGGCTCCGTCCCGAGCCGCGAGGGTGTCGAGGTGTTGCCACTTCAGGACGTGCCAGTTCGCGCGTTCGACCTCGTCACGGAGCCACGGGGACCGAGCAAGCTTCAGCCGGAGCAGCTCGCCGCGCTCGGCCGGAACCACCAGGAACCGAGCCTGGCGATCGTCGACCGGGATCTGGCGGCCGCGACCGAGGATCGACTCGCCGACCATCGCCGTCCAGTCCACCTCCAGCAGGAACGCCAGCTTGCCACGGACGTACCAGATGACGTCGACCGCGCCCAGCGCGTCCGCCGGCGCGCGCACGACCAGCGGAAGGTAGACCCGGCGCTCCTCGTCGCTGAGCCGATCCGCCAGCCGGCGGCCGTCCACGACACGATCGTGCTCCCGCGACGCGACCCACACCCGGAGGCCGAGGCGATGCCCGTAGTCGACGAGCGCCGCGATCGTGCGCGCATGGTCCGCGGTTCGACTCGCAAGATCGTCCTCGGTACCGAGCGACCCTCGTTCGCCATGGCTGACGTACGACGCCAGGCACGCACGCACCAGCTCCTCGTCAGGTGCCTGCAGCCCGGGGAAGAGCCCGTACACGCGGTCGAAGAATCCAGCCTCGTCGATCCGGCCCGCGGTGGCGAGGATCGACCAGGTGGCCCACTCCACGCGATCGGCGAGCGGCCGCTCCGCGAGCTCCGGCTCTCGGAGCCACCACTGGGGCCGAGCCTCGTCGCCGACCCGCACCAGGCTGGGGTGGTCATCCCGCCAGAGCTCCTCGCGGATGAGCTCGGCCAGGAACGACGGACCGCCGCCCTCGAGCCGATCGGCTGCTGGCTCGTCGTCCGTCCCGCGGGGCTGGACGAGCCGGCGGAGCAGGCCCGACCGGGCGAGCTCCGCGACGATCGACGCCACCACGCGAACCAGCCCGGCCGGTTCGCCGCGATCGCGCAAGAGCTCCGCTACCCCGCGGTCGATCGAGGCGGCGAGCTCCGGGTAGGTGAGATGGCCGCCGTCGGCGCCGAGACGCAGCGGTCCCGGCTCGACCGCTCGGCGCAGGCGGTCCTCCGCCGACGGCTTCCGAAGGTGGAGGGTGACCGCATCTCCCGCGGCGCGCGACTCCCGGTGGACGACGTCGACGACCTCGAGCCCGGCGGCCACCCCGGCCATCGCCGCCGCGAGCAGACGCTCCGCATCTCCGCCCTCGAGCAGCATGGTGCAGCGACCGCCGGGCTTCAGCGCGCCAACCGCCGACGTCAGCCCGTGGCGCAATGCGGTGGCCTCGACGCCGGTCGTGCGCCCCGCCGTCCCGAAGATCGGTTCCAGGCGAAGCGTCTCCGCGGCCTCGCGTCCGAGCACCCAGGCCGTGGCGAGGTACTCGAAGGAAAGCTCGTCGACCGAGGCCGGCGGCGGCGGGGCCGTCACGATCGCGTCGATGCCGTCGGCAGGGAGGTACTGTCCGACCACGGCGGCTCGGCTGCGGAGCCACAGCACGTTGGCCGAGGTCATGCCCCCCAGCTCGCCGTAGTCGCCCGCGAAGCGGACGAGCGCATCCGGCTCGGTGACGGCGTCGATCGCGGTCCGGACATCGCGGTACGCCGCCTCGAATGCGCGCCACACGTTGACCTCGCGCTGGTGGCGGCTTGCCGGCCGGCGCACGTGCCCTGACGTGATGCGCAGCGATGCCACGCGCCCTGGATAGCCGTTGAGGCGGCTGGCAGGCAGGAGGCAGGCGGCGAGCGCCAGCTTCATCACGGCCGCCACGCCGGTATCGCGGAGCTCCGACTCGATCTTCTCGCCGATGGCATGCAGCGCGTACAGGTTGCGCGGCGTGAACAGCTCCAGCAGCTCGTCCACCAGGTCGTCGCGGCCGTCGAGGACCGGGAACCGGGCGCGAAGCTCGAGGTACTGGGCACTCTGACGCACGCCGTCCGCCGCCGCGGCGACGGGGACCGGCTCCGGCCGCACGGTGGAGGCGAAGCGCGGCCGATCCTCGAGGTTCGCGGGAGGGTCGATCGGCTGTGCGGGCGGAGGTGGCGGACCGCCGACCTCGCCGATCGGGCCATCGGCGCGGTCGTCCGGTCGAGGCGCGTCGGATCCAGCCGTCAGCCCGACGGGTGCCGGCGGAAGCTCGTCGTCCGGCTCATCGTCATGCTCGTCGGGCGGCGGCTCGGCGTCGGCCCGGTCCGCATCGAGCCCGAGCTTGGCAAGATCGTGGTCGTCGACCGCCGCCACCCGTTCCGGTGAGCCGCCCAGCGCCGCGTCACAGGCGGCGCAGCGGTACACCTTGCGGCCGGGAGCGTGACCCTCGCGCGCCCAGATGAACTGCTCCGCGACGACCGGCGACCGACACGCCCCGCACCGCGTCGCGTACAGCTCTTCGAGGTGCTGCCGAAGGGGAAGGTCGACGCGCTTCGCGCCGGCGATCTGGGTGAATGCCGCGTCGAGGGCGGCCACCCCGGGGGCGGTCATGAAGGCGATCGCCGCCAGCTGGGCGAAGGGGCTCGGGTCGGCGGCGACGGCGCGCATCCCGTGCGCGACAGCGCGACGCGCCGTCCAGCCGGTGCCGGCCCAGGGATCCAGGACCGTATCGTTCGGCCCTGCCACGGCCGCCAGCTCGGCGTCCACGACGTTGTCGGCCGGTGCGGGGAGGGCGCGCTCGAGAAGGGCGAGTCCGGGGGAGCGTCGCGGAAGGACGACGTGCGCCGTGCCGTTCCGTTCCGCGTCGCTCATGGCTCCCTACGGCTCGTCGACCAGCTCCTCTTCCACGTCGGGCTCGCCGGAGTACTCGGGCAGGGAGGTATCGAGCTCCTCGACCTCCTCCGAGTCCTCATCGGCCTCCTCGACCTCCTCGTCGTCATCGTAGCGAAGTGCGCTGCCCTTCATGTACGGTCGGACGCCACCGGTGGCCTGGCCGACCGTGGGGAACGACACCTTGCCGAAGTTCGACGGATGCGTGAACACCTCGCGGATGATGATCGTCAGCTCGCCACCGGCTTCGTGAATGGTGGTGATGGCGGCCTCGTAGCGATTGCCGGTCTCGATCAGCTTGTGGAGCCGGCCGGCGATCCGCGGCTCGACGGTGCCGATCGTCGAGGTACCGGCCTTGGCGACGAGTTCGTCGTTCTCGACGTCGAGCGAGACCGCGTCGCCCGGGGAGAGCGGCGCGAGCACGCGCGGCGGGCCGAGGTTGATGAGCCGCGCGCGGCCGGTCTTGCCCATCTCCTCGATGAACACGGTGGCCGGCGCCTTCATCGACCGTCCCTGGCCGCGAGCCGGCTTCCTTCCGGCCTGGGCGAGCAGCCGCAGCCGCTCGACGTTGCGCTGGGCGATGCGGTTGGTGGCGTCCCGCTCCAGCGCCTGCTCGTAGGCGGTCAACGCCTCGTCGTGCCGGCCGAGCTCGGCGAGGGCCTTGCCGAGCCGGTTGCAGGCGTCGATGTCGGGGCCGAGCTCCAGCAGCTGGCGGTTCGCCTCGACCGCGGCCTCCCATTCGCCGCGGGTGGCGTGCGCGATCGCCGCCTCGCCGAGCTGCCGTCGCTGTCGGGTGGTGGTGTCTGCTTCTCCAAGCGCCATGAGCGTGGTGGGCATCCTCGAACAACGGAAACGGGACACGGCCGGGCCGGCCGAAAGCGCCCCCTTGTACCACCGGCATTCCGGGGTGTCAACGCGGCCTGCCGGAGGCGTGTCAGGGCCGATGAAGCAGGAGTCCTGCCAGGAGGCCGACGAGCGCCAGCGCGCCGGACTCCAGGGCGACGCTGCGACCGGATGCCCCGCCGCGAAGCACCTCCGCGGCCCCTCCCCAGACATAGAACGCGAAGCCGATGAGTGCTGACATCGCGTAGACCGGCATCTGGAGCAGGATGACCGCCGCCGCCACCTGCCCGACCACGAGCACCTGGAGCAGCGCCTGCCCGACCCCCTCGGCCCCCAGCGCTCCACGCGCCTCGGCGGCGCGCAGCGCCAGCGGGAGCGCGAACAGCGCGACCACCACGAGGGGCGTCGGCCACGCGCGCGGGCCGAAGAGCTCGAGGAGGCCCCAGGTTGCCGCGACGAGGACCGCGAACAGGAGCAGGTTGCCGGTGGTCTGCCCACCGGTCCCGCGCTCGACGCGCAGCTCGAGGTAGGTCACGGTCCACAGCAGCACGGCGACGACCGGGATCAGCAGCAGGCTGATGCCTCCAGGCACCAGCCTGCCGACGAGCGTGACCGCGATCCCGGCGGCGGCCGGCATGGCGTACCGCGCCAGCCCGAGCTCCGGACGGGCCGGGCCGAGGACGCGGACCGCTCCGATGCCGCCGAGGGCCAGCTGGACCGCGACCGCCACCGCCAGGAAGACCGGCTCGACGAACCAGCCCACCGAGGCCACGATGGCCTGGGCGAGCGCGAGGAGTGCCGCGGCCGGACGATCGATGCGTCGCAGCGCCTGGCGCGTGCCCCGGTCGCCGATGATGCGGCCGATCACCGGACGAGCTCCAGCAGCGCATCCGCGTCACGCGTGACGAGCAGCTGGTCCGCCCGCAGCCAGGCACGACGCGCCAGATCGACCGCGTACCGCTGCTGCGCCAGCTCCTCCGTGCGGTGGGCGTCGGAGGCGAGGGTCAGCCCGGCCCCCGCGCGGCCCGCGGCGCGGGCCAGCGAGTCGGACAGGTCGAGCCGCGGGCTGCCGTTGATCTCGAGCGCCGTGCCGGTGCGCGCCGCGGCCTCGAACACCCGCGGCCAGTCGAGCGGCAGCGGATCCCGGCGGTTGACGATGCGACCGGTCGGATGCGCCAGAACGTCCACGTGCGGATTCTCGATCGCGGCCAGCGCGCGACCCGTGAGCTGCTCCGGCGACTGGCCGCGCCCGGTGTGGATGCTGGCGATGACCACGTCGAAGCGCGCCAGGAGCTCATCGGGATAGTCGAGCGTTGCATCAGCCCGGATCTCGAGCTCGGTCCCGTGGAGGATGCGGAACGGGGCCAGCTCGGCGTTCAGGCGGGCGATCTCCGTGCGCTGCTGCTCCACACGCTCGGGCAGGAGGCCGCGGGTGATGCCGAGCGACGGCGAGTGGTCGGTCAGGACGATGTAGGCATGGCCCATGTCGCGAGCTGCCCGCGCCATGGCCTCGATCGAGTCCACACCATCGGTCCAGTCGGAGTGGGTGTGCGTGTCGCCGCGAACGTCGGCATGGGTCACCAGATCCGGCAGGGTCCCGTTCAGCGCGGCGTCGATCTCCCCGTCGCCCTCGCGCAGCTCCGGCGCGATCCAGGGCAGACCGAGGCGCTCGTACACATCGGCCTCCTCGGCGTCGAGCAGCAGCTCACCGGTGTCGATGACCTTCCAGCCCTTCTCGGACAGGGACCAGCCTCGATCGAGCGCCATGCCGCGCAGCGCGATGTTGTGATCCTTCGACCCGGTGAAGTGGACGTGATGAGTGCCCCAGGCGTCGGGCGGGCAGACCATGAGGTCCACGCGCGGGCCTCCCTCGGCCAGGAGGATGCTCGTCTTGTCGGTGCCGGCGGCCACGACCTTGTCCACCTCGGGCAGGCCGTCGAGGGCGGCGATGACCGACTCCGCGTCGTCGACCGCGGCGAGCAGGTCGAGGTCGCCGATCGTGGACCGCCGCCGGCGCAGCGATCCCGCGATCTCGATGCGGCGCACGCCGCGCACCCCACGCAGCCGCTCCACGAGGCCGGCCATGAGCTCGTCGGCGTCGTGGATGAGCATCCGCGTGCCGCGGGACTCGAGCCGCGCGATGCCGTCGAGCACGTTGGACTCGGTGCGCTCCGACAGTCCCTTCACGTGGCGCAGCCGGCCCTCCTCCGCGGCCGATCGGAGCGCGTCGACCGAGTCGATGCCGAGCTCGGCCGACAGGAGCCGGACCGTCTTCGGCCCCACGCCCGGGATGCGCAGGATGTCGAGCAGCCCGTCGGGCACCTGCCGGCGCAGGCGCTCGTGGTATTCGAGCCGGCCGGTCTCGGCCAGCTCGGCCAGCTTGGCGGTCAGCGCCGCCCCGGCGCCGGGCAGCCTCGGCGGCTCGCCGCGACGGAAGAGGGCGGCCACGTCATCGGGGTGGCGCTCCACGGCATCGGCCACACGCCGATAGGCGACCGCCTTGTAGACGACCTCCCCCTGGATCTCGAGCATGTCGCCGATCTCGGTGAAGATCCGCGCGATCTCGGCATTGCTGATGACCGCGTCGCCGCTCCGCGACACGCTCCGTGGACGAGGCATCGCGGGCCATTCTAGAGCCGGTGGCGTCGACCCACGCTCCGAGCCTCCAGCTTGCCCCGGAGGCCCGTGTATCGGCTCAGGCGCCGATGGGGTGCCAGACGGTCTTGATCTCGACGTACTCGCCGATCAGGTACGGCGACTGCGCCGTTTCGGCCGTCCAGTCGTAGCGGTCCAAACCGGCGCTCGGCGGCCGGACGAAGCGCTTCACGTTCTCGACCGCCGCGTCCTCGAGCGCCGTCGCGTCCTCGGGGGCGGCGCCGAACGCGTCGAGCGCGTTGACGTCCATGTGGGCCGCCAGGTGCCCGACGAGCTCCCGGCGCAGGCCGGTGACGAGATTGACGACGCCGCCTGGGACGTCTGACGTGGCGAGCACCTCCGTCAGCGTCACCGCCGGCAGCGGGCGCGACTCCGAGGCGATCACCACCGTGGCGTTGCCGCTCACGATCACCGGCGCCAGGCGACTGACGAGGCCGAGCAGGCTCGAGCTCTCGGGCGCGATGACGCCCACGACGCCGGTCGGCTCCGGCACGCTGAAGTTGAAGTAGCTCCCCGCCACCGGGTTCACGGTGCCGATGACCTGGGGGTACTTGTCGGCCCAGCCGGCGTACCAGACCCAGCGGTCGATGGACGCGTCCACCAGGCGGGCGGCCCGCGCCCGTCCGACCCCCTCGGCGGCCATGACCTCGGCCACGAACTGGTCGCGCCGTCCCTCCATGAGCTCGGCGATGCGATACAGGATCTGCGAGCGGTTGTAGGCGGTCTTCGCCGACCAACCGGGCTGGGCCTTGCGCGCCGCCCGCACGGCCTCCCTGATGTCCTTCCTCGTCCCGCGCGAGGCGTTCGCCAGCAGCTCGCCCTTCGCGCCGAACACCTCGTACGAGCGGCCGGACTCGGTGCGGGGGAAGGCGCCACCGATGTAGAGCTTGTAGGTCTTTCGGACGCCGATCCGGTCGCCGCCGCGTCCGTCGTCCGGTGAGCCGGTGCGAGCCAGCGGCTGCGCCGCTCGCTGGTCGAGCACGCTGGCGCGCTTCGGTCGCGTCGTGACCTTCGCCGCTCGCGGGCTCATCGGCCGTTCGCCTCGGCCATGTCGAGGTACGCGCCCAGGCCATGGATGCCGCCCTCGCGTCCGTAGCCGGACTCCTTGTAGCCGCCGAACGGGCTCGTCGGATCGAAGCGGTTGAAGGTGTTGGCCCACACCACGCCGGCGCGCATGGCGCTCACCATCTTGAAGATCCGGCTGCCCTTCTCGGTCCACACGCCGGCACTCAGGCCGTACGGGGTGTTGTTGGCCTTCTCGATCGCCTCCTCGGGCGTGCGGAAGGTGAGGACCGACAGCACCGGGCCGAAGATCTCCTCCTGCGCGATCCGATGGCTCTGGCTCACGCCCGTGAACAGTGTCGGGACGAAGAAGAAGCCGCGGTCCGGCAGCTGGCAGTCGGGCTGGAAGATCTCGGCGCCCTCGGCGATGCCCGACTCGACCAGCTCCTGGACCTTGGCGAGCTGCCCGGCCGAGTTGATCGCGCCGACATCGGTGTTCTTGTCCAGCGGGTCGCCCACCCGCAGCGTGGAGAGGCGCGCCTTGAGCTTGTCGATGAGCGGATCGTAGACGCTCTCCTGGACGAAGAGGCGCGACCCGGCGCAGCACACCTCGCCCTGGTTGAAGTAGATGCCGTTGATGATGCCCTCGATCGCCTGATCGAGCGGCGCGTCGTCGAAGACGATGTTCGCTGCCTTGCCACCGAGCTCGAGCGTGACCTTCTTGCCGGTCCCGGCGACGGCGCGGGCGATCATCTTCCCGACCGCGGTCGAGCCGGTGAAGGCCACCTTGTCGACGTCAGGGTGTCGGACGAGCTCCATCCCGATCTCGCCCGGCCCGGTGATGATGTTCACCACGCCCGGCGGCAGATCGGCCTGGCGCACGACATCGGCGAACAGGTAGGCCGTCAGCGGGGTGGTGGAGGCCGGCTTGAGGACGACGGTGTTCCCCGCCGCCAGGGCCGGGGCGATCTTCCACGCCAGCATGAGCAGCGGGAAGTTCCACGGGATGATCTGCGCCGCCACTCCGAGCGACCGCGGATCACGATGCGGAAACGCGTACTCGAGCTTGTCGGCCCAGCCGGCGTAGTAGAAGAAGTGCGCCGCGGCGAGCGGCACATCGACGTCGCGCGACTCCTTGATGGGCTTCCCGGAGTTCATCGACTCCACGACGGCGAACTCGCGGCTGCGCTCCTGGAGGATCCGCGCGATGCGGTACAGGTACTTCGCGCGCTCGCGACCCGGCAGCCTCGACCAGCTGGACCGATGCGCCTCGCGGGCCGCG
>DATHTR010000042.1:0-27292 GCA_035463095.1 Candidatus Angelobacter sp. | reverse complement strand
GGCCCGCGATCGCAGGCCGCGCTGGACCTGCTCGCAGATGACGATGTCCTCCTGCTGGATCTCGTCGCTGAAGGCGATCGTCTGCTGCATCGACTCCCATCCGGGCCCGGACCCGGGCTCGGCGAAGAACCACTCGAAGATCGTGAGCGTCCGATCCGGCCCGAGCGGCAGGATGACGTTCGACGACATGTTGTCCTGGTAGATGTTGAACATCGTGTTCGGGAAGAGCCAGTAGTAGAGAGCGTCCTCCTCGCCATCGGGCGTGCGGAGGTAGCGACGGTCGCGGCCGAGCTCCTCGCCGGGCTTGAGCTCCCGGATCGGCGCATGCTGCTTCGAGTAGTAGCGAAACTCCTCGACGCGGTAGGAGTCGTAGTCGAGCTCCCTGTAGAGCTGCGGGTGCGCGATCGGCAGGTGATACCCCTCCAGGTAGTTGTCGACGTAGACCTTCCAGTTGCACTCGATGACGTAGTCCCGCCGCTCCACCAGGCGCATCGAGTCGACGTCGTACCCGGCCTTCGCCACCTCCGCCGGGATCGCCCCCATGACCTCCGCCAACGGTGGTGCCGATGGGTCGAGGTTGACGAACACGAACGGGCCCCACCGCTCCACTCGGACCGGGATGAGGCCGAAGTCATCCTTCGAGAAGTCCTCGGTCGCCTCCATCTCCGGCGCCGCTCGCAGGCAGCCGTCGAGCCCGTACGTCCACCCGTGGTACCGGCACTGGAGCGACTTGCGGTTGCCCTTCGTCAGCGCGACCTGCCCGGCGCGGTGTCGGCAGACGTTGTAGAACGCGCGCAGCTCGCCGTCGAGGCCGTGGGTGATGACGATCGGCTCGTCGAGGACGGTGACCGGGACGAAATCGCCGACCCGCTGCAGCTCATCGGCGCGTGCCACCAGCTGCCAGGTGCGGCCGAAGATCCGCTCCGCCTCCAACCTGAGGACGTCCGCGTCGAGGTAGTACCGGGACGGCAACGTCGCCGCGCGGCTGAGGGGGGCGGTGGCGTCCGGGCCGGTCCGGCGCTCGATCGTCGTCATGCGTCCAGTGTACCGAGGCGGCAGCCGCCCGGCCGGCAGCGATTCCTTGCCGCGATCTCGCCCAAAGTGCTACAACACCCCGACCGACCGAACGCGAGTCCCGGCGCGCCGCCCTTGGCGCGCCCCGCACCGGAGGAGATCATGACCACGTTCCGACGCCTGGCGTTGCTGCCGATCGCCGCGCTCGTCCTTGCCGCCTGCCAGGCCGATGACCCGGGCGGGAGCCCCGACGCCACGAACGGCGGCAATGGCGGAGACACGGCCGACATCACCAACGTCGTTTGCGTCGGCGAGGCGACCACTTACCTCGACTGGCTGAATGGCGACTTCGAGCCCGATGAGCCCGATGCCATCGAGGAGGCCGACGAGGCCGGCGACCTGCTGGAGACGATCCGCGAGCGCGGGACGATCATCGTCTCGACCGACCCGAACTACGCGCCGCAGTCGTTCCTGGAGCCGGACGGCACGTTCGTCGGCTTCGACATCGACGTGGCGACCGAGATCGCCGACCGGCTCGGCGTCGACATCCAGTTCGAGACGCCCGACTGGGATCTCATCACCGCAGGCAACTGGGGCGAACGCTGGGACATCAGCGTCGGCTCGATGACGATCACCACCCCGCGCAAGGAGATCCTCAGCTTCACGCGCCCGTACTACTTCACGCCGGCGGCCCTCGCCGCCAGCGAGCGATCGGGGGTGACGAGCGTCGATCAGCTCGATTTCGAGCTGCCGGACGGCGCCGAGGCGACCACGCTGCCGACCGACGCGAACTGCGCCGAGGCGATCCAGGCCGGTCGCGAGGAATTCGACCTGTGGGTCAGCGCCGGCCCGACGGTCGACGACGCCATCGCGCGCGAGATCCCCGTGGTGAAGGTGACCGACTCGATCTACGTCGAGAACCTGGCCGTGGCCATCGACAAGAGCGGGCCGGAGCATGCGGCGCTGCTCTACGAGATCGATCGGATCATCGGCGAGATGCACGAGGACGGGACGCTGACGGAGCTCAGCGAGGAGTGGTTCGACGGGGAGGACCTGACCCAGGACCCCGAAGGGTAGGTCGCAACCCGCACGCCGGCGACAGCTGACGGGGAGGCCACCGGCCTCCCCGTCGCGCATTCCGCACCCGACGGGAGGTGAACGATGACGACGCAGGCCCAGGCCCCCCCGCGGGCGGCGATCCTGGATCACATTCATCGCGCCCAGCAGCGGTCGCGCCTGTCGTTCCGCCTGTGGTTCGCCGTGACCTGGGTCGTCCTGGTCGGCGGCCTCGTGGTGACCTTGTGGGCGACCGGCAACATCGACCTCGCATTCATCAGCGAGTGGGGACCGTTCATCCTCGGCGGGGCCGGGATCACGATCCTGCTGTGCGTCACCTCGATCGTCTTCGCCACCATCCTTGCCGTCTTTGGCGCCATCGCCCGGCTCTCTCCGAATCCGATCATCAACGGCATCGCCTCGCTGTACGTGTCACTCGTGCGAGGCACGCCGCTCATCGTGCAAATCGTCTTCGTCTACCTCGCCCTGCCGCAGCTCGAGATCCGAATCCCGGCCATCCCGGCCGGGATCATGGCGCTCTCCTTCAATTACGGCGCGTACATGACCGAGGTGTTTCGGGCCGGTATCCAGGCCGTGCCGCAGGGCCAGCGGGAGGCCGCCGAGGCCCTCGGCATGCCCGAGGGGAAGATCATGCGTCGTATCGTCCTGCCGCAGGCCGTCCGGATCGTGATCCCCGCCATCGGCAACGACTTCGTGGCGATGATCAAGGACTCGGCACTCGTTTCGGTGATCGCCGTCCAGGAGCTCCTGTGGCGGGCCCAGAACGTCGGCCGCCAGAACTTCCGAACCCTGGAGGCCCTGCTCATCGCGGCGCTCGTGTACTGGCTGCTGACCATCATCTTCAGCTTCTTCCAGGAGCGCCTCGAGCGCCGCATGGCGCGGGGTGACCGATGAGCGCATCAGCTCCGCACGGCAGTGGCTATCCGGCCGGAGCGTCGCTGCCCGACCACGTCGGCGACGTCATCGTGCGGGCCGAGGGGATCGAGAAGTACTTCGGCGAGAACCACGTCCTGCGCGGCATCGACCTCGAGGTCCGGCAGCGCGAGGCAGTCATGATTCTCGGCCGGTCCGGCAGCGGCAAGACCACGCTGCTGCGCTGCATCAACTTCCTGGAGGAGCCGACGGTCGGTGCCATCGAGGTCGACGGCCTCCGCGTGGAAGCCGATCCGCTCCGGGGACGTGACCGGCAGCATCGGGAACAGATCCGGCAGTTGCGGATGCGGACCGGGATGGTCTTCCAGGAGTTCAACCTGTTCCCGCACATGTCGGTCATCGACAACCTTCTCGAGGCGCCGACGCGCGTGCTGGGTCTGCCGAAGCGCGAAGCGATCGAGCGGGCCGAGGGCCTGCTGGACAAGGTGGGCCTCGCCGAGAAGCGCGACGAGTTCCCCGCTCGCCTGTCGGGCGGGCAGAAGCAACGTGTCGCCATCGCGCGGGCGCTGTGCATGGAGCCCAAGGTGCTCCTCTTCGACGAGCCGACGTCGGCGCTCGACCCGGAGCTCATCGGCGAAGTGCTCAAGGTCATGGAGGAGCTCGCCCACGAGGGCACCACCATGATCGTGGTGACCCACGAGATGCACTTCGCGCGGGAAGCGGCCGACCGCATCGTGTACATGGACGATGGCGTCATCTGTGAGCAGGGGCCGCCCGAGCAGGTCCTCGATCACCCGCGCGAGGATGGCACCCGCAGGTTCCTTCGTCGCTTCCTGGCCCCGGACCAGCTGACGGCCGAGGACATCCATGCCGGTGACACGGAGCATCACCACCACGCCCGCGATGCGCATCAGCACAAACGAGGCGATCCGGGCGGCTAGAGCGCCGGCGCCTCCGCTGTCCCGGTCCGCCGGCGAGCCTCGGCCCGGCGGCGAAGCGGGAAGACCACGTCGCGGATGACGACGTCGATGACCGCCACCGTCGGGATGGCGATGATGCCGCCCACGATGCCCGCCAGCGAGGTCCCGGCCACCACCGCCACCAGCACGACCACGGCCGACAGGTTGACCACGCGGCCCTGCACATAGGGGGTGATGACCGATCCTTCGAGCTGTTGGAGGACGACGACCCAGACGAGGATCAGTCCGGCGGCCGCGACCGAGACGGTCAGCGACACGAGGACGATCAGGCCTCCGGCGAGGAACGCACCAGCGATCGGGATCGCGGCGGTGATGAAGCTCAGTGCGGCCAGCGGCACGGCGAAGGGCAGCGGCTCTCCCTGGACGAGGTAGCCGATCACCACGAGCCCGATCGCCGACCCGACGCCGATCACGGTCATCACCAGCAGCTGGCCGCGCACGTACGCGCCGAGCTTGGTCAGGGCGCGGCGGACGGTGTCCATCACCGCCTCTCGATCCTGCTCCTCGATGAAGTTCAGGAAGTAGCCACGCGCTCGATCGCGCTCGATGAGCATGAGCGCGGAGAGGAAGACCACGATCAGCAGGTTGGCGAAAATGCCGGCCACGGTCAGCGGCACGCTCAGGACCGTGCCGATCTCGGGGAGCGCGTCGCCGGCGCCCTCGGTCAGGGAGTCGACGAACGACTCCCCCTCCCCGGGCGCGACGCTGTCGATGATGGAGATGGCCCCGGCTCGGAGGTCGTCCGCCAAGCGAGGGACGTCATCGGCCAGGTCGACGGCCTGCTGGACGAGCGGCGGGAAGATGAGGAACAGGACCAGGCCGAAGGCGCCCAGCAGGATGAGGTACGACACGGCGACCGCCGGGATGCGCGGCAGCCAGCGCTCGAAGAGCCGCACGAGACCGTAGACGCCCGCCGCCAGCAGGATCGCCAGGAAGACGATGATGACGAGCAGGCGCAGCTGGTACAGGAGCCAGGCAGCCAACAGGACGCCGATGACGACGAGGGTCGCGCGGAAGGCGATTCCCGCCACGCTGCGCGGCTCGTCGGGCTGCAGGATCGGCCGGTCCCGCTCCACCTCGGGCGCCGAGCGGGTGACCAGGCGCCCGACGGTCGCCCGCCACGCGGCGCCGGGGAGGCGCGCGATCCAGCCCAGCAGGCGGCCGATCAAGCTAGCCTCGGCTGACGCCGTAGACCTCGGATCGAGGCAGCCGCGCCGCCTCGTCCTCCGGGCGTACGCGCTCCTGGGCGGGCTTCAGTGCGACCGGCGTGTCGGCCGGGCTCCCGCCCTCGTGCTGAATGAGCCAGCGGTTCCCGACGCTGGTCAGCGTGGCCCCACCGGCGGAGCCGGGTTCGATGAACGGGGCGATGACCATGCGCCGCCGATGCAGCGACTCGACAGCCAGCTGCACGCGCGCCGCGTCCACGCCGAGCTCATCGGCGAGGGGCTGGAGGTCGACGGTGCGGTTCGGCCGCTGCCGGATGGCGCGAAGGATGGCCGCGTCGAGCTGCGCGCCATCGATCGGGGCCTCACTGGCGGGCGGGATGGTGGCGAGCGCCGAGGCATCCGCCGCCGATGGCGACTCGGTGCTGTCGGGGTCCCCCTGCTCGACGGGTCGCCGGGAGCGGGCGCGTTTCGGGCTCACGGGCGACAGGATAGCAAGCGTCGTAGACTCGCGGTCCCGTGGTCTCGCTCGATCCGTACGCCGTCCTCGGCGTCTCCCGCACCGCCTCCCGCGACGAGATCGCGCGCGCCTACCGCGCCGCGGTGAAGCGGGCGCATCCGGACACCGGCGCGCGCACCAGCCCCGCCCAGATGGCCCGGCTCACCGAGGCCTGGCGCATCCTCGGCGACCCGGCCCGTCGCGCGCGGCACGATCGGGAGCGGGCATCCGCGGTCGGAGGAACGAGGTCGTTTCGCGAGCCGCCGCCCTGGACCGCGCCGGTCATCCGGCCCCAATCGGTGCGCCCCGTGCGGCCGGACATCCCTCGCTCCCGGCTCGACTCCGGCTGGGTGACCGCCGGCGTCGTGCTCGCGATCAGCGCGGTGGTCGGCACCCTGCTCGTGCTGGTGCTGCTCTTCGCCGGACCGCCGGTCCGCTCCATCGCCTACGCCGGCGAGGACCTCCGCTTCTCATACCCGGACACGTGGACGCTCACCTCGGGCGAAGGCTCGGCCGCACATCGGATCATCGCCCATCTCACGAGCTTCTCGACCGGCGACGATGAGCGCTGCGTGACCTTCGGCCTGCGATGCCGATGGGAAGGCGAGACGTTGCCCTCGGGAGGTGCCTCCATCCAGATCATTGCGTGGGAGGGTGGTCGGCCACCCGAGCCGGCGCCGTCGGACACCCTGCTCATCGGCGGTGCCCCGGCGGCCTTCGGCCAGACCACGGTCGGCGGAGAGATGCTCAGCGCCTGGTGGCAGCTCAGCCCGCCCGGCTTTCCGGACCGATGGATCGAGGTCCACGCCGAGGTCCGTGGCGGCGAGTTCGAGCGAGGCCGTCGCCTGGCCCAGATCGAGGAGATGCTCGAGTCCGTGGAGTTCCGATAGGTTCGGCAGGTGGCCTTGCCGCGCGGGCCAGGAGCTCGATCGACACGGACACACCGCCCGCCCGACGGGCTGCCTCAGGCGAGACGCTCCTCGATCCCCGCCCGGAGCTCGATGTCGACCGGCACGCCGGCCGCGCGGCGCACGACGTCAACGAGGCGGTCATCCCAGGCCACGCGATCGGGGAGGCGCACCTGCCGCGTCGCGCCGGCCACCGAGAGCGAGAGCACCACGGGGAGGGGTCCCGGCCGCGCCGCGAGCGCGCCCTTGACCGATTCGATGGCACCGAGAATCAGCTCCACCGGGACGTCGTCGCCGAGCGTCACGGAGATCGTCGCCGCGGACGCAAGCGGCGCAGCCTGGAGCGGCACGGCGTCGCGGGGCGCAGGCGGGTCGTCGCCGGGGAGCGGGGCGCCGACGACGGCCGCCACCTGCTCCGGCTCGGCGGCGGCCACGCCGACCGCGGCCGGAGCCGGCGCCTCGACCGGGATCGCCTTCATTCCCCCGCCGTTCCAGACGCCCTGGGCTCGATCGGGCTCGCGCTGCCAGCGCCGACCATTGCCTCCGCGCGAGGACATGACCCGATCCCGTTCCGCCGAGAACGCGGCCGGCCCCATGCGCACCGCGTCGTCCCACGCCCACACCGTCTCGCACAGGATCTGGGGGCTCTCGTCGCGGCGGTCGATGCGCCCGGCCACCAGCACCACCGCGTCATCGGTCCAGGCCTGGGCGGTCTGCTCGAAGACCTTCGGGAACACCACGACCTCCACCGACCCCTGCAGGTCCTCGAGGCTCGCGACGAGCATCGTCGAGCCGGCACGCGTGATCACCCGTCGGGAGGACAGGATGATCCCGCCGAGCGTGACCTTCGCCTGGTCCTCCTCCTCGGCCAGGTCACCGCTGTAGGCGGTCACGTACTCGGGCAGGACGTCCGCGATGTCGCCCAGCGGATGCTCCGACAGGTAGAGGCCGATGAGCTCCTTCTCCCAGCGCAGCCGCTCCCGTCGCGGGATCTCCTCCCCGCCGTCGAGGAAGGAGACCGATGCGTCCGCCTGAGCGGGCGCGAACAGGTCGAACAGCGTCGACTGGCCGGCCGCCACGTCACGCTGATGCCTCGCGCCGTTCTCCAGCGCGCTGTCGAGCGCGGCGAGCAGCGCGCCGCCCGTGCCGAGCGAGGCCATCGCGTTCGCCTTGACGAGCGACTCGATGACCCGCCGGTTCAGGACCCGCAGGTCGACGCGGCGACAGAAGTCGTCGAGCGACCGGAACGGGCCGGGCTCCTCGCCCGCATCCCGCACGGCGACGATCGCCTCGATCGCGCCCTCGCCGACGTTCTTGATGGCGGCCAGGCCGAAGCGGATCGCCTCCGGCGCGCCGTCCGCATCGGTCTCGACGGTGAAGAGGGCGTGCGACTTCTGCACGTCCGGCGGACGGACCTCGATCCCGAGCCGTCGGCACTCGGCGATGACCGCGGCGACCTTCTCGGCCCGCTCCCGGAAGCCGTTCAGGACCGCGGTCATGAACTCGATCGGGTAGTTCGCCTTGAGGTAGGCGGTCTGGTAGGCGATCAGCCCGTAGCAGGTCGCGTGGGCCTTGTTGAACCCGTAGCGGGCGAACGGCTCGAAGGCGGCGAACACCTGGTCGACGATGCCGGGCGGGATCCCCTTCTTCTTCGCGCCGGCCTTGAACTTCGCCTCGTGCTGGCGGAGGACGTCCTCCTTCTTCTTGCGGATCGCGTAGCACAGGTTGTCCGCCTCGGGGCCGGTGTAGTCGGCCATCGCGATGGAGGCGGTCATGATGTCCTCCTGGTACACGAAGATCCCGTACGTGTCCTTCAACGCGGGCTCGAGCGCCGGGTGGAGGTAGGTGACCGGCTCCTCGCCGTGCTTGCGCCGGATGTAGGCCGGGATGTTCGCCATCGGGCCCGGGCGGAAGAGGGCGACCATGGCGGCCAGGTCGCGCACCTCGGTCGGCTTGAGCTCCTTGACGTAGCGCCGCATGCCCGATGACTCGAGCTGGAAGATGCCGGTCGTCTCGCCCGTGCCGAGCAGCTCGAAGGTGCGGGCGTCGTCCAGCGGCAGCTCGTCCACGTCGACGTCGACGCCCCGATGCTTCTTCACCAGCTCGACCGCATCGGCCAGGATGGTGAGGTTGATCAGGCCCAGGAAGTCGAACTTCAGCAGGCCGAGCGCCTCGCAGGCGTGCATCTCGAACTGGGTCATCGTCGTCCGACCGTCGGTGGCGCGCTGCAGCGGCATGATGTCGGTCAGCGGCTCCCGTGAGATCACGATCCCGGCGGCATGCGTGGAGGCGTGTCGCGAGACGCCCTCGAGCTGCTTCGCGATGCCGATCAACTTCTCGACCCGGTCGTCGCCGGCCATGAGCTCCCGCAGCTGCGGCGACGTCTCGACCGCGCGGTCGAGCGAGATGTTCAGCTCGTTCGGGACGGCCTTGGCGACCCGATCGGCCTCGGCGTAGGTGAGGCCCATGGCGCGGCCGACGTCACGGATGGCGGCCTTCGCGCCGAGCGTCCCGAAGGTGATGATCTGGGCCACCCGGTCGTCGCCGTACTTCCGGGTGACGTACGCGATGACCTCGTCGCGCCGGCTGTCCTGGAAGTCGATGTCGATGTCCGGCATCGTCACCCGGTCGGGGTTGAGGAAGCGCTCGAACGGCAGCCCGTAGGCCAGCGGGTCGACCGGCGTGATGCCGAGGGAGTACGTGACGATGGACCCCGGCGCCGATCCCCGACAGGTGATCATGATCCCCTGCTCCCGGGCGAACCGGGTGAAGTCGGCCACGATCAGGAAGTACGCCGAGTACCCCATCCGGTCGATGATCCCGAGCTCGTAGTCGAGCCGGTGCCGGATCTCGTCGGTCACCGTTCCGTATCGGTCCACCAGGCCGCGCTCGCACTCCTTGCGCAGCCACGAGCCCTCGGTCTCCCCGGCCGGCACGTCGAAGTGCGGCAGGCGCAGGCCCTCGTAGTCCAGGTTGACCTCGCACTGCTCGGCGATCAGCAGCGTGTTGTCGAACGCGTCGGGCAGCTCGCCGTTGAACAGGCGACGCATCTCAGCCGCCGACTTCAGGTAGAACTCGTTGTTCTCGAAGCGCATCCGCCCGGGGGTGTCGAGGTTCGACGCGGTCTGGATGCAGACGAGGAGGTCGTGCGCCTCGTACTGCTCGGGATGCGTGTAGTGCGTGTCGTTGGTGGCGACGAGCGGGATGTTCGTCTTCCGCGCCAGCTCGACGAGCTGCGGATGCAACCGCCGCTGGTCGTCGATCCCGTGCTCCTGCACTTCGATGAAGAAGTTGCCGTCGCCCAGGATGTCGCGGTACTCCATGGCGGCCTTCGCGGCACCCGCCTCGTCCCCCTGTCCGAGCCGCTTCAGCACCTCCCCGCCCAGACAGGCCGATGTGCCGATGAGCCCCTGCGCATGCCTCGCCAGCAATTCCTTGTCGATCCGCGGCTTGTAGTAGTAGCCATCGAGATGCGCGGCGGTCGTCAGGGCCAGCAGGTTGCGGTAGCCGACGTCGTCCCTGGCCAGCAGGATCATGTGGTGGTAGTCGGCGTCCTGCTTCCCCTCCTTGTCGGTCATCCCGCGCGGGGCGACGTAGGCCTCGATGCCGATGATCGGCTTGATCCCCGCCTTCTTCGCCGCGGCGTAGAACGGAATGACCCCGTACATGCTCCCGTGGTCGGTGATCGCCAGCGCCCGCATGCCCTGGTCTGCGACCCGGCGCGTCATCTCGCCGATGCGGCTCAGCCCGTCGAGCAGGCTGAATTCGGAGTGGACGTGGAGGTGGACGAAGTCGTCCGTCAGGCTCGGGTCAGGGGCTCGCAGGGTCACCCGGCCATGGTGCCAGAAACCTCCGAGCCATCGGGCCTCAGGCCGGCGGTTCAGCGGCAGCGGCTCGGCCTTGCGGCTCGGCCAGCCGTAGCCCGAGATCGACGAAGAACGCGATGGCCGCCTCGATGTCGTCGACGACGAGGAGGACGTTGTCCATTCGCAGGAGCGTCATGCGTCGCGTCGGCTGACGTCGTAGCGAAGGTGGGTGACACCGGGCGCCTGGATCACGCGGATGATCTCGAGCTTCACCTGCGGCCCGACGCCGTCGAAGAGGCGCGCCCCACCACCGAGGATGAGTGGCACGACGTGGAGGTCCAGCTGGTCGAGGAGGCCGGCGGCGAGGTACTGGTTGATCACATCGGCGCCGCCGCCGATGAGGACGTCCTTCTGCCCGGCTGCATGCCGCGCTCGGTCCAGGGCAGCGTGGATGCCATCGGTCACGAAGGTGAAGGTCGTGTCCGACAGGATCAGCGGCTCTCGCTCGTGATGGGTGAGCACGAAGACCGGCTTGTGGAACGGCGGGTCGTCACCCCACCACCCCTGCCACGGATCCGAGCCCCAGGGACCGCGGCCCGGAGGCCCGAACTTGCCGCGGCCCATGATCTCGGCGCCGACGTTCGCGTTGTCCTCCGCCACCACGACGCTGCTGGCGTTCTCCTCGCCGCCCTCCATGCCCTGGAGCTCGCGCCACGACCGCAGCTCGATGGCCCAGTCGTGCAGGCGCTCGCCGTTCTCGCCGAGCGGCTCCTCCATCGTCTCGTTCGGCCCGGCGACGTACCCGTCCAGGGAGACCGAGATGTACGCGCGTATCGTGCTCATGCTCATCCAGACCGGGTGACGTCACCGAACTCATCGGTCACTTCGGCTCGCACCTTTCGCTTCACGCTGACGACCCAGGCTCGTCGGGCGCCTGGCCGATCCGCCACTCCGTCCGCACCGTGGCGGCCGAGCGGCCATCCACCACCGTCTCCATGTCGCGGCCGCCGGCCGCCGCGATCGTCGCGGGAGTGATCGATGTCAGCGGCAGCTTGATCCGCTTCACCCAGCCCTCACGTCCGCTCCGGCCCTGGCTCAGGTAGAGGTGACGGTTGGCCGGCGGTCCATGCGTGAACGGTCCGAGGAAGGTCAGTGTGCCTCCGTCGCTCGCGACGCGCACGTGGGCCTCGAACGTCTTGCGATCTCCCGGACCGGAAGCGCCGCCGATAATGCGGCCGGACTTGTCCTGAAGACCGAAGACGACGCCCCGCCCGGCGGGCGCGTGGTCGACCGCCACCCGCAGAAGGATCGTGGTCTCGGTCGTCATCGGCGGACTGTACGCCAACGAGGGTCGGGCGCCGTGACCTGGATGTGCCAGATTGCACCGGAGGCCGGGTTCCGGCTGCGTGTGTCGCCCGCACGTGCTGCCCGGACGCGGGAGCGGCACCGGACCGTGTCATTCGTGCGGAGCGGCGTGACATGCAGGTGACAAACGCACCGCCAGTCCGCGCTCGTGTGAAATCCGTCACCTGCAGGTGACGCCATTCAGCCGGTCACGTCCGATTCCGGGGTGGGGGCACCGTCGGGCCAGGCCGCGATGCAGACCTTGTTGCCGGCCCGATCCGCAAGGATCCAGGATCCCGGCGCCGAGTCGACCACGATCCGCCCACCGGCGGCCACGGCCGCCCGCACCCGCGCCTCGGCATGGTCGCGCGCCACCGACACGTCGACGTGCATCGCGTGCCGCAGCGGCTTGTCCGGATCGAGATCCTGCATCCAGACGGTGGAGCCCTGGCCCAGCGGATCGATGCCGTTGTCGTCATGCATCGGCGCGTAGCCGAGGACGGCTCGCCAGAAGCCGAGGTCGATCTCCTCGGGCTTGGCGGCGACCGCCAGCTGGACCTCCTGGACCGCACTCCGGTCCGCGGTGGCGCCGTGCTCCCGCGCCACAGCGGAGATGGCACGCGCCACCTCCACGTGCCGCGCTTCGGTGCCCCACATCTCGCGGGTCAGCTTCACCGTGAGGCGGTCGGACGCCGCGGTCATGATGGTTCGAGCCTCGAGCCCGGGCACCCCGGCAAGGGCCGCGGCCAACCGGGTGGCCTCGAGAAGGGATCCCGTGCGGAACACGGCCGTCGGGCCCCCGTGCAGGACCACCCAGTCGTCGATGTCATCGGCGGAGACGAACTCGCGCCATCCCTGCTCGCTCATGCCGTCCACAGTAGTCGCCCACGGGTCCCCGACCTGTCATCTTGTGGCGATGATCATCACGGTCGTGGGAGCCAGCGGGCTCGTCGGCGCACGACTGATGGAGCTGCTCCACGCCGCGGGCCACGATGTCGTTCCGGCGTCCCGATCATCGGGGGTCGACGCGGTGTCCGCCGCAGGCCTGGCCGGTGCGCTGGTGGGGGCACGCGCGGTGATCGACGTCACCAACGCCCCGTCGTTCGAGCCGGACGCGGTCATGGCGTTCTTCACCGCCGCCGCGGGCAACACGGTGGAGGCTGCGGTGGCCGGAGGCATCGGCCACTACGTCCTGCTGTCGATCGTCGGCGTCGACGGCCTGCCGGACAGCCCGTACATGCGCGCCAAGGTCGTCCAGGAGCGGATCGTCGCCGAATCAGGCCTGCCCTACTCGATCGTTCGCTCCACGCAGTTCGTCGAGTTCACCGAGGCGATCGTCGACTCACTGACGGTCGGTGACGAGGTCCGCGTACCCGATGCGCTCATCCAGCCGATCCCACTCGATGACGTCGCCACGGCGCTCATGAGCGCCGTGGCCTCGGAGCCGATCAACGGCGTCATGAACATCGGCGGCCCCGAGGCGATCTCGTTCGAGCACATGGCCCGCGGCGTCCTGGCGAGGCAGGGCGCTGGCGCGAAGACGGTCGTGGTGGACCCTGAAGCCAGATACTTCGGCGCGAGGCTGACCGCGCACAGTCTCGTCACGCCAGACTGAGCGCGACGTCTCGTTGACATATATCGGGCACGGATATATAAGATATGTCCGTCACGGATCTATGCGGAGGGACGATGAGCACCATGACACAGGCGCCCCTGACGCCGGCTGTGCTTCATATCCTGCTGGCTCTCTCCACCGAGGAGCGGCACGGGTACGGGATCATGAAACAGGTCGAGCGTGAATCGCACGGCAAGGTGAAGATGGGCCCCGGAACGCTGTACGGATCCATTGGACGGATGATGGATGCCGGGCTGCTCCGCGAGAGCGACAAGCGACCCGACCCCGCCCTCGACGACGAGCGGCGGATCTACTACGCGATCACCGACGCCGGCCGCAGGGCACTCACCACCGAGCTGGCCCGATACCGCGAGGTGGTGGCGGTCGCAACCGAGAAGCGCCTCACCCCGAACGCCTTCGCCGATGCCGATGTCATCTGACCGCGCGATCGGCCGATACCGCCGCTGGTACGGCCGCCTCCTGCACCTCTATCCCCGGCCCTTCCGCGATCGATTCGCGGAGCCGATGACGCAGACCTTCACGGATCTCGCGCGCGAGCGGAGCCATGCCAACCGCAGCCTCACCGGCTTCGCGCTGGAAGCGTTCGTGGAGACCACCGCAGGCATCCTGAGGGAGAACATGACGCACCTCATGCAGTCCAACGACGTGATCCGATGGGGCCGCTGGGTGCTGGTCACGGCGGCCGTGCTCGCCGTGCCGGCGCTCGCAATGGCCTTCAATCTCTCACTCCCTGACCCGGGCAGCGGCCGTGATGGCGTGAACTGGGGCCCCATCGACTTCGCGCTCATCGGCATCCTGGTCCTTGGCGCCGGCCTCCTCTACGAGTACGCCAGCTCACAGGGCAGGAGCGTTGCGCGGAGGGCGGCGATCGGCATCGCCGTCCTGGCGGGTCTCGGCCTGGTCTGGGTCAACCTCGCCGTCGGCTTCATGGACGTCGAGGCGGCCAACCTGATGTACGTCCTCGTCCTCATCGTGGCACTCATGGGCGCTGCCATCGGTCGGTTCGAGCCGCGCCACGCTGCGAACGCGATGTTCGCCGCGGCGGCCGTCCACCTGGCCGTGGCCCTCATCGGGCTCCTGGCGGACCTCGGTCCGACGCTCCCGGCCGACGCCTTCTGGATCGCCGGCTGGGTTGCATCCGGCCTGCTGTTCCGCCGCGCGGCCGTGGCCTCGCCCGGCCGAGGTCGTCAGGCGACGTGACCGGTGGCGTTCGGGATCGAGGTTTCGAACACACCGAGCCAGTGTCCGGAGACGACGTCGTGTGTCCGGATGAGGCGAAAACCCGCACCGGCCATGTCGCCGATAATCCGGCGGGGAGCCGTGGCATGCCGGCCGCGCCATCGGGCCAGGAGCCCCTCCCGGCGTGACTCGAGGATCGCCAGGCGCCCGTCAGGGCCGAGATGCGAGCGTGCGGCGGCGAAGTAGGTCGATGGATCCGGCAGGTGATGGTACGTGGCCGAGACGAAGAGCAGGTCGAGCGGCTCGGGAGTCTCGAAGCGGTCACGACGCACACGGACCGGGTGCAGGGTCGTGATCTCGCGCTCCTTCGCCGCGGCCGTGAGCTCGTCGAGGGTGTCCTGGCTGGCGTCGATGGCGTAGATCCGTCCGGTCGGCTCGACGGCACGCGCCATGCGCAGCGTGAAGTGGCCGTACCCCGGGCCGAGGTCGCCGACCACCATGCCGGGCCGGAGGCCGAGGACCGCGACCACCGCATCGGGATCGCGCAATCGGTCCTGGCGTGTCCCACCGGCGTAGAGCCACCGACGCAGCGGACCAGGCAGCCGCTCGAGCACGCCTACGCCCGGCCTCCCGCCGCTGGGCGGCCGCTCGCCAGCTCCGCTGCCTCCTGGACGGAACGGACGAGCGCGACGGCCGGGACCAGGTCATCGGGCCCGTAGGGACGGATCACGGGGTCGATCCTCGAACGTGGGCGACCATCTCGATCTCGACGCGGTAGCCAAGCCCCAGTTCGCGTACGGCAACCGTGCTGCGTGGTGGGAGGCCGAACTCCTCGAGACGCCCCGCGTAGACGGCGTTGAACCGCTCCCAGTCGGAGAACGAGGTGAGGTACACGTTCGCCTTGACCACCGTGTCGAAGCCCGCCCCCGCCGCCTCCAGGGTCGTCTCGAGGTTGTCCAGCACCTGGCTCACCTGGTCGTCGATCGATGCCGCCGGATCCACACCGAAGGGCAGGTGCCCGGCCGTCCAGACCATGTCGCCGAAGCGGGACGCCTCCGCGTAGAGCCCCGCGCGCGGAATGATCAGTTCGCGGGCCGATGAGGCGGGCACAGGGCTGGCCGACGCCCCCGACTGATCCGTGCCGCATCCGGCCAGCACGGCGGCGCAGCTTGCGACGAGAATTGCGACGCGAGGGATGCGCGGTGCGAGAGAGCGGCTGATCATGGCGATCACCTCCTGCGGTGCCGCGTCAAGGGTCGACGGGGCCGACGTCGCCACGGGCGCGATCGCGCTGATGATCCGCTCCTCAGCCACTGCCGTCGAGCCCCAGTTCCGCGTCACCGGCATTCCTGACATCCTTCGAGCGGAACCCCGCACCGAGAGCCGTCGATGGCGAAGTTCGCGAGCGTCGATGACTACATGGCCGAGCTGCCGCAGGATCGCCGCGCCACGATGGAGCTGCTCCGCGGGGCGATCCGCTCGGCCGCCCCGGACGCGACCGAGGTCATCGCGTACAACATGCCGGCGTTCCGGCTGAACGGGCGCTTTCTCGTCTCGTACGAGGCCTACAGGCACCACTACAGCCTCTTCCCGTGGAGCGAGGCGATGCTTGGCGAGCTGGGTGATGAGCTGCAGCCCCACGCCGTCGGAAGGGGCACGATCCGGTTCCCCGCGGATCAGCCGATCCCGCTCCAGCTCGTCACGCGCGTCGTCCAGTTCAGGCTCCGCGAGCTGGACGCGGAGGCCGAGCGCCGAGCCCGACGCTGACCGCGTCGGGTGGTAAGGTGCGCCCGCTCGAGAACTACCGAGACCGCCCCAGGGAGACGCTGGCATGACCGAGACGAAGAAGAGCACCACTCGCGGCACATCGGCTTCCGGATGGACCGACGAAGAGCGGGCCGCCATGAAGGAACACGCCGAGGAGCTGAAGCGGGCGAAGAAGCGCGGCGGCAAGGCTTCGAAGGCCGACGGCGAGTCGGACGTTCTCGAGAAGATCGCCGAGATGCCCGATGCGGATCGGGCCATGGCCGAGCGGATCCACTCCATCGTCAAGGAGGCCGCTCCGGACCTCGCGCCGCGCACCTGGTACGGGATGCCGGCCTACGCGAAGGACGGCAAGGTCGTCTGCTTCTTCACCGCCGCATCCAAGTTCAACGAGCGCTATGCGTCGTTCGGGTTCAATGCCGCGGCCAATCTCGACGAGGGATCGATGTGGCCGACCGCGTGGGCGCTGACCAGGCTCTCGAAGGCCGACGAGAAGGAGATCGCGCGGCTGGTGAAGAAGGCAGTCAGCTGAAGGCCGAGGTCGCTGGCGCTCAAGCCGTCACGACCCGGTTCAAGCCTGGGGCGACGCCATCTCACGCACCTGGCGCAGCACGGCAGGATTGTCGATCCGCTCCGCGAAGACCGCAGCCGATTCCAGCGCACCGGGCATCCCCAGAGCGGCGCGGTGAAGCTGCGCCCGAGTCAACAGCTCATTCATCCCCGTGCGGGCTGAGGCCGCTTCGAGATCACTGACCCACCGTGCGGCACCGGCGACACCATGCGCGATCGACTGCTGGCAGAGGGCGTCGAGGCAGTACCCGTGGATCCACAGGTACGCGTCCGGAACACGAACGCACCGCGTGCGGGCATCGTCGAGCCACCCGATCCCCTCGGCCACGTCCCCGTTGGCGATCCGGACGAGGCCGATTCCGCGGGCCCCCATGCCCTCCCAGCACGGATCGCCGATCTGGCAGCCGAGGGCGAACGCGGCCTCGAAGTGGTCGCTCGCGTCCGCGATCCGTCCCTCGGCCAGGTCCACCCCTCCGAGGAGCGACTGCGGATACGCGATGAACGTGATCCAGCCCGCTGACCGTGCGGCCTCGACGGCCAGGTGCAGGGCGCGACGGGCTTCGGTCAACTCTTCCCGGAGCAGGCGGGTGCGGCCGAGGAACGTGTACGCCCAGGCGGTCAGCCGCGGCTTGTCGAGCGGGGCTGCCTCCGATATGGACCGCGTCAACAGGTCGATCGCGTCGGCCGTCCTTCCGCGGTCGCTGGCGACCGCGCCCGCAACGCCGAGCGCCGCGGCACGCAGGCCGGGATCCGGCGCCGATTCCAGCGCGCGGGACAGCCAGGCGTCGGAGCGTTCATAGCGACCGCGCAGCATCTCCACGTACCCGAGCTCGCGGCAGGCCTCGCTGACCAGATCGTCGGCTCCGATCTCCTCGGCCACGGCGAGAGCGGCATGCAATGCGGTTGCGCCTTCGCCGTCTCGGCCGCGCCCCCCGTGGATGTAGGACTCACCCAGGGCGACCAGGGAACGGGCAACCAGGGCGCGGTCGCCCGACGCTCGCGCGTCGGCGACGGCGCGCCGAAGGGTGTCATACCCTGCCTCGACGGCTCCGGCCGCGACAGCGGCTTCGCCGGCCGTGATCAGGGATTCGGCGGTTGCTCGCGTGGCCGGCCCGGGCGCGACGGCGAGCATGGCCGTCGTCGGCTCGGCAGCTCGGGCCAGCGTCTGGGACGGCTCCACGCCAAGCTCGTGCCGAAACCGATCGAGGACGCGAGCCTGGTAGCGTCGGGCCTCTGCCTGGTTCCCGGCCGCAACGTGGGCGCGAATCAGCAACGCGTGCGCCTCCTCGTCGTAGTCGTCCAGTGCCACCAGACGCGTCGCGAGCTCGACGGCCGCGCTGGGGTCGCCACCCGCCAACCGCGCAACCGCCGCTTCGCGCAGGAGCGCGGACGACGCGCCGGCGATGCGGCGGCGCTCGGCGAGCAGCCACGCATCGAAGGCCGCGTCCGCTGCTGGCCGAACCCCTTCGAGGAGCTCGTGGCCGAGGCCTGGAAGGTGAAGCGCCTCCACCCACGTTCCGGTCATCAACGTACGCACGTCGACTCGCGCGCCCGGGGGCAGATGAAGCCGAACGGGATCGCCTTCGAGGCTGGTCTCCGGACCCAGCGCTCGACGCAGCTGGGCAAGATTCCAGCGCAGTGCGGCAAGCGGGTCATCGGTTTCAGCGAAGAGAAGACCGGCTAGCCGTTCTCGAGAGATGGGCGCAGGCGACAGGAGCAGCAGAGCGAGCAGTGCCCACGACTTGTGTCCACGTGGGGGACGGCGCTGCACGCCGTCCACTTCGATGGTCGGATGGCCAAGGAGAAACACGGCCAGCGCCATCGGTCCATCGTGCGTCGCATGAATGGCGGTGGCAAGGGTCAGATCCGCGACCCGGTGTGGCGGCTTGTCAGCACGACGGCGCTCGGCCCAAGCTGCCCGGCATCCACGAAGTCCTCCCATCGTGCGCGGATGGCCGCCAGCGCCGAGGTGGCGCCTCGGGCCAGCCGGCGGAGGCGCACCAGGACCGCCGCGCGGTGCTGTGCTCCGGCCGTGGCTGTGATGACTGCGCTCATGATTCGTCCTCCGTGTGGGTCCCGGTGTTCTCAGGGACCGGTGACGACAGGATCGAACCGCACCGTGTGACGCACCGTGTGATGTCAAATGCTGGCGCGTCTCGTCCCTCGCGATCGCTCGTCGTGGCTCCCACTCAGTCTTCGGTGGGGCTCTCGGGAGGTGCCGATGTCGGCGTCGGGAACAGGGCGGTGAACCGTGCCTGCTCGCGCGGGACGGACAGGGCGCCGTACACGATCAGGCCCGCCATCGTGAGCACCCCGCCGACGAGGCCGATCCAGAGCGCGGAGCCGCCGGCCACGCCCATCAGCACGGACACGACGGCGATGAGCACGCCGGCGACCATCGACACGATGAGGCCGATCATCCCGCCCGAGGTGCTCAGCCCGTACGCGATCTGCCCGGCCATCGTCAGCGACGTCACGCCGTAGACCGCGGTCACCGCGTCGATGTCGTCATGGACCGGGGTCGTGAAGTACGGGCTCACGACGGGGGCGATCTGCGTGTATCCGTGGCGGATGCGGGCCATGCCGTGGACCGCACGCAGGTCGTCGAGGTTCGCGCCGTTGATGCGCATGAAGGTGGTCAGGCCGATGACGAGGTCGAAGCCGAGCACGATCGCGGCGACCGACAGGAAGTCGCGGTCGAACGACATGGCCTGCGCCAGGAGAGCGAGTGCGACGAACGACATCGACAGGAAGGTGAGGAACATGCCGGCGCGCACGAACGCCTCGTTGTAGGCGAGCGCCCGAGCCGACAGCAGGCTCCAGTGCTCCGTGGTCATCAGGGTGATGGCCCGGGGGTCGTGGAGCGACGTGACGGGCGTGGTCGTGGTCGGCGGTGGCAGGCGCTCGGACATCGGTCTCCTCGGGTACGCGGACGAGGCGTCCCCATCGGAACGCCAGGAGATGATCCCCCTCCGGTGCAAGGGTCAAGGCCGGTAGCCGATCTCACGCGCACCGCCCGGCCGAGCGCGAGGGCGGCAACGACGCCCCGGTTCGCAGTCAACCTCGGACGGCCCCCTCGCTTGGCGCGCCCGAGCCTGATATGTTCGCCGCATGCCGGGTCGTAGGAGGGCGGCCGAGAGGAGGAGGCAATGACCGACCCGATCGCGGACATCATCGGCGACTACCGCGCCTTCGCGGCCCAGCAGCGCGACCGGCTGCTGGCGCGCGGCATTGACATTGCCCCGTACGCGCTCAGCCACCTGGCCTTCCGCGTGCCCGAGTGGGACCAGTACGTCCACGTCCGGACGCTCCTGGAGCGCCACGCGACCTCGAACCTCGAGAACTTCTGGAACGGCCGGCCGATCTCGTTGATCCTTCCCGCCGAGCCGCTCGAGGTCCTTGACGGCAAGGCGGTTCCGATGATCGAGCTCATTCCGCCGGTCCATCAGCGCGTCTACAAGATGGGCCTGGAGCACCTCGGCGTCGTGGTGGGCGATACGTTCGACCGGTTCGTCGAAGACCACAAGCCGGTCCTGACCGGCCAGCAGTTCCAGGGCCCGGACAGCACACCCGACCCTGTCTACATCCTGTTCGAGGACTTCACTCACGTGAAGTTCTATCGACTTTCACTGCAAGCATCTGTCGAGCTCGGTGGTTACAGGTTCGAGAACGGGTTCCACCACGTCGACGACCCGCTGCCGCAGCGGCTCGTGACCGCGACCGGCCCGAACCCTCTGCCGCGCTGAGCGACGCCAGTCAGCCCGTCGCCGGCCTGCTCGCGCTCCCGAACGCTCGTCCCACGCAGCACCGCCGAGACGGCGCGGGCCGACCGGCCCCGGTCCGCCCGTGCCTCACTTCCCGACCGGAGCTTGTCCACGGGCCTCAGTCGGGACGCCACAGGTCGATCTGTGGCAGGCCGTGGATGCCGAGGGTCTGCGACAGCTCACCGCAGTGATACGCGTCGTGGCTGAACAGCCGCTGCAGGATGGAGCCGCGCGTGTGGACCTGGGTCGTCCCACCGAACTCGCGCTCGATCTCATCGGCCAGCATGCGCACCGTCCACCGGTCGAGACACGCCTCGACGATGGCGAAGGTCGAATCGATGGCGCTGGCGAGCTCGTCGGCATCCCGGGCGTGCTCGAGGTCGTCCTCCCAGCCGGTGCCGCTGGCGAGATCGCGGAACGGCGTCGTGTCGATGCCGGGCTCGCCGATGACCTCGCACAGCCAGTACACCCGGGCCGCGGCGGTGTGGCCGACCGTCGCCCAGATCGGCCAGCTGTCGGGCGCCGGACGAATGGCCAGCTCGTCGGGCGACATGACCGCGATGACGTCCCGGAGCCGCCGGTTGTACTGCGGCCATCGCTCATAGGCAGGGCGGATGGAGTCGCTCACCGCTCGGCCTCGTCCATGGTGATGACGACTTTGCCCCGCGCACGGCCGTCCTCGACGTGGCGGAGCGCGGCGACCACCTCGCCCAGCGGGTATGTTCGCTCGATCACCGGCTTCAGCATCCCGTCCGCGATGAGCTCCTTGAGCCGATCGACATCGGGCGGGTGCATCGGCTTCCACCAGAGCATGAGGCCCGACCATCGGCCGCCGAACCGCGAGATCGCCGGTCCGAGCAGCATGCCTCCGAGGATGTCACCGGTCTCGCCGCCCAGGGTGACGTAGACCCCGTTCGGCTTCAGGGCGCGACGGACGCGGGTGACGAAGTGGTGCGTGTCGGTATCCAGGATCCAGTCGTAGCGCTCCGAGCCCTTCGTGTAGTCCACCGCCGTGTAGTCGACGACGTGGTCCGCGCCGAGCGAGCGCACCAGGTCGAGCTTGTCGGTGCTGGCGACGCCCGTGACCTCCGCCCCCATCGCCTTCGCGATCTGGACGGCAAATGGCCCGACGTTGCCCGACGCCCCGTCGACGAGGACCCTGTCTCCCGGCTGGATCGTCCGGTCGCGGCGACGCAGGCCCTGGAGCGCGAGGATCGCCGAGTGCGGCAGGGTGGATGCCTCCACCAGGCTCATGCCCGGCGGGATCGGCTGGAAGGCACGCTCCGGCGCGCACACGTACTCCGCGAAGCTGCCCTGGCCGCCGATGAACATGTCCCCCATCACCTCGTCACCCGGCTTGAGCCGCGTGACCCCCGGACCGACCTCCTCGACGATCCCGGCCGCATCGGTGCCGATGCCGGGATTGCGAGGGGTGCGAAGCCCCATGAACAGCCGAGCGAAGCCGGGTCGCGGCTTCAGCCCATCGAGGTCGGCCCGGTTGACCGATGCCGCCGTCAGGCGGACCAGCACCTGTCCCTCCTTCGGTGTCGGGACCTCGATGTGGCGCAGCTCGACGACTTCCGGCGGGCCGTATCGGTCCCGTTGCGCCGCAAGCATCGTGCGAGTCGGCGAGGACGTTCGCTGATCGGTCACCCGCGGATCCTAGTTCCGTGTCGACCCATCCGTCGATGGCCGGCGGCTAGCGGATGTTGCGGTTCACCCGGAACAGGTTCGAGGGGTCGTAGCGCTGCTTGGCGGCGCGCAGGCGGTCGAAGTTCGACCCGTAGGACGCCGCGGTCCGAGCGTCGGGCTCGTCATCGGTCTGGAAGTTGACGTAGTTCCCGCCTGTGGAGAACGGGCGGAGCGCCTGCCAGGCGTCGCGAACCCACGCCCGGTTCGCGTCCGACGGAACGTCCGGCGCCGTCATGGACTGGATCACGCAGGCGAACCCGGCCTCGCGGTTCCCCACCGCCCCGTCGTCCTCCGGATGCTCGTTCAGGGCGCCGGCCAGGTGGAACAGAACGATCTGATTCGCCGGCGCCGTGAGGCCGTCGAACTGGGCGTGGTATGTCTCGAGGAGACCGTCGCTCAGCCCAGGGACGAACTCGGACTTCCAGTAGTACTGCATGCCCGTCGGCTGGGTTGCATCGAGCAGGGTCTGCTGCGCGGTGTACTCCTTCGGCATGACCAGATCGGCGAGCGGCCGAGCAACGCCGCGTAGCGCCGCGAGGTCGGACTCCGCCTGCTCCGGAGGGCCGGAGTGGCAGACCACGACCATCACGACCGGCGTGCCGTGTGCCTCGGCCGGGAGCCAGGGCGCGGGCGGGGCGTTGCGCCGAACGGCGGCCATCGTCAGCTCCCGCGGTGCGGACTCGGTCGTGGCGCGGAAGACGTCGAGGACCTCGGCGGCTGCGGCCGCGGGCCAGGCGATCACGCCACCGGTGATCTGCGGTCCGACCTCGTCGAGCCGGAAGACGAACTCGGTGACGACGCCGAAGTTCCCGCCCCCGCCGCGGATGGCCCAGAACAGCTCCGGCTCTTCGGTGCGCGAGGCGCGGCGCACCGTGCCATCGGCCATGACGATCTCGACCTCCTCGAGGCGATCCACCGTCCAGCCGAAGCGGCGCGTCAGGTAGCCGAAGCCACCACCCAGCGTCAGGCCCGCGACCCCGGTGGCGGACACGAACCCGAGCGGTGCGGCGAGGCCGTGTGCCTGGGTCGCGCGATCCAGGTCTCCGAGCAGCGATCCGGCGCCGACGCGGGCGATGCGGGCATCCGGATCGACCACGACGTCGCGGAAGCCGGACAGGTCGAGGGTGATCCCGCCATCCGAGAGCGACAGGCCGGCGATGTTATGACCGCCGGCCCGGATCGAGAGCTCCACGTCATGCTCGGCGGCGCGACGCACGGTTCGAGCCACGTCCTCCACCGAGGCTGCGCGGACCACGGCCGACGGCCGCTTCCGGATCATGCCATTCCAGATGGTGGTGGCCGCGACGTACGGATCGGTCCCGGGTCGGGCGAGCAGTCCGTCGAGGTCGGCCGCGAAGCGATCGATGGTCGCCTCGGCCATGGCGGGTCCCCCGGCGCGAACGTCCATGTCGGACATCGATGTCATGAGGTCGTGACTCCGTCTTCGGTTCTCGTTCCAGGGTGGGCGGGGACCCCGTCCGCTCATCGTGGCCGACCGCGCGCCGACGCCGCCTCCGTCGGAACGCCGACCTCCGGGTACGTCGAATGACCCGCCCTTGACATCGTATCGATACAACCGTATGGTTGTATATATGCAGATGGCTCCGCCTGACTTCGACCGCATGTTCGGCGCCCTGGCCGATGCCACTCGGCGCGACATCGTGCGCCGTGCGATCGACGGCACGGAGGGGATCGCCGAGCTGGCCGGCCACTACCCGATGAGCTTCGCGGCGGTGCAGAAGCACGTCGCCATCCTGGAGCGGGCGGGCCTGGTCACCAAGCGACGGACCGGGCGACGAAAGGTCGTCCGCACCAATCTCGAGGGGCTGCGTGGTGCGCGCCGCCTGCTCGACCGTTACGAGGAGCTGTGGCTCGGTCGGGTCGACCGCATGACCGCGCTCGTCAGCCAACCGCAGGAGACCGACCGATGACCGTCACCGCCGTCCACAAGGATCCGCAGTCCCTGACCATGACCATGCACGCCGAGTTCGACGCATCGGTCGAGCGCGTCTGGCAGCTGTGGGCCGATCCTCGCCAGCTCGAGCGCTGGTGGGGGCCGCCCACCTACCCCGCCACCTTCACGAAGCATGATCTGACGCCCGGCAGCCGCGTCGAGTACCACATGACCGGCCCCGAGGGCGATCAGCCGAAGGGATACTGGGACGTCCTCGAGGTCGAGCCGCCGCGGCGCCTGGTCGTGCTCGATGGCTTCGCCAACGACGACGGGAGCCCGAACGAGGCCATGCCGCAGGGCACAATGCGTCTGACGATCGAGCCGATCGATGACGGGCGGACGCGGATGGTGATCGAGAGCGAGTTCCCGTCGACCGAGGCGATGGAGCAGGTCCTGGCCATGGGCGCCGAGGAGGGCATGAAGCAGGCGATCGGCCAGATCGATGGCATCCTGGGCGAGGACGCGGTTGCCCGATGAGTTTGCCGCCGGTGGGCGGTCATACCGGGTGCCGAGCGCGCTCCCGGCGGCGTCCCCATCGGCTTCTCCGGCCCGTAGCCGACAGTTCAGAGGTGAACACCATGACCACCGCGACCCAGCCCGTCACCCGGACCCTGGCGGTCCCCGGCGCGACGCTGACCTACGATCTCCACGTCAACGAGGTTTCCACGGAGCCGCCGCTGTTCCTCATCGGCTCGCCGATGGCGGCTGCCGGCTTCGTGACCCTCGCCGGCCACTTCGCGGACCGAACCGTGATCACCTACGACCCGCGCGGGTCGGAGCGGAGCACGAAGGACGATCCGAGCAGCGAATCCACCCCGGAGGAGCATGCCGACGACCTGCACCGCGTCATCGAGGCCGTCGGGCAGGGCCCGGTCGACCTGTTCGCCAGCAGCGGCGGCGCGGTGAACGCGCTCATGCTGGTGCAGACGCACCCCGGCGACGTGCGCACGCTCGTGGCCCACGAGCCGCCGGCGGAGAATCTCCTCCCCGACCGCGACGCCGCTCGGGCCGCATCGAAGGCCGTGCACGAGACCTACATGCGCGCCGGGTACGGCGCCGGCATGGCGCACTTCATCGCGCTCGTCAGCCACCGCGGCCCGTTCACCGACGAGTGGGCGCAGCAGCCGCCGCCGGACCCGGCCATGTTCGGCCTCCCGGCCGACGACGACGGGCGGCGCGACGACCCGCTGCTCGGCCAGAACATCGAGACGGCCACCGAGCCGAACCTCGACTTCGCGGCGCTGCAGGCGGCGCCGACGCGCGTCGTCATCGCCGTCGGCGCGGAGTCGGACGGGGAGCTGGCCAACCGCGCCGGCAAGGCAGTCGCGGAGCGGCTCGGGTCGGACCCGATTGTCTTCCCGAGCAACCACGGCGGCTTCCTCGGCGGCGAGTACGGCCAGACCGGCGAGCCGGAGGCCTTCGCGGCGAAGCTCCGCGCGATCCTCGCGGCGTCCTGAGGCGTCCGATGGGGCGACTGATCTACAACCTCAACGTCTCGCTCGACGGGTACATCGCGGCGTCCGACGGCAGCCTGGACTGGACGAGCGTCGACGACGAGGTGCACGCCTGGTTCAACGACCGGATGCGGGACGTCCAGGTCTCCCTCTACGGGAGGCGGCTGTACGAGCTGATGGCCGCCTACTGGCCGACCGCCGAGGAGGATCCCGCGGCGACCGAGACGATGCTGGAGTTCGCCCGTCTTTGGCGCGAGACGTCGAGAATCGTCTTCTCCACCACGCTCGACCGCGTCGAGCACAACAGCCGGCTGGTGCGCGGCGACGTCGGCGAGGTGCTCGCGGCGCTGCGAACCGAGTTCGACGGCGATCTCGAGGTCGGCGGGGCGAACCTCGCCGGACAGTTCGTGCGCCGGGACCTCGTCGACGACTACCGGCTGGTGATCCACCCCGTGGCGCTCGGTGGCGGCGTGCCCTTCTGGCCCACGCTCGATGGGCCGCTGGAGCTCGTGCAGACCGGCATGCACCGCTTCGCATCGGGCATCGTCGTACTCTCCTACGAGCGGCGTCGCAGCTGACCCTTGCCAAGCCACGCGGCTCGGCGTCCAATGTCGCCATGCAGGATCGCGCCGGCGCCGTTGCCGAACTCCTCGTGGAAGCCGAACGGGCGCACGGGGTCTACGAGGCCACCGAGCTGGGCGGCGTCTACGACCGCGAATGGCCGCACTGGTACGCGACGTACGCGGTCGAGCACGGCATCGGCGACCTGCTCGGCCGCGAGGTCGAGGTCGACCGGCTGGCGAACCTCCTGGCGGCGGGCTTCGCAGAGTTCGACAAGGTCGAGCCCTCCCCCGCCGAGCCCTGGTCCGCGTTCCTCGGTCGCCGCGTCGCCGAGGAGCTCTGACGTCTGCGTCACATGACCGACACCGATCCTGTCGCCTTGACGGATGCATGGCCCCTGCTGCAGCGACACCATGGCCTCATGACCGGGACCAGCCACCACCGACGACCGAGCGACGAGGAGCGTGCCTTCTTCGAGCGGCTCCTCGAGCTGCGCCGCCGATACGCCGCACGTGGATTCGACGACGCCGAGCCGGTCATCGGCGTGCATCACGCCATCGCGGTCGCGAACACCGCGATGGCGGACGCGGCGCCCGGGCGGCTGCACCTGGGCATCATCGGCAACTGACGCCCGGCCGCTCGGCTGGGCCGATGAAGATCCCGGGCCGCGGTCGTCCCGTGGTCGATCGGCTGCTGGACCATCTCGTCGGTGAACCCGGGCGGTCGCGTGCCGACGGGTGATCGGATCGTTGGAGCTCACGCATGTGAACCGGGCCGGTCGCCGGCACGTACCGTCGACACCATGTCCGAGCTCACCTACCTCGACGGCATCGCGGCGGGCGGCTATCAGCCCGGAGCCTGCAACATCGGGCCGGCCGAGGTCCGACGACGCCGGATGGCCGGACATGCCGGCATGCTGGTGAGCGCGGGGTTGCTGGCCGGACTGGTCCTCCTCGGCGCGCCACCGATGGCTCGGCTGCTCATCTTGGCGCCTGCCGCGGTATCGGCCTCCGGATCCCTGCAGGCCCACATGCGGTTCTGCGCCAACTACGGG
>DATHTR010000041.1:0-3908 GCA_035463095.1 Candidatus Angelobacter sp. | reverse complement strand
GTCAGGCGCACGACGTTCGAGCCCGGCACAAGCCCGACCACCACCTCGAAGCGCCCCTCGGCATCCGCGGTGACCTGTGGGTTCTCGCGGAGGTTCGCGACGGTGACGGTGGCGTTCGGTGCCGTCACGCCCCGGATGGTGATCTCGTCGGCGGTGTAGCCGTTCACGTTCCCCGGCGGATCGGTGATCCGCAGGTCGGGGATGCGAGCGAAGTTGATGATCTCGAAGGCCAGGTAGGCGACCACGGCACCGACCCCGATGGTCAGGATGGCGCCGACGATCGCTCCCGGGGTGACCACGAAGGTCCGGTTCCGGCGTCCGGCGAGCGGCCGGGGCGGTGTGGGCGCCCGTGGTCGCTCCGGCGCCGCCGTGGTCTCCAGCCGATACAGGTCGATGAGCTCCTCGGGATCGAGGGCCAGGTACGCGCCGTAGTTGCGCAGGAAACCCTTGGTGTAGACCGATCCGGGGAGCTCGCGGTACTCGCCACGCTCGAGTGCCGACAGGTATCGCTCCCGGATCTTCGTCTCCCGCTCCACGCGGACGAGATCGACCCCCTTCGCCTCGCGTGCCTCGCGCAGCACGTCGCCGAGGCGTCGCGTCCGCCCCTCGGTCACGCGTCGTCATCCTCGTCCGGGTCGACGTCCCCGCCCCAGCCGTCGGTCGTCACGAGCACTTCCCGGAAGCGGCTGCCGTCGGCGGCACCGACGATCCCGCGATCCTCCATCTGATCGAGGATGCGCGCCGCGCGGGCATAGCCGATGCGCAGCCGGCGCTGCAGCAGCGATGCCGATGCCTTGTCCGAGCGCCGCACGATGTCGATCGCCTGGCTGAGCAGGGCATCGGCGTCATCGTCCTCGTCGTCCTCGCCGGGGCGGCCTCCCGCCTTCCCGTCTCGCTTCGGCATCGTGATCTCGGGCTTGTACTGCGGTCCGCCCTGCTCGCGCCAGTGGCGTGCGACCGCCTCGATCTCGGGGTCGGTGACGAGCACGCCCTGGAGCCGGACCGCTCGTGGCGCGTCGATGGGCTGGTACAGCATGTCGCCCCGCCCGAGCAGGTCCTCCGCGCCGGTCGTGTCGAGGATCGTTCGCGAGTCGACGCCCGAGGTCATGGCGAACGCGATGCGGCTGGGGATGTTCGCCTTGATGAGCCCGGTGATGACCTGCACGCTGGGCCGCTGGGTGGCGACCACGAGGTGGATGCCGGTCGCGCGCGCCAGCTGCGCGATGCGCGTGATCGTCGACTCGACCTCGTAGGCGCTCACCATCATGAGGTCGGCGAGCTCGTCGATGACGACGACGATGTACGGCATCCGCGGCTGACCCGGACGCAGCGCGTCGTTGTAGCCGCCGATGTTCCGAACGCCCTTCGAGGCGAACTCGGCGTATCGGCTCTCCATGGTGCCGACCGTCCACTTCAGCGCGTTGACCGCCTTGTCGGGCTCGACGATGACCTCGGTCAGCAGGTGCGGGATGCCCTTGTACTGCGCCAGCTCGACGCGCTTGGGGTCGATCAGGATGAGCTTCACCTCGGCCGGCGTGGCGTTCATCAGGAAGCTGTCGATGAGCGCGTTCACGCAGACGCTCTTCCCCGATCCGGTCGCCCCGGCGATGAGCATGTGGGGCATCTTCGACAGGTCGGCGCTGAACGGTTGTCCGGCGACGTCCTGCCCGAGCGCGAACGCCAGCTTCGAGCGCTCGCTCATCTCGGCGAAATTCGGGCTGGCGAGGACCTCCTTGAGCGTCACGAGGTCGAACGCCGCGTTCGGGATCTCGATCCCGACGTACGGCTCGCCCGGGATCGGTGCCTCGATCCGGATGCTCCGCGCGGACAGGGCCAGTGCCAGGTTGTCGGCGAGGCCCTCGATCCGACTGAGCTTGATACCCGGATCCACGTCGAGCGCGTACTGCGTGACGACGGGGCCCTCCTGGATGCGGGATACCTTCACGCCGATCCCGAAGTGCGCCAGCGTCTCGCGGATCCGCTTCCCCTTGGCGGAAAGGTCGAGCTGCGCGGCGGATGACTCCGGAGCGTCGGACAGCAGCTCCAGCGGTGGCAGCTGCCACGAGCGCTCGGCCGACTCGAGCGCGGCATCGGCGGCTTCCTCGGCCGCCGCCTCCGCCAGGTGCGCCTCCTCCTCGTGTTCCAGGTCCTCGCTCGAGGCAAGCGGGGTGGGGGCGTCGGCATCCTCGCCGCCCCCCTCCACAGTGCCGGCCGGACCGACCGGCAGCGGTGTCAGCGGCGCGGGGATCGGTGCCGCCCGGTTCGAACCATTCCCCGAGGCGGTCGGTCGTTCGCGCCGCACGATGACCGGCGGCTCGTCGTCGAGATCGCCGCCCCCGGCCAGCCGGTCACGAACCCGATCGATCAGGCCCGGCCGCGGCTCGGCAGAGGCTGCCTCCTGCGGCAGCCGCCCGTTGCGGCCGTCGGCCGATCGGGGCCGGCGCTCGGCCCGGCGGGCGTCCGCTGCTTCGCGTTCCCGACGTTCGTCTCGTTCCGAGAGGTAGGCAGCGATGAGATCGCCGACCGTCATGTTGAAGTACAGCAGCAGGCCGACCACCAGCAGGAGTCCGAGCACGATCCAGGCGCCCGCGTCCCCGACCGCGCCGGTCAGGAGCGCGCTGATGCCGAAGCCGATCGCTCCCCCGCCCTGTCCGGTCTCGACGGCCTCGGCGCCGCCGCCCACGGCAAGGTGGAACATCCCGAGCAGCGCCAGCGCGAAGAGGGCGGCGCCCGAGGCGGCCATCCATCGCTCGGCCGGCATGGTCTTCATCCAGAGCATGACCGCGAAGCCGGCGAGCAGCGGAGCCGCGAAGGCGATCCCCCAGCCGAGCAGCGTCGAGAGCAGGGCGTGCCAGGGGCGCACGATCGCTCCCGCGTCGGGCGCGAACAGGGCGATCACGCTGATGATCGCCAGGAAGACGAGCACCAGGGCCAGCGCCTCCCGCAGGAAGCGGCCGCTGACGACGAATGGCGCTCGCTGCCGGCGGCGCCGGGTCGTCCGGCGCCGGGTCGTGCTCGGACGGCGTCGGGTGGCCACCGAGGGTCAGACCTCCATGACGATCGGCAGGATCATCGGTCGGCGCTTCGTGCGCTGGTGGAAGAAGCGGCTCAGCGTGTCCCGGGTCTTGGTCTTGAGGAAGCCGAGCTCGGCGGTGTGCTCGCTCTCGCGCGGCTGGCGCAGGGCCTCGAGGAGATGATCGCGCGCCTGGCCGAGAAGCGGGTCTTCAGGATCGGAGAGGAACCCACGGCTGACGAGGTCAGGCTGGCCGATCGGCTGGCCGGTCTTGGCGTCGACGGTCAGCGCGACCATGACCACCCCATCGGAGGCCAGCATGCGTCGGTCGCGCAGCACGACGCCGTCGATGCCGTCGATGGCGGCGATCCCGTCGACGAGCACCGCCCCGGCCGGCACGGTCTCCGACATCCTGGCGCGGTCGCCGTCCCACTCGACCACCTGTCCGTTCTCGAGGACGAAGATCTTGTCGACGTCGACTCCGGCGCCTTCCGCCAGCAGACCGTGCTGCACCAGCATGCGGTACTCGCCGTGCACGGGGATGAAGTGCCGTGGCTTCACCAGGCCCAGCATCAGCTTGAGCTCCTCGCGTGAGCCGTGGCCGGAGACGTGGCAGTGCACGAGGGGCTCGTAGTGCACCATCGCGCCCTCCTTGAAGAGGTTGTCGATCGTCTTGGCGACCGCCTCCTCGTTGCCCGGGATCGGGCTGGCCGACACGATGACCGTGTCGCCGGGTTCGATGGTGATGTTGCGGTGGTCGCGGTTGCTCATCCGGGTCAACCCGCTCATCGGCTCCCCCTGCGAGCCGGTGGTCATGACGACCATCTGCTCCTTCGACAGCCGCTGCAGCTGGTCCTTCTTCACGAGAGTCCCGTCACGGTCGTCGAGGTAGCCC